>CABXOR010000013.1 GCA_902513935.1 uncultured SAR324 cluster bacterium
ACGCACTTTATCACAAGCCGGCTATATTCCTCATCTGGCTGCGGACGTTCTGGAAGCAAGACCACTCCTCCAGAAACATCCGATCCGCCTCGCTTTTGTTGACATTAACCTGCCCGGAAAAGACGGTCTCTCATTTACCCGGGAAATTTTAAAAGAATTTCCGTCTTTGTTGACTATCGTCATGACCGGCCAGAGTACGATGTATAACACTGTTGAAGCAATGAAAGCCGGTGCTTTTGATTATGTGGCCAAGCCTTTTAACATTGATGAAATTGAAGAACTGGTAAAACGTGCGCTTCGAGTTCCGCTGAGTACTCCGGAAACTAAAAGAATAAAATCCGGGGAAAAAGCAGACAATTTACTAGCCGGTCAAAGCAAAGTAATGCGCGACCTGTATAAGGCTATCGGTCGAGTCGCAGCTACAGATTTGACAGTACTCATTCAAGGCGAAAGCGGAACCGGGAAGGAACTGATTGCACGTTCCATTCACCAGCATTCTTTACGTTCCAGGCATCCATTTGTTGCAATTAACTGTGCTGCGATTCCTTCAGAGTTGATGGAATCAGAATTATTCGGTCACGAAAAAGGTGCTTTTACTGGTGCAACCGAACGCAAGCATGGTAAACTGGAACTTGCCAGTCAGGGAACTTTGTTTCTGGACGAGATTGGAGACATGCCGATGAGGCTCCAGAGTAAACTCTTGAGGGTCTTGCAGGAAAAACAATTTGAACGAGTTGGGGGGCACGAGCTAATCACGACAAATATGAGAGTGATTGCTGCCACGCACCAGAACCTGGAAGATTTGATAAAAAATTCAAACTTCCGGACTGACCTGTATTATCGGCTGAATGTTTTTCCGCTTAACATTTCTCCGTTGCGTGAACGACGAGAAGATATTCCGGTTTTAACTGAACATTTTCTGCAGAAGGGGAGCAAAGAAATGGCTGTCGGACGCAAAGCAGTAGAACCAGAAGTGATGCGTGTGTTTGCTCTTTATAACTGGCCGGGAAATGTCCGTGAATTGGAAAATACTGTCAAGAGCTTGATGATAACCAATGTCACTGGCACAATAATGTTTGACTCTTTGCCAAAAAATTTGTTCAGGCCTCAGTCTGTAACAGATTCTGGAGAAAGCCTTGAAGAGGTTGCATCTTTAAAACTGGAAGAACTGGTTCGGGATTCAGTTGAATTCGACAGAGATTCACTGTTGGCGGAAGTACTGCCTCAGGTAGAACGGCCACTGCTGAAATTACTCCTTGAACAGACTAACTGGAACCAGCAAAAATCAGCCAGAATTTTAGGAATTAACAGAAACACCTTACGTAAAAAAATCGAAACGCTGGGCCTGAGGGATCAAAGAAATACTGAAAAATGAAAACAGGAGCCTCGGCAACAATGTTTCAAAGGGTTTATGATGTTATCCTGGATCGAAAAAAATTCTCTCCAGATAATTCATATGTGGCCTCCTTGATGGACAAAGGAATAGATTCCATTTTGAAAAAAATTGGTGAGGAATCTGCCGAAGTAATTCTGGCTACAAAAAACGAGAACAGGAAAGAACAAATACACGAAATTACCGATCTCTGGTTTCACTTGCTCATCTTGATGGGATATCAGGGGATTACATTAGAAGATATTTCACAAGAACTAAAAAAACGGTTCGGTCAATCTGGCTTAGAAGAAAAAGTACAGCGTTAATCATTTAACAATCAACACATAGAAACAGCAATGTCTTCCGTATCAAAATCTAGTTCAATTTCAATGAAAATTGCTCAGTCAAAAATCGGGGCCGTGTTTCAGCCCTTCAAAGCTCAAGGAATTCAATTCCGGAATCGTATCCTTGCACCGCCAACAGTGGACGATCACGCGGATGTACATGGCAAAGTAACACTGCCAATAATCAAACACTACCGTTCTTTAGCACGGCAGGGTGCAGGTACGATAATTGTGGAGTCTGCCTATGTGACAAAGCAGGGACGAAGTCACGTCAACCAGCTGGGAATTTCAGATGAAGAGCATCTTGAGGGTTTGGGAAAATTAGCCCAGGGTGTAAAAAAAGAGGGTGCCACTATCGGAATCCGTCTCAGTCACGCAGGTGCACAGACTTCTGAAAGTGCTTGTGGTGAACAACCTGTGGGGCCTTCTGTGCTAAATTTTGGTCGGGATTTTGACATCAGCCGTGAATTCGATCAAGGTGATGTTGAAGAGATTGTACTCAATTTTGTGCATGCTGCTGAACGTGCAGAAGAAGTCGGTATGGATTTTATTGAAATAAATGGAACTGAACAACAATTGCTGGATCAATGTTGTTGTATAAAACTTAACAATCGTGATGACGAATATGGTACAGCAAAGATTGAGAATCGTTTGCAACTGGCACTGGATGTAGTCGACTCTATCAAGAAACGTGAGTCGGTCAAAATTCCACTTAGTTATTACTTTTCCATCTTTGATAAAATTGATGATGGATTCAAGCCCAAAGATCTTAAAAAGATGTTGACATTACTGGAAAATGCAGGTGTAGATATATTCCATCCATTCGCTATCCATGCAATGAATAAATGTTTTGAAAACAAAGAATCTTTGTGCCATTGGTCAGCAAAGTATACTGACAAGCCAATGATAATTAATGGCAACATTAAATCGCCGCAATTGCTCGAAGAAGCGGCAACACTCGGCTGCGCAGATTGGTTCGCGATGGATCAAAGTATCTTTGACCGCTTGCAGTGGTATCAATTTCTAAAAAGAAAAATTGATAAATAATATTCTGAGTAAACCAGAAAATGCCACGTTCAATTATCAAAACATCAAAGGCGCCTGCACCCGTAGGCCCTTATTCTCAAGCCGTAAGCTGCGGTAACATCCTGTATGTTTCCGGACAAATCCCACTTGATCCTGAGAGTGGAGAACTGGTTGGGAATTCGTTTGCAGAACAATGTCACCGGGTACTTTTAAATCTTAAAATACTTCTGGAAGCAGGAGGTTCGGGATTGGAACGTGTACTGAAAGTCACAATTTACATGAAAAATCTGGGTCAATTTGGTGAGTTAAATGAAATATACTCAGAATATTTTGATGTTTCTAAACCTGCACGGGCATGTGTAGAAGTAAGTAATTTACCAAAAGGAGCAGATGTTGAAATGGATGCAATTGCAGAAATTTCTTCTGTTAACTAATAATTTTCAACAATAAAAAAATCAAACTGATGTCAGCGTTAAATATAGCAATTGCCGGGTTCGGTACAATTGGTAGTGGTGTCGCACACGTTTTAGAACAACATAGCAAAGAACCTGATGTAACCATTAATCTCATGGGAATTCTGGAAAGTGATACTAAGGGGATATTTGCCAGGCCATGGTTCGAAAAAAGACCGGAATTGTTTTATGATAATCCGGATAAACTTCTTGCTGATTCACAGGTTAATGTAATTGTTGAGACCATAGGAGGAAGCGGATTTTCCCGTGAACTGATCACAAAGGCCTTAAAGAACGGGAAACATGTTGTTACTGCAAATAAGGATTTGATTGCGGTTCACGGTGCTGAACTGATGGCAGTCGCGCGAGAAAACGGACGTCATTTGCTTTTTGAAGCAGCTGTGGCTGGAGCAATTCCGGTTTTGCGGTTACTTAAAGATTATCTGCAGGTACAGGATATTAATGGTATCCGGGCAATTCTGAACGGTACAACAAACTACATTCTAAGTGAAATGGAATGCAATGACCTTTCTTTTGAGACTGCGCTTTCACAGGCTCAGGAATTGGGATTTGCAGAACAGGATCCGACAAACGATATAAAGGGAATTGATGCCCGTTACAAACTCGTAATTCTGACTTATTTAATTACTGGTCAATGGTTTGCGCCTGAGCAAATCAATTTGGAGGGAATAGATCACTTGGAACTGGCTGATTTTGAATATGCTGAACGAATGGGCCGGAGCATTAAATTGATCGCAAATCTTCGACTCAGTGATCTTGGAATACAGGTTTATGTTTTGCCGCTCATGATTGAAAAAGACGATATGCTGGCAAAAATCACCGGATCAACAAATGCTGTGACGCTTTCAGGGAAGTATGCAGATGACATCACCCTGATCGGTAAAGGTGCCGGCAGTCTACCTACTGCCTCGGCGATTGTTTCTGACCTGAACAAAATTCAAAGACACCATGAACCATTCCCTCCTCCTCCTTCTAACAAGAAGATATATATTGAATCGATGGACAACATACAATTTCGCCACACATTACGCTTTGAAGTTCGGGACCAGCCAGGAATATTCGGTCACTACGGCAGTATCTTTGAGCGGCATTCAATTAACATATATGCTTTGGAGCAGTTGCCGCAGTACCACCGAATTGGTAAAGAAGGTGATGAAACAGTGATTTTCACATTGACACTCCAGAACTGTAAAGAAGGATTGCTCCACAAAGCTCTCAAAGAAATTAACCAGGCAGACTACATGCTGAAACCCGTAGTACTCCTAAGGGAAATTGTCTGAAGTTTTAAGAATACTGTTCCATAGTAATCAACTGACAAAAAGCACTCGTTAATAAAAATATGTTCAAGTTTATCGGTACTTACCGTCTTTATATTTCCATCGTTACTACCCTCATTTTTCTGTTTTTCTTAATGTATCAAACTTATAACGAACAAGGTACAT
This sequence comes from uncultured SAR324 cluster bacterium, assembly GCA_902513935.1. The sequence continues at coordinate 4,658 of CABXOR010000013.1, forward strand.
CCAGGTTTCAAATGGTAGTACAAACCATAACATACCCCGTGCAGACCTCAGTGCAGTCTGTCGTATCAACTATAAAAAATACCTGGAATTCTTACATAAATCTTATTGAGGTTAATGAAGAGAATAAACTGCTCAAACAGCAGTTGCTGAATATGGAAGAGAAGCTGAATCAGCACATTGAGAATTCTGTACAGTTTTTCAGATTGAGGTCTCAACTGCTCTTTGCACAAAAAAAAGCTCACAAGGAAATATTTTCAGAGATTATTGGAGAGTCTGCAGACAATACTCATCAGATACGCTTGATAAACCGCGGCAGCAACCAATTGCTTCAGCGAAACTACATTGTTATCCGCAAAGAGGGGTTGGTCGGCCGTATTCAGTCTGTTTCACCTTATCAGTCTTCAGTACAACTGATTATTGACCACCGCAGCCGTGTTCCTGCTTTGATTCAACGTAATCGCGTTAGAGGTTTGATTTATGGAACTCACGATGGCATGGAAATGAGGCAAATTAATCAGCATGCGAAAATTAAAATTGGAGATCGTGTTATTTCCAGTGGTCTTGGCAATCTGTATCCTAAAGGGATCCTAATTGGCTGGGTCAGTGGAATAAACCACGAACCCCATGAACTATTCAAAACTGCAAGATTGGATAGTGCTGTTGACTTTAATCAAATAGAAGAGGTATTTGCAATTTTGCCTTCCAAATCTGATTCTAATTTGTCTGTTGAATGATGAGATTATTCACACTTTCTTTAGGGTTTATGTTCATCGGTGTCTTTATGAACATCGTTTTCAACTACTATTTTCAACCAGTCGGTTTAAAAATAAACTGGATGCTTATTTTCATACTTGTGCTGACATTCCGTCATTCTTCAATTTCACTGTCATTTCTCGGTGTATTTGCGGGAATGATTTTAGACTCACTGTCGCATGGTTACATAGGGCTTTATGGAATTTCTTTTTTTGTAACTCTGTTACTTGCCCGTCAGTTAATTAAATTATTTTACGCAAATACTATTTTTACAGTCAGCCTTGCTGTCTCAGTTATGACAATCCTAGAGGGTTGGATATCTCTATCCTTTCTGGGCATGCTAGAAACTGAGCTGAACCAATCTTCTTTAATACTGACCTCAACTCTTCCACTTGCCGTTTTGCATGGGCTAGTAACCCCATTTATTCTTCAAAGTGTAATTTGGGGAGAAAATCTTTTCATAGGTGATACAGCATGAAGCCGAATCTTCTTGATTTTGAAGAGTTGGACCGGATTCGGATTCGCCTCATTATTTTGGGTGGAGTCGTAATTTTGATTTTCTCCCTGCTGGCTTCACGTCTTTGGTATCTGCAAATTTCCCATGGCGAGAAATATCTCGAATTTTCTCAGGGCAACCGTATTCGTCTGGTTCCGGAACCTGCTTTGCGTGGAAATATTTATGACAGGAATGGAGTTTTACTGGCCGAAAACCGCCCTGCTTACCAACTGCTTCTGATAAGAGAGGACACACCAAATCTGGAAACAACTTTGCACAAAGTTTCAGATTCTCTCAAAATCTCCTATTCTGCTCTAAAGGAAAAAATTGATGCCAATCAGGATTTGGCTCAGTTTAGGCCTATTATACTTGAAGAAGACTTGGAATATGAAAAAGCCATGCATCTGGAAACATTTCAGGATGATTTCCCAGGTGTTTCTGTTGTGGTCCGTCCACGCAGATTTTACCCACAAAAAAACTTTGCTTCTCATCTTATCGGCTATGTGGGAATTGTCCAGGAAGATTGGTCAGAATTGCCGGCAGAAAAACGGAGTTCCAGCCAGATTGTCGGTCACTCCGGAGTTGAACTTCTTGAGAACGATTACATGATTGGACTCGATGGGGGCCGACAGGCTGAAGTTGATCATATGGGGAGGGAACTACAGGTTTTAGGAAAACCTGTCCCCTCTGTGCCTGGAAAAAATATCACTTTGAGCCTGGATGTCCGTCTCCAGAAAGTTGCAACTGATGCAATGAAGGGTGAAAGCGGTGCGGTAATTGTCATGAATCCAAAAACCGGAGGAATTCTTGCCATGGCAAGTTTTCCTGATTTTGATCCAAATTTGTTTTCCGGAGGAATAGATCCGGAAAATTGGAAACGTCTCTTGGGAAATCCCCAACATCCTATGGAAAACAAAGCTATTCAAGGTCTCTATGCTCCCGGATCAATTTTTAAAGTAGCCACAGCTTATGCCGGACTTGAAAAGGGTGCTATTTCCCCTAAAACAGAATATGTCTGTAATGGGTTTTTTCATGTTAAAGGACGCAGTGAACCATTTAAATGCTGGAAGGAAACGGGCCATGGAAGAGTTAAACTACATGACGCAATTAAAGGTTCATGCAACGTCTTCTTTTATAATACAGGAATGGGAGCTGGAGTAGATGAGTTGCATAAATACGCAAGCCTGTTCCGCCTGGGAAAATTAACCGGAGTTGGGCTCTTGAATGAAAAAGCCGGATTAATTCCCAGCAGCAGTTGGAAAAAAAGAGTTTTTAACGAACCATGGTATGGTGGTGAAACCCCTTCCATGTCAATCGGGCAGGGTTATATTATTGTTACGCCGCTTCAGGTAATTAATATGATTAATATTCTTGCAAATTACGGAATGTGGATGCCACCCAGGCTTTTTTTGGAAGATGAAGGAACAGCACCTCGACAAATACCTTTAAACAAAGAATATTTGAGCTTAATCCGCAAGGGAATGGTTGCAGTGGTAAATGAAGCTGGTGGAACTGCCCGTAAAGTTCAGTTTGAAGAATTTAATGTTGCTGGAAAAACTGCGACCTCACAGGTTATCAGTACCAAAACCATGGAGACACTTGACGAAGAAGCAAAGCTAAAAAAAGAATTTCAGAACCATGCTTGGTTTGTAGCTTTTGGCCCATCGGAAGACCCGGAAATTTCAGTGATAGCATTGGTTGAACACGGTGGTGGAGGTTCAAGAGCTGCTGCTCCAGTTGTTCGAAAAATACTTAGCTACTACATCGACAATATTTACAAACCAAAATCTAAAAAAACAGTGAAAACTAACTTCGAGTCAAAAAATTTAAAATTCAGTACACGTCTTCAAATGGCCTTCAACTGAAATCCTGATTCCAGACAGGAATGTATGCAGTTACCTGCATCGTCTGCAACTTTATAAACAATCTGCTTTAAACTCTCATAAAATGTCCCAGTTTATACAGCATCGCCCTTTGTGCCTGGCCTCTTCTTCACCTCGTCGCAAGATGTTTTTGAAAAAATATGGCCTCCAATTTAACTGTCACACTCCAATAATTAATGAGACACCGGAGAAAAGCGAGTCTGCAAAAAGTTTTGTCAAACGAATGGCCCATGAAAAGGCCCTGCAGGTACAAAGGACGTACTCAAAACTGGCAGAAGATGTCATAATCCTCTCAGGAGATACTATTGTTTATTTTGACGGGAAAATACTGGGGAAACCACAATCAATTCAGGATGCCAGGACAATGCTGACTCAATTGAGTGGAAGGACACATCATGTTTTTTCCGGATATTCAATCTTAGATTCCTCTTCCGGAAATCAAATAACAGATCTCGTTTGTACGGAAGTCCGTTTTTTAAAATTAAATGCTGATCTGCTTGAGTGGTATCTTAACTCCAAAGAATCTTTTGATAAAGCTGGTGCATATTCAATTCAAGGTTTAGGTGCTATTTTAGTTGAATCAATCTCCGGGTCATACAGCAATGTTGTAGGATTTCCCATTGAATGTATAATTCCAAACTTGACCGAAAATGGCTGGATTTCCTTTGCAGAAAATACTCAACATGAGGTGTACGCATGAAGTATTATTTATTCATACTCGTTGCAGTCTTCCTGATTCCTAAGCCAACACACGCCATTGAGTTCGAAAACCGCCTGCCGGAATCAGTCTGGGAAGTCGAAATACGTTTAAAGCATACACCGGTTTATGATCAGGCTTTTAATGGTTATGGAGAAGAAGCACCTTTGCAGCAACTTATGCTCTGGGACAGAGAATGGCGAGATTCGGTAGTTGGTAAGTTGCAGCGTGAAGAGCAGAGACTTGAAATCCGCATGACATACGGTCTGACTGAAAAGTGGATGCTGGAGGCAACTATACCTTTACTGCAAAAAAAACAAACCTCTACTCTCAAAATTGAATCCGCTACAGCTATTCAGCAGAAAGTTCTCGAAAATTTAGCTTCAGAAAATCTAAGTGGGCTTGGTGACATCAAACTTAAATTTGCCAAAGACACGCTCACAACTACAACCTGGCATAATCGCGGCGGTTTCACTTTGCGACTGCCTACAGGTACAACTGGGACTCCCCGCGGTATTTTTACAAATTCAACCGGAGAGGGTCATGGCTCAGTCGGTGCCTATTTTCATTTTAATTGGTATCCTCTGACACACGGGATTCGGAATGCATTCAGGATAGAAGGCACAAATGAACTGGTTGGCAAACGTGAAACACTTGATGGAGAAAAAGGATATTACTCTGCAGGGCATCGCGCACACCTTTTCTACAACTGGAGTATTGAGAGGCAAAATATTTTTGCCGGCACAGAACTGCATTATTACCAACAGGCAGAAAGCAGTTTGCCAACAGGAAAATCTAATGCTGCTTTTCTTAAAGAGATCAATTTTGAATTCGGCTATGGCAACCTGAGTGACCTTGAGCAAAAACCACTGTCTATCCCCTGGCAAGTCCGCCTGGGTTACACTCGCCCACTTGCCGGACAAAACTCACCTATTGCAAACCGTTGGGAACTAAGTTCAACTTTTTATTTCTGAGCTAACCTACCCGATGAGTGGCTATATGCAGAGTATTGTTGATCAACATCAGGAGATCGTTGAACAACTTTGTTCTGGAGATGAAGGGACATCCTTGGCCGCAATGAAACACCATCTGAATGAAGTTCTTCAACGGGTTGAGGTTTTGATTAAGGATTTTCCGAATTATTTTGCATAACTGATTATTATAAACGCTAAAACGTTAAATAAAAAAGTATTGACAAAAATTATAAAATTGATACTTTTGCCTACATCATTGGTTTTCAAGATCTCATGCTGATTGGCAAACTTTGGGCTAATGCACCAGTTTCAGGAACTGAGCCATTCGTAATTTTTCCTATAATGGCATTGATATATTTCTTTTTATGTTTCTCATTAACGGTAATTTCTCGTCGGTTAGAATCTCGAATGGGTAGCATTTCAAAAAATTCATTGATTTTAGTAGATTAGGCTGGTTCGAGTTCCGGTATTGGAATTGGAGAATCCTGTCTCGGAAGCCACAAAACTCATCCGTGTTGAAATTCAGAAAGCATTGGATGAAGACCGCTCTAAAGCCATTGTACTCGGCTGTGCAGGAATGATTGATCTTGCCTCGGAACGTTCTAAAGAATTCGGTGTGCCCGTGATTGAAGGTTATTATTTTTTGACAAATATAGCCAATAATTTTTGGAAATAACATGGAAAATTATCCCCGTAACATGCTTGGCTACGGACAAAAACCTCCGCATCCTGAGTGGCCCGAGAAGTCCCGGATTGCCGTCCAATTTGTCATCAATTATGAGGAAGGAGGAGAAAACTGTATCCTCCACGGAGACCCTGCATCCGAAACATTCCTTTCCGAAATCATCGGCGCGCCGCCTTTCGCAGGTGCACGGCACATGAGCATGGAATCAATCTACGAATATGGAAGCAGGGCCGGATTTTGGCGACTCCATCGTCTTTTCACCAGCCGGAAAATTCCTGTGACGATTTTCGGCGTTGCAATGGCTTTGGAACGTAATCCGGAGGCTGTTGAGGCCATGCTACAAGCCGATTGGGAAATTGCGTCTCACGGCTATCGCTGGATTGATTACAAAAATATACCCGAAGACATCGAGCGTGAACATATGGCAAAAGCCATTGATATCCATACCCGTGTTACGGGGAGCAGACCTTTGGGTTGGTACACCGGGCGCACCAGTTCCAACACTCTGTGTTTGGTACAGGAAGCCGGAGGGTTTTTATACGATGCCGATTCTTATGCGGATGATTTGCCTTACTGGGTAGAAACCCCTTCAGGAGATCCTCATTTGGTGGTTCCCTACACTCTGGACACCAACGATATGCGCTTTGCCAGCACACAGGGTTTTAATTCCGGAGAGCAGTTTTTTAGCTATCTTCGGGATGCGTTCGATGTGCTTTATGCCGAAGGTGAAACCTCCCCAAAAATGTTAAGTATCGGATTGCACTGCAGGCTGGTTGGTAGACCCGGACGCACGGCCTCTTTGGAAAAATTTATTGATTATGTAAACAGCCATTCTGATGTCTGGCTGTGCCGCCGCATCGACATAGCCCGACACTGGCACAAACACCATTACCCAAAGAATTAAATAATTTAATATCCCAAATTTACAACTTCATCCAACAGCTGATGGTGATGGAAACTTCAGAGTCTTATCAGAAAAAGTAATCAATAATTGGATGAAAAAGCGAAATAATTGTTTTTTTACTAGTTAATGCTGCATGAAAATGTTTAACTGTTGTGTTTGGGTGATGAAAGGAAAACTGTGGCAGCGATGATAAACCGCCTGGATGATGTCTTGCAGCGATTTAATATTTTGGTTAAAGATTATCTGGATTATTTTATTTAACAGATTAAAAAAAGAGTAATGAATGATTCAAAAGATGTATTTTTAAAACAACTTGTAAAGCAATATGGTGATACCACCGCAGTCAATGGTATAAATTTGGATATTCCTGCGGGAAGCTACTGTTGCCTTGTTGGACCCAGCGGTTGTGGTAAAACTTCAACACTACGTATGATTTCAGGACATGAGGATGTCACTGAAGGCAGCATAACTATTGGAGATCAAGAGATTAATAAAGTTCCTCCGGCTAAACGCGGAACAGCTATGATGTTTCAAAATTATGCTCTATTCCCTCATTTAAATTGTCTCGACAACGTTGCCTTCAGTATGAAAATGAAGGGAATGACCAAAAATGAACGCTATGCTTCCGCACGAAAATATTTGGAGTTGGTGCACATGGAGACCTTTGAACGTCGTTTCCCGGCTCAACTTTCCGGAGGACAAGAACAGAGAGTTGCCTTAGCTCGTGCACTTGTCTCTCGTCCAAATGTTTTACTGTTGGACGAGCCGCTTTCTGCACTGGATCCTTTTTTGCGGATAAAAATGCGGGCAGAACTAAAACGATTTCAAAGGGAATTAGGAATCTCCTTTATTCATGTGACTCACAGTCAGCAGGAAGCACTTGCTCTTGCAGATTTTGTAGTGGTTATGAACGAAGGAAACATCGAACAAGTTGGAACATCTCAAGAAGTGTTTAATGCTCCGGTTAATCAATTTGTTGCACAGTTTGTAGGAGGCCACAATGTGATTGAAGGGAAAATTATTGAAATAATGGACAAAAGAGAAGTTATGCTTGAAGGAGGTGATGGACAACGTTACCGAGTCCCTGTACAAGGCTCCATAGGAGACCAACTAACTTTTACCTTGAGACAAGATAAGATTTCCTTGAAAAAAGAAGACCCTTCTGACTCCAATGAACTCCAGGATAATTTCTTGAAAGGAAAAATCTCACTAATAGAATACAAAGGGATGGAGGTTAGTTTGGGTCTGGAAGTTCCGGAATTCAAAGAATTTGGAGTGATTCTTTCAGAAAAAAATTTTCAAATGCTGAGTCCTGATTTAGGGACGCAGTTCATAGCAAGCTGGTCTACGGAGGACGTCCATGTCCTTCAGGATTTGCTTGCTGAAAGCTGAATCCTAATTTAGGGGTGCAGCGAATCTCGCAAGTAGGTTTAAGGAGGACTGTTATTTTTCCCAGGATCTGCCTGTTTAACCCAAAGCCCTACAAATAGAGGTGTTTATGGATAAGACAATTCAATCGGAGGACTCATTAGAGTTATCCTCGAAGAAAGGACAGGGCGTCTCAAGACGTAATCTCCTAAAAACAGGTTCTGCAGTTGTGGCAGGAACAGCAATAGGGAGTAATGCTATTACCGGTTTCCCTACAATCTGGGCACAGAACATTAAAAATGTAACCCTACGCCAGTTTGGTACAGGAGTTTCCAATATCAACGAAATCGCAAAGCGTGCCAAACAAGACCTTGGCATTACTTTGCAGATGACCGCACTAGATACGGATTCTACCGCTCAACGGGTGGTGACTCAGCCAAGAAGTTTTGACATTGCGGACATTGAGTACTTCACGCTCAAGAAAGTCTGGGGCAGTGGGAATATGCAGCCCATGGATATTCGCAAGTTGAAGTACTACGATCAAATCGTGGGAACCTTCAAAAATGGTAAACTCACACCCTCCTCAAAAATTGCTCAAGGTACTGCTCCTCATACTGTGAGCTTTGTAGAAAATCCCACAGACCGGAAATTTGCAAAGGGAGAGACGAACTGGTACACGATGGTTCCGACCATCTATAATGCCGACACGCTGGGTATTAGACCGGACTTGATCAAGCGTCCGATCAGTAGTTGGACGGAATTGCTGAACCCTGAATTCAGAGGAAAAGCCTCAATTCTCAATATTGCTTCCATAGGAATCATGGATGCCGCAATGGTATGTGAGGCAATGGGTGAGGTGCAGTACGGAGACAAGGGAAACATGACTCGAGCTGAAATCGACAAGACGATGGCGATTTTCACAGAAGCCAAGCAAGCAGGACAGTTTCGTGCCTTCTGGAAGACCTTTGATGAATCGGTCAACCTAATGGCTTCGGGTGAAGTTGTCATCCAGTCCATGTGGTCTCCAGCGATTACAAAAGTGCGTTCGATGGGTATCCCCTGTGTCTATCAGCCCCTTAAGGAAGGTTATCGTTCTTGGGGAGGAGGTCTGGGGCTTTCCCGGAATCTCGCTGGTCTGGAGTTAGATGCAGCCTATGAGTATATCAACTGGTACCTTTCTGGTTGGGTCGGAGGATTGTTGATGCGCCAGGGGTACTACTCCGCAGCTCCCGCAACATCGAAACTTTACATGAGCGAAGATGAGTGGGGTTTTTGGTTTGAGGGTAAAGCGGCGAAAAATGACATTGTCAACCCCTTTGGTCAAAAAATGGAACCTGCAGGCGCCAAACGTGATGGAGGTTCATTCTATGAGCGCATGGGTAAAGTTGAATGCTGGAACTCAGTAATGGACGAAAACCGTCACATGGTTCGAAAGTGGAACGAGTTCATTGCATCTTAATATAATCAATTAGCGAGGGTCCTCTCGACCCTCCTATTGAGGACGCCTTTTGGATGCTAAAAATCTACTTTTTAAACAAGATATTAAATGAAATACCTAACTCCATCATGTCTTATGCTGAGGTTAGGGCTATTTGGGCGTATATTCGGTAGGAAAATGCACTTGAAGATAACCAGTAACCAATATAACTACTAAAAGTGTATTACCGTGAAACGCTATAATCCCATTGTGCTCATTGCACAAGTTTCTCCGATAAGCACAATCTTAGGATTATTCTTGATTGTACCAATCGTGACAATCTTGATCGTCAGTTTTTGGGATTATAGTGAGTTCATGTTACTTCCGGATTTTGTCTGGACCAACTACTACGACACTCTGAGTTCTTTTGTAACCTACAAGACCTATTTAAATACTTTCAAGTACACAATTCTTACATGGTTGTTCACTCTGTTAATCGGTTTCCCTGTAGCGTATTTTTTGTGTTTTCATGTCCGGACATTGCGGTGGCAAATTGTACTATTCCTCATCTGCACCATCCCTTTTTGGACTTCAAACATTATCCGGATGATTTCATGGATTCCATTTTTAGGTCGAAATGGGGTGTTCAACTCCATGCTTATCAGCCTGGGTCTCACGAATGAACCACTTGAGTTTCTCTTGTTTTCAGATTTCGCTATCGTACTTGCTTTTGTGCATCTTTACACCCTTTTCATGGTAGTACCTATTTTCAACAGCATGATGCGCATCGATCGCTCGGTGTTGGAAGCTGCTATTGACGCTGGTGCCAATGGCTGGCAGGTGTTGACAAATATCGTCATTCCACTCTGTAAACCGGGAATTGCTATCGGTTCAATTTTTGTTGTTACGTTGGTAATGGGAGATTACATTACTGTCCGTCTGATGGGTGGCGGTTTGCGTGCTTCGGTTGGAGTGATGATGTGGAATGAAATTTCATTACTGCTTTATCCTCCTGCAGCGGCAAATGCTGTTGTACTACTTGTCGTAGTACTGATCCTTGTTTCCCTTATGATGAGGGTTGTTGACTTGAAGAAGGAGTTATAGGAATGAGTGAGCGACGAAGAAAAGAATTTTATATCTTAGCAATTTTTTTCACTATTTTTGTGCTCTTTTTGTATGGTCCAATTTCCGCTATTTTAATTCTTTCATTTCAAGGGCCCAATGGAGGATTGACCTTCCCAATGAATGGCATGTCAATCCATTGGTTTTTTGCCTTGTTTGGTGAGCAACTGGTTGGAGATTTCAAGGCGGCATTTTTAAGATCGCTGCAATTGGGGTTGGTTGTGATGGTTGTGACCATATTGGTTTCAGTTCTTACCGGACTTGCATTTAGAAAAAAATTCTTTGGATCTACTTTTCTATTTTATACCACGGTTGCCAGCCTGATTGTCCCCTCAATTCTGGTCAGCCTGGGAATTGGACTTCTCTATAACTTGATGGAGTGGGAGGCGGCTTGGTACAGTTCCGGAATGGGAGCACATCTGACATGGACACTACCCTTTGGATTCCTCATTATGATTGCGGTATTTAACCGCTTCGACAAATCCTATGAAGAGGCAGCTAAAGATTTAGGTGCAAGCAACTGGCAAACTATTCGTTATGTGGTACTTCCCATTATTTCCCCCAGTTTGATTGGAGTTGCTCTCTTTGGATTTACACTTTCCTATGATGAGTTTGCTAGAACACTGATGACTTCAGGTGTCAAAAATACACTTCCGTTAGAAATCTTCGGCATGACAACCAATGTCACAACCCCCACTCTTTACGCCTTGGGAACTCTGACCACAGTATTTTCTTTGGTCGTGATTCTGACTGCAATGGGAATCGTATTCTACATGCAAAAACGCAGGGAACGATTCGGCACCGATGCCGGAAAAGGAGTGTGAACTATGAAACTATTGCTGGTCAATCCGAACACCACCGCATCCATGACGGAAAAAGCCGGAGAGGCGGCCCGCTTGGTTGCTGCTTCCGGAACCGAAATAATTGCGGTAAATCCGGAATATGGGCCCGTCAGTATCGAAGGCTATTACGACGAGGTGTTCAGTATCCCCGGCTTGCTTGAGGAAGTCCGGAAAGGAGAAGACTCCGGATGTCAGGGAACTGTCATAGCCTGTTTTGATGACACCGGTTTGGATGCCGCACGTTGCCTTGCTTCCGGGCCGGTGGTCGGCATCTGTGAAGCCGCCATGCACACCGCATCTCTGCTCGCAAATGGTTTTTCGATAGTGACAACACTCAAACGCTCGATTCCAGCTTTGGAAGAACTTGCCGTGAAGTACGGCATGTCACAGCAGTGCCATCGTGTTCGAGCCGCAGAAGTTCAGGTATTGGAACTGGAGAATCCGAACTCGGAGGCGACAAAGCTCATCCGTGTTGAGATTCAGAAAGCATTAGATGAAGACCGTTCCGAAGCCATTGTACTTGGATGTGCAGGAATGGTAGATCTTGCTGGGGAGCTTTCAAAAGAATTCGGTGTCCCCGTGATCGATGGGATTTCCGCTGCGGTAAAGCTTGTGGAAAGTTTAGTTGCACTCGGTCTGCAAACCAGTAAACGAAATGGTTACGCCTACCCGCGTACCAAACCATATCTTGGTTTGTTTCAATCCTTTCAGCCTTAATTGATAGGATTATGAGAGGAGATAGAACAATTTATTTTTCTTGTAAGAGGGAAATATGATTTGTTCAATATTTTAATATAATGTAAACCACAGTCCCTTAAATTTTTTTGCTGTTGAGGGACATAAACCAAATATTAGGAGAAAATTATATGCCGTACCCAAAAGGATTTCTTGAAAGTCGAGCCGTTATAAAACCCGGGATCTTTACTATCATCCCTCCAGAAGGGAGGGTTATCAATTCCATCCCCGGTTTTGATGGGTGCAAACTTACGATTATTGCCTCACCAAAACATGGCGCAAGCTTTGTCCAGTATGTCGGAAGCGTTGAAGCAGGAGGAAAAACAATTGTACCATTCGTTGAGGCTCCAGGAGTTGAGACCTTCCTGTTTGTGATGGATGGCGACGGTGAACTTCAAGTTCGTGTCGGAGGCAAAACCGAAAAATTAAAGGCCGGAGGTTATGCGTTTGCACCCCCGGATATGGGCATTGAATTTGAAAACACATCTTCTGAATCAGTTCGCGTCCTGCTTTACAAACAACGCTATGTTCCTTTAGGGGACCTTAAACCATGGACCGTTTTTGGCAACATCAACAAAATAGAAGAGAACATCTACGATGATATGGACAATGTTTTATTGCGAGACCTGTTGCCCAATGACCTGGAGTTCGATATGAATATGCACACACTTAAATTTATGCCAGATGGCTGTCACCCTTTCGTGGAAACTCATGTTCAAGAGCATGGAGCTTATCTGCTTGGCGGACAAGGTCTTTACTTGCTTGGTGAGGAATGGTTGTCGGTGCAGAAAGAAGATTTCATCTGGTTTGGCCCGTTCACGCAGCAAGCTGCTTATACCACCGGACGTGAACCGCTATGGTACATCTACAGCAAAGATATGAACCGCGATGCTGATATCTAACCCCTAACTTTATTTTTAATTTTTTTTAGATTGAAAACTATGACACTTACAGTAGATTTTAGCCCAAATGACATCGTTAAGCAAATTGAGAAAACCGGTATCAAAGGGCAGCATTTAATATTCATTGACGATTATTCGCCTACAGAACTCGAAAACATCTTCAAGACAGCAGAAATGCTCGAACCATTTTGGCGCAACCGTATCCCGTTGCTTGAGGGGAAGATACTCTGCACACAGTTTTTTCAACCAAGTACCCGTACACGTTTCAGTCACGAAACGGCAATGTTCCGGCTGGGGGGAAATGTCATTACAGAATCCAATCCTTTGGTCAGTTCTGCTGCCGCAAAGGGGGAATCCCTTTATGATTCCCTTAGAGTGACCTCTCAGTACGCAGATGTCATCGTCTTGCGCCATCCGGATGAAGGCGTTATTGATACCATCGAGCAATTGGGAACCGATTCTTCGCCAATCATCAGTGGAGGTTACGGAAACGTAACCCATCCGACTCAGGGGCTACTGGACATGTACACGGCGTATCGGGCACTGGGTGGGGATTTCAAAGAAATGACCATTATGATCGCTACTCCGGACTTGTCAAGGGCACGATCCGGACAGTCTTTCGGACTTGGTCTGGCGAGTATGGGAACAAAACTGATTTATTCCGGCACCACCGGTCTAGAAATTCCTCCGGTCATTCGAGAAAAGTTGAAAACAATGAACGCCAATTTCACCGAAGTCAACGATTTAACTATTGGCCAGCACGAAGAAATGCTTGCCGATGAAGCGGTGGATCTCCTGTATCTACCCGGTTGTTCTGTGAAAAAGGGAGATCCCGGACGAGATGATTTCTTGAAAAAAATGGCTGAATTCTACTTCACCCTTGAAGGACTTCAGAAAATAAAACAAAAAAGCGGCAAGACGGTTGGCCTGATGCACTCCCTTCCACGGAACGAAGGTGAGTTTGATTTTGCGATTGATGCCAGCGAGCACGAACTTTATTTCAAGCAGATAGGATTTTCTGTGCCGCTCCGGATGTCTTTATTGGCAAATATCTGCGGTGTTTGAATCACGGTAAACGACAGTTGAAAAGAGGTTACTATCAAACCGAAAATTCATGTTATTGGCACCGGCGGAACAATTTCCGGAACTGGTTCCACGGCAACAGATGCGGCTTATGAGTCCGGGCGAGTAGCTGCTTCCGACCTTGTCAGTGCAATTGAAGGTTTGGAAAGACTAGCTGATGTTCATTCAGAAAACATGTTTGCCACGGGTTCTGAAAATCTTGGACCGCACCAATGGCGAATACTGGCCCATAGAATTGAGGAGTTAACAGCAGACTCAGACGTTGACGGAGTTGTTGTTACCCACGGAACAGACACACTTGAGGAAGCGGTGTTTTTCCTTGATTTGGTGTGCAAACCAAAAAAACCGGTAGTTATGACAGCGGCTATGCGTCCAAGCACCGCACTCAGCACGGATGGCCCGATAAACCTGTTTCAAGCGGTTCTTGCAGCCACCTCTCCACAACTTCAAAGTCATGGATTGCTTGTAGTAATGAACGGTTTGGTGATTCCCGGATGGCAAATCATCAAAACTGATTCTGTGGCACTGGATTCTTTTCATGCTTATCCCGGTGGGCCGATAGGAAAGATTGTCGGTGAAAGCCTTTTGGTTTTCGGATCACCAAATCTTTCTCCGCTAGTGGGACGATTCCACGACCATTTGAGAAATGATGACGAGTTGCCGTTTGTAGATATTTTTTTACTTCGTGGTGGTTGTGGTGATCAGCCACTTGCCGATTTTGGGGGAAATGCTTGTAAAGGATTGGTGGTGGCAGGGTTTGGAGGCGGTACAATGCCTGATAACGTGAATGGACTCGTTACGGAAACGGCAAATTCCGGGTGCACTGTCGTCGTTTCCTCTCGGGTGTCACGGGTTACGGTTCTAGCGGAAACCATGACTTCGGTTAAAAGTAAAAATGTTTTTCCGTCAGGTTTGCTTAATCCTCAAAAATCAGCATTGCTTTTGTCTTTGGCTCTGGATGCAAACCTTGATGCACGGAAATTAGCCGAATTGTTCAATGTTTTTGTTACTCAATAAAATCAATACCATTTAGGCATTATTACATGAATTCAAACAAAGAATTTCCCAAACGAATGATTATTGCTCTTGGCGGCAATGCGATTCACCCGGCCGGAATAAAAGGTACATCTGAAGAACAGGTTGCCATTGCTGAAGAAACGGCAGCTGTTTTGTTGCCGCTGTTAGAACTTGAAAACGAGTTGATAATTACCCATGGTAACGGCCCCGGGGTTGGAAAGGTTCTGATGCGTCAAGCCCTGGCCCATAAACAGGTTGCGCCAATGTCTTTGGACATTTGCGTAGCCAACACGCAAGGTGTGACGGCTTATCTTCTGGTGCAGGCTTTCGAAAATGCTTTGAGGAAAGCCGGAAACCAGCGTCACGTCGTTGGTCTGGTGACACAGGTTGAGGTTGACGTAAATGATCCAAGTTTTAAAAATCCAACAAAGCCAGTGGGTTATTTTTACAACGAGAAAGAAGCCGAAGACCTTACAGAAAAAATGGGATGGACCATGAAAGAAGATTCCGGACGTGGTTGGCGCATGGTAGTTGCCTCTCCGAAACCCAAACACATTTGCGATATTTCTCTTGTTGAATCCTTGTCTAGTAATGGCACCATAGTTATTGGAGGCGGAGGTGGTGGTGTTCCGGTCGTCCGCAACAGTCAAGGTTTGCGAAATGGAGTTGAAGCAGTTATCGACAAAGACCTGACAACAGCCCATATGGCAAATGTGCTTGGATTCAAGGATATAATGATCCTAACCGCTGTTTCTCACGTTGCGATAAACTTCGGGAAACCGGAGCAACAGGAATTGAAGCAAATCACTGTTTCAGAAGCGAAAAGATATCTTGAAGAAGGGCAGTTCCCAGCCGGGAGTATGGGGCCTAAAATCGAAGCTGCAGTTCGTTTTATTGAGGGTGGTGGAAAACGCGTAACCATAGGGCATCTTGAAGAAGCCCTGTCCGCACTTCGAGGTGAAACAGGAACGCATATTGTTCCGGATCAAGAAAACTAAAGTGTTTCTATCTTTCTGATCCAGAAAATAACTCAAACACAGAAAACCATGAAAAACATTTTAACTTCGGACCGGACTTCGGGAATCTTGAGTCAACTTTCCAGTGCAAACCAGTCTTTTGAAAGCGATTATCCGGGTAAATCCCTTTTGCGACAACCCGTTCATACGATTTATGGCGGAGCGCATTTGTTCAAAACCGACACAGCACCAAAAATAGGTAAGTTGGCAATAAAAAATCTAAACGATTTTGCACCCAATTTTGTTACTTTTGCACATGCTCTGGAATTGAAAGGAGCGAAATGTTTGCCAAAAAAAGTTTCAGAGATTAATGATTTGGTTTCTGTTGCAGAAAAAAATGGTGTCGATCCGACAAACTCTGCAACATGGCTCGCCTGGCGGGTTTATGGGCAGGTTTGTAAAAAAATGAAACGTGAGGCTGTAGAAGATTTTCGGCTCGATTATGAGGACGGCTTTGGGATTCGTCCGGATGAAGAGGAAGACGCAGTGGCGGTTCAGGGAGCTAAAGCAATTGCTGCAGGAATGAAACAAGGGTATTTGCCCCCGTTCATCGGCATCCGGATCAAACCCTTCAATTCAGAGTTTGTCGAACGCGGTGTCCGGACTTTGAATATTTTTATCAGCACTTTATTGGCGGAAACTGGCGGTGTGCTTCCGGATAATTTTGTGGTGACTTTACCAAAAGTTGAAATTCCTGAACAAGCTGCGGCATTGGTGCAGTTATTTGAGGTTTTGGAGGCCGACTCTGAGTTGTCATTCGGTGACCTCAAAATGGAAATTATGATCGAAACAACTCAATCTGTTTTCAATGCAAACGGCGAAGTAACAGCCCGAAAAATTGTGAAGGCCGCGAAAGGGCGTTGCATCGGAGCGCATTTTGGGACTTATGATTACACTGCTTCTTGTGATTTGATTGCAGCCTATCAAACAATGGACAGCGCAGTTTGTGACTTTGCAAGGGATGTTATGAAAGTGGCCTTTGGCGGTTCCGGAATTTTTCTTTCAGATGGCGCAACCAATATCATGCCCGTTGCTCCGCATAGAGGAGAAAAACTTTCAGCATTGCAAGTTCATGAAAATTTGGAAACCGTTCACCGCGCGTGGAAACTGGCTTACGGCCACATCCGGCATTCGTTGGCACATGGATTTTATCAAGGCTGGGATTTGCATCCGGGACAAATTCCGGTACGTTATGCGGCCAACGCCGCTTTTTTTCTGGAGCAAATTCAGGAATCCACTGTGCGTCTGCGCAATTTTGTGGAGCAAGCGTCAAAAGCCACTTTGAGTGGAGATATTTTTGATGATGCGGCTACAGGTCAAGGTTTGCTGAATTTCTTTTTCCGTGCACTAAACAGCGGAGCGATTGATCCAGAAGATGTGGAAAATGCAGGAGTGACGGTGGAGGAAGTACAGGCTGGTTCTTTCCGGAAAATTGTGGAAGCACGCAGGTAGGGGCAAATTTTGTGTTTGCCCCCATTCAGTTTTCAGCGAATCAAATTATGATTCATTTTTCGGCAGCACAATATTCAAAATTAATGCTGCAAGACCACCTGAGGTGATGGCTGATCCAAAAATTTGCTGAATCGCTTTTGGAGTTTGGCTGAGAACCTCTGGTACAAAAGCAAGCCCAAGTCCGATTCCCAGGGAAACGGCAATAACCAGGATCTCCCTACGCCCCAAACGGCCCATAGAAGCAATTATGTTCACACCCGCTGCAGCCACTGCTCCAAACATAACAATTGTCGCTCCGCCTAAAACAGGATTCGGAAGGGAGCGGAAGAACCCACCGATGACTGGAAACAAGCCCAGTATAACGAGAAATCCCGCGAGATACATCCCCACATAACGACTGGCAACTCCAGTCATTTGGATGACCCCGTTGTTTTGACTGAAAGTAGTATTTGGAAAAGTATTGAAAATCGCGGCGATTGCAGAGTTAATACCGTCTCCCAAAACACCACCCTTGATACGCTGAATGTACGTGTCTCCTTCAACCGGTTCTCCGGAGAGCATTGATGTCGCAGTCAAATCTCCAGTGGATTCAATTGTTGTGATAACATAAATGAAGGCCACCCCGATGAAAGCAGTCCAATGGAAATCAAAACCATAATTAAATGGAATAGGAATGCTGATCATTTCCACTCCGGACATGTGGCCAAAATTGACTTTACCCATGGCAAGCGCAACCAGGTAGCCGACCAAAATTCCGCCAACAATCGATCCCATCCGCATCAGTGGAATTTTACTTCGGTTGAGAATCAAAACTACGAGTAATACAAGTACGCCCAATCCCAGATTTTCAACTGTACCAAAAAATTGAGGTTTGTTATCCAGCAGCCATTTACCTCCAGCCATATCCGTTATTCCGACTTTGACCAGGCTTAGTCCTATCAACATCACAACTGTTCCCGTAACAACCGGTGTGATGATTTTTTTTAGTAAATGGATGAAGCGGCTGAGGATAATCTCGATGAATGCACCCACGAAACAAATCCCGAAAATGGTTGCCAGTATTTCATCCGGTCCGCCGCCCTGTCCTTTTACTATAAATCCGGCGGTTAAAATTGCACCCAAAAAAGCAAAGCTGGTGCCTTGAACGCTTAACAGACCAGAACCCACCGGTCCAATTCGTTTGGCTTGAATAAAGGTCGCCACACCTGATACTATCAACGACATGCTGATCAAATACGGGATCCGCTCACCCAATCCCAGAACTCCACCGATAATGAGCGTGGGCGTGATGATGCCAACAATTATTGCGAGTAAATGCTGGAGAGCGGCATATGCCGATTCCATTGGCGATGGCTTGTCTTCAAGACCGTACACCAATTCCAGCTTATCATTTCCTTGTTCCATATCATCCTCCATGATTGATTAATAACAAAGACGCGTCAAACCAATTTTAACGAGCCGGGACAAAATTTTATTCTAACAATATTTAGATTTTTTGTACAATAAAAAAATAAAGGTGATAAAATTTTGAAATACTTGACAAACACGCGTGTCAACACATCTTTGTTACAACTACCACATCTGTGGTGTTTTAAATAATTCTGTATGTCAAAAAGAGAATCACGTGAGTCTTCAATTCTCGTAAGATAGTCACTGTTATTAATACTACGGTAAATTATCCTGGCCGAAGGGATAGGCTTGATAAAGTGCCAAAAAAGTATAAGACCACCTCTCATTCGGTCAGGGTCAGGATTACACGATAAAACTCGTAACTGTCACGAAAGAATCTATGACTGTAAAGAATTAACCGAAGCGGCTTATATTGTTCATGAATTTAGTTGAGACCACATTTCCCAGCGTTCCAGAAATTCAAGCAAATGCGCTTTGCCCGGAAGGGCCCCTTCTGTACTGAGCAAATTCCGGACACGCTCCTGTTCTTCAATATATTGCTGGTTATTAAAAAAACCTCCAAAATAAGCCATCCGCAACCAAATCAAATATGTACTTAAAGCATCACATTCATTATAGGCTACAATTTCAGCCAGACGCCCATCCAGCCACATTGGCGCTACCTCTTCACCACTTACCCCCAGTTTTCCTGGAATTCCGCAAACGGTCGCGATTTCATTCAGTGAAGGATTAGAATTTCCGTAACCTCCCAGGATTTCGATCAAATCAATATGAGCTTCACTGTTACGTGCATCAAAATAATCATAACCTTCCCATGGTTTATTGGGGCGTTTTGCAAATTTTGCTGCTTGAATACCTCTTGCTACAGCTCGCTGCAGAAGGATTTTAAGGTCTGCTTTTGATGAATTAAACCCCACCAGTTGAGGTTTTTTTTCGCCTACCGCATTAAGGAAACGTGACAAAATTTCTGTCTCTGATGTGTGTTCCGGATCGGTTGCATCATGAGGCAAAGCCGTCAAAGACAAGGCCACCTCTCCATTTCCTTTTTCAGAACGAACGACCGCGGCAATGGAAATTATGCGGCAAATTGTGGTTTTGAGGTAAGGCATCGGATTTTCTTCATCCGCACCTCCTTCTTCCCACATTTTTTGGATTACTTCTGCATCAGAAGTATCTTCCAGAAGTTGATATAATCTTCTTCCCGCATCCGGATCCGGCACCCATTCCGCGTCAAAAGCCCATACATCTTTGTTGACTGATTTGAACATAAGACCTGCCTTGTACTTTTGTAGATTGATTCCCGGAGTTTAGCGTTATGAAAACGTATTGACAAACTAATCTATGACAGAACAATGCTTTGTGCAAGAAAAGCAAGAAGAAAAACTGCTGCCTGATTAATCACTCGATTCCAATTTTACAGAAAAAATAATCGTCAGAGAACAACCAAAAACGTCTGCAACATTGACAAGATATTAAACTTGTCATAGATTGGTCAACAGATAATTTTCAAATCAAGCTTTCAATATTTTTTCTTGCAGCAAGCAGACTGAAGCAAAAACCAAACTCCATGAATCTCAGCGTTACCATCATCGGCCATAATGAAGTTGATCATTTACGGGAATTATTGCCCCAACTCAAATGGGCAACTGAAATCGTCTATGTTGACTGTGAAAGTCAGGACGACTCACTGGAATTTGCACGTGATCTAGGCTGCCGTGTTTTTTCTCGTCCCAACTATACCAACCTTAATGTCAACAAAAGTTACGCGATGGAGCAGGCTAGTGAGGATTGGGTTTTTTACGTGGATCCAGATGAGCGGATTCCAGAAAATTTGGTTGATGAAATAGAAAAAGTAATTCAAGCTACGACAAATTCAGCTTTCAAACTCAAGCGCCGTAATCATTACTTTGGACACTGGCTGCGTCACGGAAGTCAATATCCGGACACACAGTTACGTTTATTCCAGAGAGGTTCTGCCAGCTTCCCTAACCAACATGTACATGAAAAACTTATAGTGAAGGGAAGTATCGGCAGTCTGCAAAGTGATATGCTCCACTTTCCTTACCTGAATATCAGCCAGTTTTTGAGCAAGTTTGATTTCTATTCCGGAGTTGAGGCAGGTTATCTCCGGAATGCCGGCCTACAGGTGACTGCAGGAAATTCTATTCGCTTTTTGCTACTCAAACCATTTTCCCGTTTCCTAAGACGCTATCTGTTTAAAGGAGGATTCCTCGACGGATTTCCGGGATTGTTCTGTGCAATTTTTGATGCCCTGAATTTTGTCGTCCGTTATTTCAAGCTCTGGGAAATAACTCATAATCCTCCAGCAAAAAGGGAACAGCAAGGTCCGGAATCGAGAACGTAAAAGGTTATTTGTGAGGATCACCATTCCTGAGGAAATTCAGCATCCAGTTTGCTATTTGCTGAGGCTGGATGGTTTGCTCCAGCGATTTCATTCCTGCTTCAAATACTTTTGGACCCAATATTTCTTTCCTGAGATTCAGTAATGCTTTGGAGTATGCTTTCTGAAATTCTGGATGTCCCTGAAATGTCAAAATATGATCATCAATTCTGAAAGCAGCATAAGGGCAGAAATCACTTTCCGCAATCAATTCGGCACCTTCAGGAAGTTTTGTAACCTGATCCTTGTGACTTGCCAAAAGTGAAAATTGTTCCAAAGCTGGTTCAATCCAGGCTTGCATGGATACCGTTTGGTAGTTTTGCACTCCTACACCCCAACCTCGTTCTGATGCTTCAGTTTTTCCGCCTAAAGCTTTGGCAACCATTTGATGTCCAAAGCA
The DNA here is from genome assembly GCA_902513935.1 of uncultured SAR324 cluster bacterium. Next base: position 26,215 of record CABXOR010000013.1, read on the forward strand.
AATGCCAAGCAGAGGATGTTTCTGCCTGTTCAGTTCAACTACATACTTTTCCAACTTTCGAATCCACGGTTCATCATCATAAACGCTTAAGCGGCTGCCCGTAATCAAATACGCTTCACACTCTTCCAGAGTTTGGGGATACTGCTTCAGCTGTACATCATAATTTTTAAAATCTAAATCCGGATCAATAGATTTAAAAAGCGACAAAAACATTTCCGGATAGTTGCCGTGCTCGTCCCGGAAATTTTCATTGGTGGAATCACACTGAAGAATACCAATTTTCATATAGTCCCTCCTGAAAAAAGAAATAGCCTAAACAGGCTAGCAGAATTGACAATAGTTGCAATCAGATTGATAAATGAAAATCCCCCATTTTCATTTTCAGATAAACAAATATCAGTAACCATCATGATTATTTTATCTTGAATCTGTTTCAGACAGTCCAATCATTAAATCCGGCTCTTCTCATACGATGATTATTGACAGCTACAGCCGTTTCCGTTAGTTTCAGAAGTAACAAATAAAATCATAAATCATTTTATATCCCCAAATTATATGGAAAAAAATAAGACAGCACAGTGGGTGGACATTTCCAAGGAAGTTCAAGATGCACTGAAAACAGATAAAGCGATTGTTGCACTGGAATCGACAATTATTTCACATGGAATGCCTTATCCTCAAAACTTGGAAACAGCACTGGCAGTTGAAAATATTATTCGAAATGAAGGGGCTTTCCCCGCCACAATTGCTGTTTCAGCAGGCAGGATCAAGATCGGTTTGAGCAGGCAGGAGCTTCAGCAGTTTGCTCAAAACAGTGATCCGGTAAAAGTTAGCCGCCGGGATTTACCGGTAGTTCTTTCACAAAAACTGAGTGGTGGCACCACTGTGGCTGCAACTATGATTTGTGCACAGATTGCCGGAATTCCAGTCTTTGTGACAGGCGGCATTGGTGGAGTACACCGCGAAAATGAAAAAACCATGGACGTTTCCGCAGACTTGATGGAGTTGGCTCATACAAATGTTGCTGTAGTCTGTGCCGGAATAAAATCAATTCTTGATATCCCCCGAACTCTTGAATATTTGGAAACACACGGTGTGCCTGTAATTGGTTACCAGACGGCAGAGTTTCCTTCATTTTATACGCCGTCCAGCGGTTCAATGGTTCAAACCAGAATTGACACACCTGAAGACATTGCACGTTGTATGAAAATTAAATGGGACTTGGGGTTGGCCGGAGGTCTTGTGATTGGGAATCCCGTACCTCCGAAAGATGCAATGGATGAGTCGCTAATTGAAGGAGCAATCACAGAAGCGCTGAAAGAAGCAACTGAAAAGGAAATCGAAGGAAAAGAGGTGACTCCATATTTGCTGGAGCGAATCAATCAGCTTACTCATGGAGAAAGCCTGAAGAGTAACATTGCACTGGTACGTAATAATGCCAGCTTAGGAGCTAAAATCGCCCTGGCTTACAAGGCTCTGCTTTGATCCATTCGTATTACTTGTGTTTTTAATTCTGAAACTGCCAGTTCGACAAGAGATGCTGCAATAGATTTTTCCAAAGCATTCTGAACTGAATTTGTGACAATCTCCTTCAACTCATTTTCTGTAAAACTGAAACTGTCCGCTTTTTCAAATTTTTCTTCTTCATCATCAAAACTCTCGAAAGCACTTGCCTCCGTTTCTGTCTGATCCGGAGCTTCTTCAGTTATTTCTTTTTTTCGATCAAATCCCATAAAGGCATCCTTAGCAGCATCCCAACTTTCAAACACATCTTCTTCAAGTCCAAGTGACATTTCAGCATACATTTTTTTGTCAGACTCTGCATCAACATCTTGTAAGTCTTTGGATTTTGCTGCGAGGCTTCCTTCCAGTTCCTCAAAAAGTGGATCTCCATAATCAGCTTCTCCGTGCACTGATTCTTCCTCATCCGTTTCCAGAAGATCTCCCAGTTCATCCAGCATGGATCCTACCAGTTCGTCTTCTGAATCATCTTCCGACACTGCTAATTCGTCTTCAGATAATTCTTCAACTTCCAGTTTTTCTTTTTCCAGATCCTCCTCAAACTCCTCTTCTTCTATTTCAAACTCTGTTTCTGCAGAATCAAGAGCTTCCATTTGTTCACTGAGGTCTTCCAGTTCATTCATAGCACTTTCTGCTGATTCTTCCTGCTCGCCAATACTTTCATGAACCATTGACATAATATCCTCATCTCCCTGACTCTCATCAAAATCTTCTTCAAATTCGTCTGCAGATGTATCTTCTACGTATTGTTCAGCATCCTCGATTTCAACTGTCTCCTCAAGATCCTGCTCCACAGAGTCCGTTAATAATTTATTGTCAAGTGAACTTTGCGATCCCTCTACTGTTTCTTCGAAATCAGGTCCCAGTTCATAATTATCCAATTCCTGAACTGATTCTGACGTGTTCCTCCTATCGGAATCAGTGTCTTGAATCGAAGGTTCGGCTGGCTCTTCAAATGAGGAGAGATTTTCTAGAAATTCGGATTGGGAATCTTCTTCTTCCAAACTTATATCCGTCAGGCCCTCTCTAGGCGTCTGATCCAATTCGGGAGAGCGTGACCAGATATCATCCAGATCCTCAAAATCATTTACTTCAAGATTAATATCCGCTGGTGCCTTCAGATCCTGTTCTGTTTTTTCACCCTCAACTTTGATGCGGCTTTCAGCATATTTGTCTTCCAAACCAGAGTCCTTAAGTTGCACCAATCCTATTGAGGCAGGATCTGTCCCAGTTTTTATAGTGTCCGTAACAACTTCTTCGAAGTCAATTTCAATTCCATCTTCATCAAGCTTAAGATCAAATTCAAACCCGTTGTCCATTGTCATTTCTTCATCAATGATGGTTTCAAGACCGTTAGATGTTATTTCATTTTCATCCAGCTCAACTTCTGCCTTTTTCACTGTATCCTTAGAAATGTCATCCAGAATCATTGAATCCATTTCACTACCTGATGAAGAAGATAGTTTTGGTTCCAGGGCATTCTGCTCTAATTCTTCTGTTACTTGAGATCCTTCCTCAACTGGTGAGTTTACTTCTTGTTCCCCCTCTTTAATATCATTCAATTGATTGTCAATTGAGCTCATGTCTATCTTGAAATCTTCACCATCATTATCCGGTTCAATGCCAAAATTATCATCAAGAGCAACAAATTGACTTATCTGTTCCTGAAGCATCAATGCTTCAAAGGGTTTGCGAAGCAAGCCATCAATTCCAAGCTCTGAAATAATTTTTTCGTCAAGCTCGTCTTTTGGGTTTACAAGTAAAATTATTGGGGTATTTTTCAGCTGCGGGTCTTTACGTATTTCTCTGTAATTCTTGTAGTTTTGATCGCCGCCCGAATTACTGAGTAAAATTAAATCCGGCTCCAGATTAAGTGCCTGCTGCACAAATAAATCTGGATTATATTCTTGAGTAACTGAAATTGCACTGGCCTTCAACGAGGCGGCAATTAAACTTTGAATTTCTGGATTTTCTTCGAGTATAAGAATTAATTGGGACATGAATATTGCTTTTTAGACTCCTAAATTGTCAGAACATAGTCATTAAAAAAATTCCTCTTAGAACTAATCCAGTGCTTTAATGCAAGATAATGCCCTAACTATTGAACAAATATTAACTAGATTTGTTATTTACTTTGAACCTTTTTATAAGAAACTTTATCCTGTTCTGAATACTATTAAGTTTATTCACCAATGAGGGCCAGAAACTATGCCGTTCAAAATAATCTCAAAATATATTGCATCAGAGTTCAACCGTTATTTTATGTTGTTTCTCGGTGCATTTGTATTGATGAGTCTGGTGGGGAATTTTTTTGGTAACCTGGCAGATGTTTTTACTGACTGGCAGAGTTTTTTGAAGTTCCTTCAAGAAACGGCTCTTTTGCTGCCTCTACTGCTGGAACTAATAATACCAATTACGGTTTTACTGGCAACTATTGCTACATACAGTTCACTGAACAAGAATGCTGAATTGCTGGCAATGCGTAGTTCTGGAATCGGCGGTTGGAGACTGGCTTTTCCTGTGTTAGCTGTTTCTGCTTTGATTGCGTCTTTTGCGTATTTCAGCCAAAATTACTTGTACACATGGATGCATCAGACTTGGGTCAAACAGGAAAATTCTGCACGCTTGCCACCACTCTGGAAAGTGGGAGAAGAACAAAGCATTTACTATTTTGGGAATCGCCAACATAATGGCCGCATAAGTTCTATCTCCTCATTTAACTGGGAGCAAAATCCTTTTCAACTTCTGGGAAGAACTGCAATTGAACGGGGAGAACAACAAAACAATTCATGGATCTTTCACGATATTCAAAAATACATTTTCCAGAATGAAAATTTGCGGCTTGAACACGTTGAACAATGGAGAATCGAAACAGAAAAGTTGCCCACTGTACCCTTTGATATTCCCATTTCTCCGCACCATCAACCCCTCCTAGACTTGTATGAAAATACTCTTAAACTTCAAAGTGAAGGACAAGATGTAACTCGTAATTGGGTTGCGATTTTCCAGAAGACCGCCTATCCGTTTCAAATTTTTATCATGGTTCTGATTGGTTTGGGGCTGTCTGCATCATATAACAGACGGGGGATGGCGGCAGAATCTCTGGCATTCAGTTGCTTACTCGGGATTTTGTTCTGGATACTCAATCAGATAACCATGGCAGTCGGCAGTGCAGGCATGATATTCCCTTTCTTTGCAGCATGGATCGGAAATATAATTTTTCTCGCTCTAGCCCTCTGGCTTCTGTCTTATAAAAGGGTATAATCTATTTTGCGGTGTTGAATTTCCGATTTACATCCAAAATCAAAAAGTTAAGCAAAAATTGACTCAGTGAATTGTTGGGCATCAAAGGGTCTTAAATCTTCAACCTGTTCACCTACTCCGATGTAACGCACAGGAATATCAAACTCGTTGACGATGCCGATAACAACTCCTCCCTTGGAAGTGCCATCCAGTTTAGTAATTATAAGCCCTGTTAAATCTGTAGCTTCCATGAATTCCCGAGTCTGGAATATTGCATTTTGACCTGTGGTAGCATCAAGTACCAGTAGGATTTCGTGGGGTGCATCAGGAATCAACTTGCGAATCACCCGCACCATTTTTTTTAATTCTTCCATCAAATTCTTTTTGGTGTGCAAACGTCCTGCTGTATCACAGATCACTACATCGTAATCCTCATCTATTCCTTTTTGCACCGTTTCATACATCACCGCAGACGGATCACTTCCGGATTCCTTTTGGATAATGTCGCAATCAGCCCTCCTGCTCCACTCCACCAACTGTTCAATAGCTGCCGCCCGAAAAGTATCACCTGCACCCATCAAAACTTTTTTACCCTGCTGACGATACTGTGCAGCAATTTTTCCGATAGTAGTTGTTTTTCCAACACCGTTTACACCAACAAAAAGCAAAATCAACGGCTTCCGTTCCGCAGTCCCGGGGACGGCATATGTTTTACTCATAATTTTTTGAATTTCCAGCTGAATTTCTGACTGCAAAACTTGTGGACTGCTTAATTCTTCACGCTCCACCTTCTCTGTGATTGCATCAAGAATACGCTGGGTAGTTTCCGGACCTATGTCTGAACCGATGAGCACTTCTTCCAAATCATCCAGTAAGTCTTCATTTATTTCTTTTCTACCTAAAACTGCTTCGGCTAAATTATCTAGTAACTGTGTTCTTGTTTTAACAACACCTTTATGTAGACGCTCAAGGAAAGAATCTACCTCATCAGGAGTTTCCACGGTTTCAGAAGTTTTTTCAATTTCACGCTGAAGAACCTGCTGATTCAGACGTTCCTCTTCAATTGAAGTAATTTTTTCTTGAAGTTCTTTTTCACGTTGTTCCGCTTTTGCAAGTTTTGCGGACTCTTTTTCTTCACGCAGTTTTTCTTCTTCCTTGATCTGCAACTCAAGTGTTTTGGCATGTTCTTTTTCCAACTGTACCAGGCGCTTCTCTTTTTCCTTCCCGGAAAGTACTTCGGGAGCTTTATTTTTCAGTGATCTGCTATGGTGCCGATACCATACAAAAAGACACAAAAGAATGATAAAGATTGCAAACCCTAACAAAATCAAGGTCGTCATATCCTCTGCTATCGGCACTCCTTTGTTAAAGATTCTACTCAAAAACAGGTTTACTGCTTCACGGAAAGTCGAAACGATTTGTTTTATTTCTTCAAAAAACATGGAAATTATTTTGCTAGTTGTTTTTGTTTTAGACTAAAATTTGGCATTATAGTTAGAAAATATAAACAGAAAGACATCTAAATTCACCAGCCCTGTATATGTCCATCTGGTCAATAGCATCTTTAAATCCGGTACAGCGGAAAATCGTTGAGCACAAAACAGGCCCAGCTCTAGTCATTGCCGGAGCGGGCAGTGGAAAAACCAGGGTGATTACTCACCGTGTAGCACAGCTGATTCATTCCGGAATTCCTGCGTCTTCCATTCTTTTGCTGACATTCACCAACAAAGCCGCCAACGAAATGGCACGAAGAGTAGGCCGGGCTTTAAAGAATTCTACAGAACAGCAAAAGATTATTCATGGAACCTTCCACAGTGTGGGAAGCCGATTCCTCAGACGAAATGCTAAATTACTAAACTATAACAATAATTTCAGCATTCTGGATTCCTCAGATTCCAGAGACTTGATAAAAGCCTCACTTGCAGAAACAGTAGGGAAACCAGGCAAATATTTTCCAAAAGCTGCTGTTCTGCAAAACATGTTTTCATTGGCCTTCAATCGTTTTTGTACTCAAAAAATGATTTTGGACCAGCCTTACCATGAACGTAGTTTTCACTTAGAGCAGCTTATTTCTGCAGATTTTCCCAATATTGAAGAAAACACAGAAACAATACTAAACATTCTAGCTGCCTACCGTCACAAGAAAAAACGCGGACAAGTGATGGACTTTGATGATCTGCTGGAAAACTGGCTGGAACTGCTCTTGCGGCATGGTGAAGGGCTCCCACTTTGCCAGCAAATTCAATACATCCTGGTAGACGAATATCAGGATACCAATCAGGTTCAAGCCAATATCTTATACCGGCTCTCAAGGCCGCACAAAAATTTAATGGTTGTCGGCGACGATGCTCAATCAATATACAGCTGGCGCGGCGCTGATTTTGGCAACATGCTTGAGTTTCCGGAACACTACCAGGCAGTCACCTACAATATGGAGGAAAATTATCGTAGTTCTCCAGAAATATTAGATGCTGCCAACCGAAGTATTAATTATAACACACGTCAGTTTGAAAAGAACCTTTTTAGTTCTTTAGCTGAAGGAGAAAAACCCCTCGTACATCATGTTTGGGCTTCTCAGGATGAAGCTGAACTGGTACTGGAGAAAATACTCAGTTTCCGGGATGAAGATTTTTCTTTGAACGGAATGAGTGTGCTTTACCGAAATCATGTACAGTCTGCAGCACTTCAGCTAGTGCTGACACATGCAGGTATTCCGTTTGTTGTTCATTCAGGAGTTAAATTTTTTGAACAATCTCATATCAAAGATGTTACGGCTTTTCTCAAAGTACTTTTTAATCCTCTTGATGAAATAGCGTGGATGCGTCTGCTTAGGCTTCTTCCCGGGATTGGCAACACTACTGCACACCGGATTTTCATGGTATTCCAGAGTCAACAGGCAGTCCGTCTTACTAAAGACAATGTTGAACTGCAAAAACTGATTCCTAAAAAGGCCCTTGAGAGCTGGAATGTTCTGCTGGAAATTTTTCAACAAATGCTGGAGGAAAGTGTAACTCCTTCTCACATGATAGGATTACTGTACAAGAGCTATTACCGCGAGGTGCTTTTCAGCAGTTTTGAAAATGCCCCTCAGCGTGAAACAGATATTCGTTATCTTGAAGAATTTGCTGGTAATTATAATAAATTGGAAGCATTATTAAATGAGTTATCTTTGGTTGGTTCTAGCATTATCACTGATCATGAAGCCGAACAACAAGATAATCAGGATACTCTCACTCTGACCACCATCCACCAGGCTAAAGGTCTGGAATGGAAGGTGGTATTCATAATTGGACTTACAGAAGGATTGTTTCCTCACCAACGAAGTTTGGGAACAGAAGAACAAATTGAAGAAGAGCGACGCCTGTTTTATGTTGCAATGACACGTGCAAAACGACACTTGCTCATAACAGCACCGGTGGTTTCGTCAGGTTATTCCGGAGGAATCAGTAAGCGCTCCCGTTTTATCTACGAACTCGCAGAAGAAACAATCAACACCGAAATTCATACCCGTGACCAGTATTCTTATGGAAGCCGGGGGGGGCAAACTCAATTTTATTTTTAATAGAACTATTCCAAATTTAACTTCGCGAGTTTAGGACGAATTACGTAGGTGCAATAATCGGCATTTGAGTTATTACTGTAATAATCTTGGTGGTAATCTTCTGCAGGATAGAATTCCGGCAATGTTGCAATTTCAGTAACAATTGGAGCATCAAACATTCCAGATTTTTCAGCATCTTTTTTAGATTCGTTTGCTGTAGTTTTTTGTGCCTCATTTTCATAGAAAATAACGGAGCGGTACTGTGTCCCAATGTCTCCTCCCTGACGGTTAAGAGTTGTAGGATCGTGACAACGCCAAAACCAGTCCAGCAATGTTTCGTAGCTCGTTTTCTTTGGATCAAAATCAATTTGAATCACCTCTGCATGTTTTGTGTTTCCAGTACTTACCTGTTCATAAGTTGGATTTAGTTTTGTTCCTCCTGCATAGCCCGGAGCAACAGATTTGACTCCTTCCAGTTTGGAGTAGACTGCTTCCAAACACCAAAAACAGCCACCTCCCAGCGTTGCTAATTCTAATTTTTCCATAAATTCTCCTTCAAAAGTGCGTGTGACTTGAGGTTTCGGCCAAAAAAATGCCTGAAGTATACAAAAAGCGCATGATCCAGTTCCTCTAAATTATTTTTGGTTGGACGAAAAACAGAATCACTTTGTTTTGCATTTTGCCGTACATGCAAAAAGGCTAAGCTTCCTGGATGCAAGGCAGCCGAGTAAGAGTTAGGAATACAGCATCTTGGACAGCGAACACCTCCCGAGCTTGCGTCCAACTGGTACGGAACTGAAAATTTTGGAGCAGGATTTAGCCCGGATCTTTCCTGCCAAAGTTCGCCGCCGCACTGAAAACAAATTTCCAGATTTGGAGTGATTCCAAGTAATTTCAGAAGCCGTATTTCAAAATTTAATTTTATTTCAGTGTCAGTTTGAGACTCTGAGAGCAGAGACATTGTATTCTTCAGTAAATCAAAATATTCATGAGAACCTAATTCAGGAATTTCACATTGAAGCAACAATTCCGAAAAGTAAATTGCGTGTAGAAACTTTGAATAATTTTTTCGGACAAGAGGAAAGCTTTCCTGCAATTCGCATTTCCGGATTCTAACCAAATCCATGTTCGGTTTTTCAGAAAACTCAAAATGGTTAAGAACAAACAATTCTGCTTTTGCAGCATTTCCCGACCTCAAACTTTTTCCGCCATGAAGAATTCCTGCTTTCTTCCCTGCCTTGGTCGTCAGGAAAGTCAAAATACAATCCTTTTCCTTAAAATCCATTGTTTTGAGAACAATTCCATCTGTCTCAATTACTTTCATACTCAAATTATTCCAGTATTTTAGCTTCCCTCAGCAAAGACTTTGCATCCTGCAGTGCATCTTCAGAACGTTCCTGGCGGACTGCAATTAAATAGCGGAGTGCATGGTAAAGATCACTCCAAACTTCAGTCATCTGCTGCCCTTTGTCTTCTGATCCAAGAATTGACATAGGGATCTTTGTTGAACCTGCAGGAAGTTTCACTTTATCTAGAACTTTCGATACTTCATCCAGCCGATCACATTGGTATAGCAGCTTTGCAAAAAGAAGTGAAGATGGAACTGAGCGCTGACGTGAATTGTGCAGTTTGCCGACCATTTCCAAAATTTGCTCGTCAGTTCCACTTTCCCGATAAACCTCCTCTAATATCTCCAGCAATTCTGGAAAAGCGGTCCGCTCAAAAGCTTCTTTAAGGACTCGTGCAGCTTCCAAAAACATACCTGATTTTTGGAGTTGTGCTGCTTCACCGATAGCTTCCAAAGGCTTATCATTTTTTTTATCCCTCTTTTGAGGAAGGTAGCGAAAAGACCAGTTACTCAAACACTTTGGGTCTTGACGGAGTGCTTTTTGTAAATGATCTTCGTGTGTCATTGAAATATTTTTTGTTATCAGGCTGCCGCTGAATTTTTTCAGCAATACCCTTTCCTGACCAATACAGCCAACCCAGTCCTGTCTTGTAATATAAAATTGTCTTAGTCCTTCCAATGCATCCGGATGATCAGGAGTTATCCGGAGGATTTCATGACTTAACCTCTCTGCCAGATCCCATTCACTGACCTCACAGGCAAGTTTCAAATATGGCAGTAATACCTGCAAATTACCCTGATATTTGGTACGCAGTTCAGCATATTTTTTTAGCATTTCATCTGCGCTTTTTTCATAACGCAGTTGTTCAATGTACTGCACTCTGATCGACAACGGAGTTTCTTGATTGAGTAATTTTTTATAGCTTTTACTTACTTGTTTTGGATCCCGGAGCAAAGAGGCATCCTCAAAATTTTGTGTTATCTGTTGCTTTTTGTTGTCTTTATACCGGGAAAATCTACCAAGGAAACTCTGTACAAAACGCTGAGGATGTGAAATAAACTGCCAAATCTCAGTCAGCACCCATCCTGCGACAAAGGAACCGGCAATCACCATCCACACTGATAATTGGATTGAAAAGTTCCCGAAAAAGTTCAAGGAAACATTGTGGCTGTTTTGTGTTGCAAAATAACCCATGCTGCCCAAAAGCAATAATACGACTGCAATTAAAATTAAACGTTTCATAGTTTCGTTTTAAAATATGAAAAACATAAATTAAGTTTTATTATGCTTTGACATGACAAGAACAACTAATACTATGAAATAACAGGATATATTCTGTTTATCTTGCTCTTAATTTTTGTTACTATACCGTTATTTGATACTATTTTGTTACTCATTATTCTAATATGACAAACAAGAATAGATTATACGTAAGCAAGAGAAATCACAAGGGGCTGAATGAGTGTAAAACTAAGAATAAAAAAACCTAGCAGGTGGGGAAAAAAGGTTTGTATTTGGACACCCACCACAGCGGTCAAAAGCACTATAATTTTTTGAAACTGTATCTTGAAAAAGGGAATTCCAACAGGATTGTAGCTACCCACCGTGAAACGTTGGAATTTGCCACGCAAACTAATCTTACGGCGTAGATACAGAAAAGGTTGAACTTTCCTGTATCTTTACTGAGAGGAAAATCGAAAGAGCATAAGACAACCTGCTTCTCGTCACCGAACGGATACCAAATGATGGACTTTTTAACTCGTTGAATGGCGATTCAGAAAGATTAAGCAATGCAGGAATAAAAACACTTAAATGCATTGGGGACTCTTTTGCTCCTGCAACCATCGCTGCTGCAGTTTATTCCGATCACCTTGCAGCAAGAGAACTCCAAACTGAACCGCAAGAATAAGTTCTATTTCTACGGGAGTGTATTCAGATTTGACGTGTTCAGAAAAAGTTAAAAAATAGAGGGGTCCACTTGGCTCAATCAACTACATTTAATTCTGATATTTATTGCTCTCGCAACCACAAAGCGAGGGCATACTATAAAGGGGTTTTTACTTGAAGGGCGTCTGACTGTGAAGAATTAATGGGGGTAGTTGATGTGTTTTATTATGAGTTTGTTATACTTTTGAATTTATTCGATGTCCCTGTAGTCCTTCAAATCCAAGTGATTCTATTTTAACAATATATTTTCTGTTTTTTTCGTGTAGTGTTTTTTATTGCTATGAATAATCATCTAGAATATAGTATGCCATTATTCCATAATTACTTTTATCGAACTTTCTATGAATGTGAGTTTGTTTAAAATATTTCACAAAATGACCGATTTGAATAAGATATAAATATAATTAAATAATTAATAATTAATAGTTAATAGTTAATAGTTAAATATATTTAATCCAAAAATGTTACATGAAATTAATAATTTTATAAAAAATGTTTGCATAGCTTTGCGATTTAACATATAATTTATCAAATAATATCAAATGCAGTAATGGTTTTAGGCTGCATCATTAAATAAGCAAATATATTGCTCGTGGAAAGGAAAAGAACAAATGCAAAAAAAAGTATTGAGTTACTTTATAATAATAATAGTATTAATTATCACTGGATGCACTTCAAGTTCCGGCAATAGAGGAAATGTTGGTCAATTTGGGTCTTGGGCAAAAAATTCCCCATCTTTCAGTAAACCATCAATTTGGCAATGTGCGTGGGGGGAAGAGAATCGGTACCAAAACAAGCAATGTGATTAAAATACTGGGCCACAAGGTCTGACTCTGAAAAATTAGTGGTAGTTACTCACAGTAGATGATGGGGTTGGTTTTAAGTGGAGTTTATTTTACTTTCAATTCCCATTTCGCCCACTTACCAATGAGGTTCCTATCTATTTCATATGTCGTTCCGTTCCAAAAGTTCCCATTCTTGTATTCCCCAACATACTTGTCTCCATCAAAAGATGTGAATACCCCCTAACCATTAAATTCCCCTTCCTTGTATTCCCCAACATACTTGTCTCCATCAAAAGATGTGACTGACCTTGCGAGGGGAATAAGTGTTTGAAGTGGGGATTGAAGGGTATCATCTGAATTGTACTTCAGAATGAAGAGAGAGATTCAGTCGAGTATTCGAGTCACGCCTATGCCGAAGTCACTCCACTTTTCTATCTGTCAATAATTACAAGTACTATCAA
>CABXOR010000014.1 GCA_902513935.1 uncultured SAR324 cluster bacterium
TAGGAAACTGGAGGCTGAAGGTATGCATGAAACCTGCTACAGGGTGAGACAAAGGCTTGAAGCAATCTTTGATTATGCTGAGATTGAAGAACAGTGCATAGGTAATCCTTCTAGAGGAATACAGAAGATATTTATGAAGCCACAATCCAAATGAAAGTGTTATTTGCTTTCCGTTAATTCTACAATTCATCCTCCAATATTGGGAGCCGTTGGGATGAACTTGAAGATGCATTCCCCCACCATCAGATATTTTAATGGTTTTTGTTGAACTTTTTGCTTTATTGACTGCCTGCTTAATTGATAAATCAGTTAATTTATTTATTGGTCTCATATCCTTAATCCACTTTATTGTTTAGAATAGTTTGGAAAGGATCCGGTTCATTCCGAATCACATGGAATAAGATTAGGATACTAATCGTTACTATTCGTTACTGGGTAACGGTAATTTATTAAAGATAAAGATTATTAACTAGTGTTGAATAATATAAATACCAACAAATGATATTATATACCAACAAAAATACCAACAAAAAACTTGGGAAGTGAAAGAATTGGATGGAATGTGTTAGGAACTCTAAATCTTTAAATCCCAGTTATTACATGGGATTTAGTTTTAATATGGGATAATTTGGAACAGTATGAAATATGAGTGTGGTGGAGGTGGCGGGAGTCGAACCCGCGTCTTACTAAGTTTCCATTTGGGCATCTACAAGTTTAGTCGGAATTTTTCTTTTTCTTCAAATGTGTCGGCAACCAACCTCCTCAATCTGAAACACCTCCTTAAATCTTACTGTTGCTACGGAGGAATGCAACAGCCAGCCTGACTTAGATAACATCTTTCGCTACGTTTCAGGCAAACTCAACGAAAGACGCCTACTTCAATTACGCCGCAAGTGCGACGCGAGCAGGTGTATAGTCAGCGTTATTTGCAGCTAACATTTTGATGATCGTTTTTACGTGACCCCGATCATCACCCACGACTTGCTTCCCAATATTTCCACTTGTAATCGAATTCCATGACACCCCCATTGATAGTGTAAGAACTCACTGGAAAGATTAGACTGAATATTATACTCTTTAAGGGAGCACTGTGCAACAGTTTTTCCTTTGCAGGACACTTGCTTGCGAGTTCCGGAAAGTGTCAGATATATAGCATTTGTATTTTGTTTCAGAAAAAACATCGCCCTTGTTAGCTAACTGCAGCAACTGCTTTTTTGGCGGCTTCGCGGATTCCATCAGCCATCTGCAGTCTTTCTCCCAGTTCGGATTTGTTCACAAGAATGTGTGCTTCTTCAGAATTGGTTCCTTCGAGACGCACCACCACAGGAATTTGCAAATCAACACTTTTGAAAGCAGCAATTACTCCTGCGGCAACCATGTCGCATCGAACAATTCCACCAAATATATTGATCAAAATACACTTTACATTTGGATCCATGGTAATAATTCTGAAAGCTTTTTCTACATTCCCCTGACTGGCAGCACCTCCAACATCAAGAAAATTAGCAGGATCTCCTCCATAGGCTTTGATGATGTCCATGGTTCCCATCGCCAGTCCAGCTCCATTTACCATACAGCCGATACTTCCATCCAGCTTGATGTAGTTCAGGTCGGCTTCACTTGCTTCAACTTCAAGCGGATCTTCCTCATCCTTGTCTCTGAAGGCCAAATTGTCCTTGTGACGGAACATGGCGTTATCATCAAAAGACAACTTTGCGTCAAGTGCGACTACCAGTCCGTCACCAGTAAGTACTAGGGGATTTATTTCGACCAGTGAGCAGTCTTCCTGCACAAATGCTTGATAAAGTGCCTTGAAAACAGCTGCTGCAAGGCGAATCAGTTTGGGGTTAATTGTGTCAATTTTTAAACCAAATGCTAATTCATTCGCCTGATATGATCGCAGGCCGACTGCCGGATCAACGAAAACTTTGAGAATCTTCTCCGGAGATTTTTCCGCAACTTCCTCAATGTCCATTCCGCCTTCCGTGGAAGCCAGCAAAACAATCCGTTGCTTTCCTCTATCTACCAGAACTGAACAATAAAGTTCTTTACTGATGTCCATGCCTTCTTCGACAAGCAACTGTTTTACCTTCTGACCCTGCGGGCTTGTCTGGTGTGTTACTAACTGCATGCCGAGAATTGCCTCGGCATTTTCCCTGACGGCATCCTTTCCCTTGGAAACTTTGACTCCTCCACCTTTTCCACGACCACCTGCATGGATTTGAGCTTTTACCACACAAACCTCAGTTCCCAAATCCTCCGCAACTTTAGTTGCCTCATCTACAGAATAAGCCACACTTCCGCGGGGAACCGGAACACCATATTTTGCCAGGATTTGTTTGGCCTGATATTCATGTATTTTCATTGCTTCCTTTATTTAGCTGAGCATTTCCTTAACTGCCTCACGCTCCGTTTCCAGTTCATCAAGTGTAGCCTTGATTTTTCCCTGAGAAAATTCATTCAATTCTATGCCCTGAACAATTTCATAGTCACCATCACCTTTGCTTCTTAGTGGATAACTGAAAATTATCCCTTCAGGAATTCCATAGCTTCCATCGCTCGGAATTGCCGTGCTGAACCAATCATTTTCCGAGGTTGGTGTGATGATTCGTAAGATTGTATCCAGTGCCGCATTTGCGGCAGATGCTGCCGAAGAAGCTCCGCGAGCGTTGATAATGGCAGCTCCACGCTGTTGTACTATTTTAATGAAATCTCCCTGCAGCCATTCTTCATCGTTAATCACAGCCGGAGCGTCTTTGCCCTGGATTTTAGCATTGTAGAAATCAGGATATTGTGTGGCACTGTGATTGCCCCAGATAGTCATGTTGCTCACATCCCGCACCGCAGCTCCGGCCTTTTGCGCAAGCTGACTTTTCGCTCGATTTTCGTCCAAAGCGGTCATTGCAAACCAATTATTTCTGGAAATATTCGGTGCGTTATTCATGGCAATCAGGCAATTAGTATTGCATGGATTACCAACCACCAAAACACGGGCATTTTGGCCGGCGTTGTCATTGAGAGCTTTGCCCTGACCAACAAAAATTCCTCCGTTAATCCGCAGTAAATCATTGCGTTCCATACCTGCTTTTCGAGGAACAGAACCAACCAGTAGTGCCCAGTCGATGTCTTTGAAAGCAACATTTGGATCGGAAGTCGTGACGATATTTGTCAGCAAGGGAAAAGCACAATCGTCGAGTTCCATTTTTACACCTTCCAGTGCAGGTAAAGCTTGTTCGAGTTCCAGCAGCTGCAACTCGACTGCAGTGTCCTTGCCGAAAATTTCTCCGGAAGCCAACCGGAACAGCATAGCATATCCAATTTGTCCGGCTGTGCCAGTAACAGCAACTTTAACAGTTTTCATGGGATCTCCTTTTTTTATGTATTAAACAAATAATTCGAATTTTTACTTTTCACTAAAAAACCACACAGTGACAGCTAGGCACTGAGGCATCAAGGTACTGAGGGTCTAAGGCACTAAGGATATTCGTGAACACGGTAACTTTATGCTAAATTTGTTTTTTGCAAACAAACTGCGAAAATTATTAAATGTGTGTTTCATTATTTTAGATTAAGACGGAGCTTTCCCGGATCACTCCATCGTTATTATTCAGCCTCAGAATGCGGAAAACAACGCATTCAAAGTAGCACTGGGTCTCATAGCTTCTGTGACTTTTTTCTCATCAGGGTCATAGTATCCTCCCAAATCGAGTTCCTTGCCTTGAGCGGAGTTCAGTTCTTCAATAATTATATTCTCCTTTTCCTCAAGCTCTTTTGCCAGTCCGGAAAAGCGGCTTTGAATTTCAGTGTCTTCCGTTTGTCCTGCCAGAGCTTGTGCCCAAAACATTGCAAAATAGAAGTGGCTGCCTCTATTGTCCAATTCGTGGACTTTGCGCGAGGGGGATTTGTTTTGTGTCAGAAAATGTTCATTGGCCTGATTTAGAGTTTTTGCCAAAACGGCGGCCTTGGTGTTGTCCGTATTTCGTGCAAGGTGGCTCAATGATTCTGCCATTGCCAGAAATTCTCCCAGAGAATCCCAACGTAAATGCGACTCCTTAACAAATTGCTGCACGTGTTTTGGTGCAGAACCGCCTGCTCCTGTTTCAAACAAGCCTCCGCCTTTCATCAAGGGTACGATTGAGAGCATCTTGGCGCTAGTGCCAAGCTCGAGTATAGGATAGAGATCAGTGTTGAAATCACGGAGAACGTTTCCTGTTACCGAAATAGTGTTTTTCCCTGCACGTGCACGTTCAATGGAATATTTTGCGGCATCATAGACCGACATTATCGGAAGCTCTAAATTCTGAGTGTCATGAATTTTGAGATAGGATTTGACTTTCTTTATCATCTCCCGTCCGTGCGCCCGCTTCTCGTCCAACCAGAAAACGGCAGGCCATCCTGTAATTTTTGAACGAGTAACAGCCAATTTGATCCAGTCCCTTATCGGAGCGTCCTTGACAGTAGCCATGCGCCAAATATCCCCTTGTTCCACGTTATGTTCATGGATTATCTCTCTCTCGGAGTCGACGATACGTATAACTCCATTTCCGGGCGCCTCAAAAGTAGTCGGATGTGAACCATATTCTTCCGCCTTTTTGGCCATTAACCCAACATTCTGCACAGTCCCCATTGTGGCTGGATCCAACGCACCGTTGGCGATACAATTTTCGAAGGTGGCTGCAAAAAGCGGGGCGTAGCTGGAATCCGGAATAATGAATTTGGTATCGTGTAGTTCACCGTCAGGACCCCACATTTTACCGGAAGTCCGGATTGCGGCAGGAATTGAGGCATCTATAATAACATCACTGGGAACATTCAAATTCGTAATCCCGCGATCAGAATCAACCATCGCCAAATCGGGTTGTTCCACATAAAGAGCTTGAATGTCTGCTTTAATTTCATCTTTTTTATCTGGAGATATTTTCTCATCTTCCTCCATTTTGGAATAAAGGTCGCCGATGCCGTTGTTGAAATTGAAGCCTAAATGGGCAATGGTCTCTAGGTGTTTTTCAAGTACTGTGGCATAAAAAACCTTAACAAAGTGTCCAAAAATAACTGGATCAGAGACTTTCATCATTGTCGCTTTCAGGTGCAGAGAAAAAAGAACTCCCTGCTTTTTGGCATCTTGGATTTGTTGAGCGATAAACGTATCCAGAACTTTGTTGCTCATGAAAGTTGCATCAACAATTTCCGCGGCCTCCAGCGACAGGTTGTCTTTCAATACAGTACTATTCCCGTCCGTTGCTACAAATTCGATTTTAGCCGAGGTTGATTCTTTTATGGTTTTGGATTTTTCATTAGCAAAAAAATCTCCACCATTCATTGTTGCTACATGAGACTTTGATTCCGCACTCCATACACCCATTGAGTGGGGATGTCTCCGGGCATAATTTTTTACGGCAGTCGCAGCACGGCGATCAGAATTACCTTCACGAAGCACCGGATTGACTGCACTTCCCAAAACTTTAGCATAGCGGTTTTTGATATTGGTTTCAGTCTCGTCTTGCGGGCTTTCCGGATAGTCTGGAATATTGAATCCGTGTGATTGGAGTTCTGCAATTGCTGCTTTCAACTGCGGAATCGAGGCACTGATATTTGGAAGTTTGATGATATTAGCTTCAGGGTCTTGAGTCAACTCGCCGAGTAACTTGAGTTCGTCCGGAACTTTCTGGTTTTCAGTCAGCTTAACCGGAAAGGAGGAAAGAATGCGTCCTGAAAGTGAAATATCACGGCTTTCAATGGAAATTCCTGTGTCTTGAGTAAATGCCTGGAAAATGGGAAGTAAAGAATAACTGGCGAGCATGGGAGCTTCGTCTGTTTTGGTCCAGATAATTTTTAAGGGTGAAGTTGTCATTTATTTTGATACTATCCTAAACATTGGATTACATTGTACGAAATGAGAGGCAGAAAAACACCAATGTTCGGATTTTGGCTCCCCGATATAAGAGATTTCCAAATACAGCAGAAATCAAAAACATTACAATTCAGTCTACCAGATTGGTCAATTATTTCAATTCTAAAAAGGTATTATGGTGTTACTGCAGCGAATTAGCTGACCAAATTACTTTCGGCCTCCAGAAGTTTTTCGTCAACTCCAAATATTTCAACAATATCCCCGCTGTACAGAATAGTATCGCCTCGAGGGAGGATAATTTGACGGTTACGAATAATTTTTACTAACACACAATCTTCCGGTAGACTCAAATCTCGGATTCGTTTTCCATCAATGGAGGATTCCGGAGGTATTTCTACTTCACGGTTACAGACGAGTGACTCTTCCGGGAGCTCTGAATCATCCAAAGTTCCATTAAGATAATTTTCCAGAAAGTCTGCTTTGGGCTTTTCGGAAAAGATCGTAACTTTATCATTGGCATGTAAAATAGTTTCACCTCGTACAATGCGCAACTTTCCTTTTCGGCGAACGGAAACCATCAGTGTGTCGTTTCCAAGACGTAATTCTTTTACCCGCTTTCCAACAATAGGAGATTTCAGGCCTAAAGTAACTTCAGTCAGTCCAGTCCGGTTAAGTTTTCGAATGTTCAGAATTTCATCGTGATGTTGATCCTGAGCCCTTTGAGATACCGCTTTGTTATATGCCCGAATGATGTCGATTCTCCTCAGTACCCCCAGTAATGTGTTTTCACTTGTTTCAGAAATGACAGGAACGCAGCCTTCGCCCTGGTCTTCCAGATGCCGTAAAGCCATCCAAACCGGCTGATGTGGAAGTATTGTTGCCGGTTTTTTGTTAGTCATAATATCAGCAATGGTTTTTGATTCAAGTAAACCTCCGGATCGAAGCTGATCCAGTTCTTTAATTGTAATCAGTCCAATCAATTTAGTTTCATCTTTCACCACCGGCAGGGCGTGAAAATGTGTGCTGGTAAAAGCATTCATTAACTCAACCAAAGGCATGTCAAAAGGTACAGCATTAGTTTCAGAGTTCATCGCAATTTGTGCTGTTACACCCTGCATCAGGTCAATTGCCTGAGTATCCTCCGACAGTTCTACACCGCGTCTCTTCAATTTTAGTGTATAAATTGAATCATGACTGATATTCCTGGAAACTATTGTACTGAGTACAGTAGCAAGCATCAGGGGCAAAATTATTTGGTAATCGCCAGTCATTTCAAAAAGAATGAGAATAGCAGTAATCGGAGCATGAGCAGCGCCACTAAAAAACGCTGCCATTCCAACCAATGCATAAGCACCGGACGGAGCCACAATTTCAGGAAATAATGTGTGAGCGATTTGACCAAAAGAAGCTCCAAGCATGGCACCCATAAACAATGAGGGCGCAAATATCCCGCCTGAACCTCCGGAACCGAGAGTCAGGGTTGTGGCAATAAGTTTCAAAATCAACAGACCCAAAGTAACTTGGAGAGTTAGTTGACTGAATAGCGTGCTTTCAATAGTTTCATAGCCGACGCCAAAAACACGCGGGAAACCGTCGATTTGATAGGAGGCTATTCCCAGCAAGCCCAGCAGTACTCCTCCCAATATAGGTTTTGTTGGTTCAGGAATACGGATTAAGTCCCAGATATCTTCCGAAAAATAGAGCATTCGACTAAATCCAACTGAAGCTAGTGCTGCAATAAAACCCATCAAAGTGTAAAGCAACAGTTCCCAGGGACTGTTTAATGAATATTCCGGAGTTAAAAAAGTACGCTGATCTCCCTCAAAGTAATGTGCAATTACATCTGCAGTAACCGCAGAAATAACGACGGCTCCAAAATAAACGCTACCGAAACGACGCAAAAGAACTTCAAGCGCAAACACAGCTCCAGCAATCGGCGCATTAAAAGTTGCCGCAATTCCTCCAGCAGCACCGCAGGCAACGAGGGTGCGTACGCGATCTTCAGAAAGTTTTAAATACTGACCAACAAGTGAACCCAAAGCTGAACCGATTTGGGCGATTGGCCCTTCTCGTCCTACTGAGCCGCCGCTTGCTATACAAACTGAAGACGCCAGGGATTTTACAACCACTACACGAGGACGAATCTTTCCGCCACGCAGTTCAAGAGCTTCCATTACTTCCGGGACCCCATGTCCCTTTGCCTCACGGGCAAAGTAGTAGACCAGAGGCCCCACTATTGCTCCGCCCAGAGCGGGGATCAATATCAAATGCAGTGAATACCATTCTGTCAGTAATCCGGAAATATCACTGTAAGCTAAACTCTGAAACCATTCAATAAGTCGACGAAAAAGAACTGCTCCCAATCCGGAGCCGATTCCGACGATTAGAGATGTGACAAGCATGACTGATGAATCTGCATCAAGCATGCGCCATTCTGAGAGATTTGATTTAACAAATTCTTGACATTGGCTCAGTAATTTTTTTGAAAATTTCATTCTGTATTATTCTAAATCTGAAAAATATTTGAATACTTAATTAAGTCCAAACCGAACTAATTTTTTGGTGAAAATTTTCCATAATATTATAGCCCAGACTTTTGATATATCAAAAAAAACAGCTTGTATGCGGTTATGGCTTTTCAAAAGAAATTTGTTTTTTTACGTTACCTGTTGAGCATTCAGTTACATCTTGGAGAATGCGCGCATCGTCTTTATCAAAATGGAATTCTTCGTGTTTGAATTACTGCTATGCGGAAATGGAGAGGGGATGCGGGCGGCGCCATGTTGTTTTACCGGAATTCCCTTTTTCATATTTGCTTGTTACAAAACAAAAATAATGAGATTATTGTATTAAGATTCGGTCACCCAGCAAAACTGATGTGTGTTTGGAAAAATATCATAAAACGGCACATTTGCAAAGATAGAAAAGGAGAATCATGAGCAATGTATTGACCATGATACTGGCTGGAGGTGAAGGCGCCCGTCTGAAACCCTTGACAGCAGTGAGAACCAAGCCAGCAGTCCCTTTTGGCGGAAATTACAGAATTATCGATTTTGTGTTAAGTAATTTTGTAAACTCAGGTTTATTGAATATATTTGTCCTCACCCAGTTTAAGTCACATTCGCTCATGCAGCATTTGCGTGAAGGCTGGCGTTTTTCATCTGGAATTGTAAAACAGTTCATCGATCCTGTTCCGGCACAAATGCGGACCGGTAAAAAATGGTATGAAGGAACTGCAGACGCTATTTTTCAAAACATGAACTTGATTGATGATGAAGATCCGGACCAGGTTTGCATTTTTGGAGGAGATCATATTTACCGTATGGATATCCGACAGATGTTAAAATTTCACAGCAAGCGTCAGGCGGTTCTTACCGTGGCGGCTATTCCCGTGCCTGTTAAAGATGCACATCATTTCGGTATTATTGAAGTGGATGAAGAATGGCGGATGGTTAGTTTTGAGGAAAAACCAAAAAGAAATCCAAAAACGATTCCGGGGGATTCTGATTATGTGCTGGCCTCAATGGGCAACTACATTTTTGAACGAACTCCTCTGGTCAAAGAACTGAAGAGGGATGCAACTGATAAAAAATCAAGTCATGATTTTGGCAATGATATTTTGCCAAGAATGTTTCCTGATGGAAAAGTATTTGTTTACAACTTCAGTCAAAATCATATTCCAGGAGCAGACGAAGAGGAAAAAGGTTACTGGAAGGATGTCGGCACACTCGATACATTTTGGGAAGCCAATATGGATTTGGTGGGCTTACATCCTCATTTTAATCTCTACAATAAAAAATGGCCTGTGCTGACATATATTCCTCCTCTTCCTCCGGCAAAGTTTGTCCATTTCAATGACTCTCGTACAGGACATGCTATTAATTCAATGATTGGTTCAGGTACTATCATCAGCGGGGCTCTTGTAGAAAATTCGGTGGTAGGCTACAGTGTCCGAGTTAACAGTTTTGCTCATGTTGAACACTCTGTTATCATGAACAATGTCGAAATTGGACGAGAGGCAAAAATAAGAAAGGCCATTATAGACAAACATGTACGCATAGCACCTGGTGCAAATATCGGGTATGATATTGATAAAGATAGAAAAAAATTTCAGATAACTGAAAACGGAATTGTAGTTATTCCAAAAGGAGCCAAAGTTGCCTGAACGGCTCAGAATTATTTTTGCGGCATCCGAAGTTGAAGGTTTTTCCAAAAGCGGAGGACTTGCTGATGTAGCACGGGCGTTGCCTTTGCATTTAAAATCCATGGGACATGATGTCCGGATAGTTACGCCGCTTTACCGCTTAATCCCCGAAAACCATAAAACTGAAACGATCATTCCTGCGCTTGGTGTACCGCTGGGAAGTGAAGAAAGTTTGTGTGCAGTACGTCAACTTGAAATGGAAGGTGTAGTAGACGGTAAAAGAATAAGTGTTCCTGTTTATTTTATTGAACACGATCACTACTTTTTCAGAAGTGGATATTACGATGACGGTCTGCACGAATATCCTGACAATGCAGCACGGTTTGGTCTTTTCTCAAAAGCAGTTTTGCAGCTTTGCAGGGCATTGGAATGGTTCCCGGAAATTTTTCATGCAAATGACTGGCACACAGCTCTTTTGCCGTTTTATCTAAGACAGTCTCAGCAGGAAACTGACGAATTCAAACAAAGTGGTTCTGTTCTGACCATCCACAATGCCGGATATCAGGGTAATGCTCCCGGAACTTTCAGGAACTCCCTTGAAATTCCCCTGGATTATTTTGTTGCGGAATTGTTTGAAGACCACAATCAATTGAATTTACTCAAAGGCGGTATTTATTTTGCCGATCAGGTAAACACGGTCAGCCCGGGATATGCGGAAGAATTGAGAACTCAACTTGGCAGTCACGGTCTGCACGAAATATACGCTAGAAAAGGAGAAAACTTTTCAGGAATTCTGAACGGTTGTGATTATGATAAATGGAATCCGGAAACCGATTCTCATTTGCCTGCATGTTTTAGTGCAACTGATTTAAAGGGAAAAAAGCAGTGCAAAAAAAAACTGCAGGAGATTGTTAGTCTGCCTGAGTTACCGGATGTTCCTGTAATCGGCATGGTCAGCCGCTTAACCTGGCAAAAAGGTTTTGAATATCTGCTTCCCGCTTTGCCGCAAATTTTAAGTTTGGAAGTGCAGGTGATAGTTCTGGGAAGTGGTGAGCCTTTGATTGCAAATGCTTTTGACAAGTTGCAGCATAAGTTTCCGACAAAACTTGGCTGGTATAATGGTTACAATAATGAATTGGCACACTTGATTGAAGCAGGCAGCGATATGTTTCTGATGCCCTCGCTGTATGAACCATGTGGATTGAATCAAATGTACAGCTTGCGTTATGGTACTCTTCCGATCGTAAGAAGAGTCGGTGGTTTGAAAGACTCTGTTATTCAGTTTGACGAAAAACTGGAAACTGGTAACGGATTCATTTTTGATGATCCAGATTCAGACGCTTTAAGTGAGGAGGTTGAATTGGCTGTGACTGTTTTCTATAATAATCCAAGGCGATTCAAAAAAATGATGGACAATGCCATGAAACAGCGATTTGCCTGGAAAACGGCGGCAGAAGAATATGTGGCTCTTTATCGAAAAACATTAAATTAATAGAGGAATATGTCAAAAATTAAAGGCACTATTGCAATACTGACGGGCGGCGGAGATGTTCCCGGACTTAATCCGGCTATTCGTGCAGCAACTATCCGTGCCAATCGAAATGGTTACAGAGTTGTCGGTCTTCGAAACGGCTGGGAGGGCATTATGAAGATTGACCGCACAAAGACTCTGGAAAATCAAGAGTACTGTCAGATCCTGACAGAACAAAATGTGCAGAAAATAGCACGAACCGGTGGGACCTTTCTGCACACATCTCGCACCAAACCAAGTAAAGTTGTCAAAGAAAAGGTCCCTGAAGCTTTACGGGAAAAATATAATGCGGATGAAAATGATTTGACTGATGAAATCATCAAAAATCTGGAGTACCTGGGGATCGAATATCTGGTCCCGATTGGAGGTGATGATACTCTCAGTTACGGTTTGCGGCTGCATGAGGCGGGTGTTCGTTGTGTAGGGATTCCCAAGACAATGGATAACGATGTTCCAGGTACGGATTATTGCATTGGTTTCAGCACCTGTGTAACCCGTACTATTGAATTCTCTCACCAACTGCGTACCTGTGCTGGCTCTCATGAAAGGCTGCTGGTCATTGAAGTGATGGGGCGTTATGCGGGATATACTGCCTTGGTTCCAGCAATGGCAGGAGCATCTGACCGTTGTGTGATTCCGGAATTTGAATTTGATATTGATCGCTTGACGGAATTAATGGTTAAAGACAGACGCGACAACGAAAGCAATTATTCGGTAGTGCTGGTTTCAGAAGGAGCGATGTTTGGAGGCGCGGAAATGATTTTTTCAAATCAGGAAACTGATCCCTATGGTCACAAAAAACTCGGTGGAATCGGCGATATGGTTTGTGCGGAACTGATGGCACGTGCTCCGAAATACATCAAGGGAGAAACGATTCACACGATCAATCAAAGAATGAGTTACATGACCCGTTCCGGACAGCCGGATGCAATTGACTCCATTGTACCGATGGTTTACGGTAACCTGGCGATGGATCTGATAATGGAAGGAAAAAGCGGCAGAATGGTTTGCTTAAAAAATGGGCGGTACGATCATATACCATTTGAAGTGGTGACTGAATATGAGAAAAAAATTAACGTGGAACGTTTTTATGACACAGAACGTTATCGTCCGTTTTATCATAACTGCATGGGCATGCCGCAGTTTATTATGACTTCAGATTAAAATTGTTAATTGCTGATAAATGTATCATCTGTTTCACAGAGGCGTGCTTGTCCTGTTGCTTTTTTTTACCTGGACAACTTCTGCTCATGCTTTGCTTTTTGAAAGACGAAAAACTTTTGATTCTGAAATATCCTGGTTTGTTTATCCTGTAGTTGGAAGCATTCCTGGAGTACAGGATTTTTATGGTCTTGGTGGAACTGTTTCCGGAATTGGCGGAAGCGAGTCTGATGTTACTGCAGTCAGTCTCAGAGGTAAAGCGAAATATTTCGATGATGATTTTCAGATAGATATCCTTTCGATTTTCGATATTCCACTTTTTACAGAACACCTTACCTTCACCTGGTTTTCAACAAAAATCCGCAACGCCGGCTGGCCGGAAGGCCAACGGGGAATAGATTCTGACCCGGACAGCATGTATTATCTCCTGGCCACCAGCGTAGAAGCTTCCGGAGGAGAACTTTCTGTAAATATTTTAGATAATCAGCTGGAGGCATATTACGCCTATTCTGATGCTGCAGTGAAACCATACGGATTAGTTGATCCAAACGGTACATTTTACAATGCACAGAATGCAGGAATTATCAAAAGTCCAAGGGGCTACCGCTATGGGCTGTATCTTGATGATACGGATAATCGACGCGATCCAAGAATTGGCTACCGTTTTCAGTATGAAAAATGGGGGCAGCCATCTTCCAGAGCAGGTAATTCAGAATATTATCAGGAAGATTATAATCTTACCGGTTATATTCCTGTGTTGGCTGAAGACAAAGGTGTTCTGGTTTTGAACCAGTTTTTTGGTTCTTCGACTGTGTTGAAAAAAGGCACGGTTGATCAAAGTCTATATATCTGTGATGACATAGCAAAACCCGGATGTCAAGCAATTCTCAATGAACTTTATGCCCGCCAGGTTGCCGAAGCTGAAAACGGTAAGGCAACGTCACTTGGCGGTACCAACCGCTTGCGGGGCTATCGAACAAACCGCTTTTATGACAGCTACACAAATTTCCGGGGTGTGGAATTCCGCTGGTATGTGCATGAAGCGCAGAATGCCTTCAACTATATTCTGGAAAAAGGGACATTTGCGGGACTTCAGTTGGCCTTCTTCTATGAAGAGGGAACAGTCTCTCCGGATAAGGGCAGCTTGTGGAAAAATATGCGTTCGTCTTATGGTGCAGGTACTAGATTCCTTTTTAATACGATTATTGTCCGTATAGATCGGGGCTTCGGAGAGGAAGGCGGACAGACCACATTTTTTGTCGGCTATCCTTTTTAGTTGTGATCATAGATCATTAATCAAAAAACTTTGTATCATCTATTCGGAAATTTACATTAATCCAAATAAGTTTTGATTGGTTCTTCGACTGTGTTGAAAAAAGGCACGGTTGTCTCGAAGAGGCTTTCAGGGGCAATGACCACACTGGCGCACTCGCTCTGTGAACCCACCTTTCCGGGGTTCTGAATAGTTAACCTTGGTATAAAAACCATAATGCAGTTTATAGTATTAATTAGTATTGCAGGATTGTGTATTTTATTTACACGCATATTTAAAGTTAGAATAGAACTAACTCCAATAATTGTAATTTCATCTATCATATCGTTTTTATATCTTTGTGCTTTAATTCAAAATTTGAATTTTGGAGTATATTTCATTTTTTTATTAGGAATATTTTCAATCCTGTCATCACCATTATATTTGCCTAAATCAAAAAAAGATAAATATGCTAATTATTTCACCCCAGGGTTTACTATTTCCATGGTTATTGTGCTTTATTTTTCAGTTTTGGCGTTAAACTTTCAAATGCTTGCATGGGATGAATTTGGACACTGGGGTCCACGTGCTAAATTTGTCTACATGAATGAGGGATTCATAAAAGAATCAGATAATTTAAACTTAAAATCTTATCCTCTTGGAGGTGCTTTATTTTATTATTTATTTTATACATTCTCAGGAGGGTACTCAGAATCAATAACATATTTTTCACAGAATTTATTGCTGATGTTTCCTTTAATAACACTTTTGATTAATACACATTGGAGAACATGGGAAAAAACAGTTATTTCATTTTTTCTGATAATTTGTGTTTTATTTGTTTTTGGTGTAAGAGTAGGGCCAGCCGGAAGTATTTATATGGATAAAGCAGTTGGAATTTTTTTTGGAGGAGCTATTGTATTTTATTTAAACTCTGAAAGAAAATATAAAGATATACTTTTATTGATTCCAGTAATGTTTTGTCTAATTCAATTTAAACTTGGACTCATGCCTTTTGTAATAGCTGTCGTTACATTAATATTTATTGATCAATCATTAATATGTATTATTAATAGAAATTCAAGTAATCATCTTAATAACTATTTCAAAGCAATTTCATCTTTACTATTTCTATTGTTTTGTGGTATTGCCTCAAAATTTAGCTGGGAATATTACTTAAAAACGATAAACATTTCTTTGTTTTCTTTTGCTAAAATTAATCATACATTTGAGGAAATAATCACAGCTTTTATACCGGATAAATCCAGTACTCATCATCAATTGGTCATAAATAATTTTTATGACCAATTGTTTGAAGATGAATTTTTACTGAATACAGAACCTCTTAATTTTATTTTGCAATACCTGCCTATAGATTTCATTTTGAATGCGTCTCCAATACAATTTACTATTAACATTTTTTTAATAATCAGCTTAATGTTTTTTTTAAATAAAGAAAAATTATTCAGAAAAGACTTAATTTCAATTAATTTAATTCTAATACTAGGGTATATTGTTTATTTATTCGGAATTTTAATTTTATACATGTTTAATGTTGGGCACTATGAGGGTCCAAGATTAGAATCCTTTTCGAGATATCTAAGCATTTATCAAATTGGCTGGATTCTTGTTGTTGTAAACTTATTTATTAGATCATTGAACGGAGTAAAATTACGTTATCATAATTTTTTTTCATATATCTTTGTTTCGCTTGCTATTTTGGGTTTAGTATCTGGCCCTATAATAAAATGGTACAGAGATAATAAGACATCTCATGGAATGTACCTTGATTCTGTTTCACATCAAAAAATAAATAAATTTACTCAACTTGTAGAAGATCTGACAAATGAAAACGACTCTATTCATGTGATATGGCAGAGTGGAAATGGTCTTGAAAAGCGTATGATTGCTTATGATTTAACTCCACGAAGAGTTGTTGGTGGATCTTATGGTACTCCCTATGATGAGGGAGACGTTTGGACCTCAAATTTATCAGTTGAGGCTTTTTCAAATCAAATCAAAGGATCAAATTATTTGCTTTTGGGTTATACCGATGAAAAATTTTGGAAACAATACGGTTCTCTTTTCCCTAAACCGATAGATAACTTAGAGCCATTAACTATCTACAATATCTGTAAAGGTGATTTTTTTGCTAGTTTCAGCAAACCGGGCTGCAAGCTTTCGGAAGAGAAAGCGTATTTGTTTAAAATAATAAACGAAAATAATGAACTATTTCTTAAAAATATAAGGGGCTGAAGCTAAAATGGCACTTGATAAATACTTGGCTTTGCGACCGAATTTAAAAACCCGGGAAGACTATCGAAATAGTTTTATCACGAATTCTGTGCTTGCTGATACGATCATCGAAGCTGAAGTATTTACGAAAAATGGTGCATGGATCGATAAATTTGTAGGAGACGAAGCTATTGGACTTTTTATACCTGGATTTGCTGGAAAAGATTATCCATATTTAGCGATCAAATTATCAAAGTTTATATATCTGTGATGACATAGCAAAACCCGGATGTCAAGCAATTCTCAATGAACTTTATGCCCGCCAGGTTGCCGAAGCTGAAAACGGTAAGGCAACGTCACTTGGCGGTACCAACCGCTTGCGGGGCTATCGAACAAACCGCTTTTATGACAGCTACACAAATTTCCGGGGTGTGGAATTCCGCTGGTATGTGCATGAAGCGCAGAATGCCTTCAACTATATTCTGGAAAAAGGGACATTTGCGGGACTTCAGTTGGCCTTCTTCTATGAAGAGGGAACAGTCTCTCCGGATAAGGGCAGCTTGTGGAAAAATATGCGTTCGTCTTATGGTGCAGGTACTAGATTCCTTTTTAATACGATTATTGTCCGTATAGATCGGGGCTTCGGAGAGGAAGGCGGACAGACCACATTTTTTGTCGGCTATCCTTTTTAGTTGTGATCATAGATCATTAATCAAAAAACTTTGTATCATCTATTCGGAAATTTACATTAATCCAAAATGAGCTTGGAATTGTATCTGATTCATAACATTTAAATCTATCGAATCGAATTTTGAAAAATGACTGTAGCTGAGGCTATTTTTACGGCCATTAAGATCCGCAAAATCGATTACGTTTTTTGTGTTCCCGGTGAGAGCTTTCTCGCAACCATGGACTCATTTTACGGTTCGCTTAAACCTCTCTTGGTTTCTGCACGACATGAAGAAGGTGCAGGAATCATGGCCGAAGCTTATGCTAAGGCTTCAGCCAAGATCGGAGTCTGTATGGTCACACGTGGTCCGGGCCTGACCCATTTGTCAATTGCTCTTCATACGGCAAAACAAGACTCTACACCTCTCGTTGTATTCGTTGGGCAAGTACCGACACATGTCCGTCATCGTGAAGCTTTTCAAGAATTAGATGTAGTGGAGTTCACGCGTCCTGTTGCCAAATGGGCGGTGGAACTTATCCGGGTTGATCGTGTGGCGGAAATAGTGGACAAGGCTTTCTACATTGCTAATTCAGGCCGCCCTGGACCAGTTGTCATTAGTCTTCCGGAAGATATTGACAGGAGTTCAGGTGCTGAGCATTCTGTTTGGCGTGGGGCAACTGAGGGTACACCATCTCCATCAGTCCTGGGAGTTGAAAAAGCTGTTTCTATAATTGAAGCAGCAGAACGTCCTTGTATTGTAGCTGGAGAAGGAGTATTACGCAACAACGCAACAGATAAGCTGGTCCACTTCGCAGAATGTCTTGAAGCGCCAGTTTTCACTGCCTGGAGGAGATTCGACGCATTTCCTAACAAGCATCCGCTTTATATGGGTGGACTTCATCCATCATCTATTGCTAATGATCTGTCTGAACCATTGAAGAATGCAGACCTGATAATCGCCATTGGTACCAGACTTGACGAGTTTACTACATTAAATTATTCATCGCCGTCAATGGAACAAAAGCTTATCCATATTGATCAATCTCCGGAAGATACAGGAGGAAGTTGGATAGGAGCGGATCTCGCCCTAATAGCCGATACAGGGGAGGCAATGGACAAGATTGAAGAGGCTTTGAAGAAATTAAAGCGTGCTAAACCGTCAAAATCTTGTCAAAAGCAAATAGCAGAAAGGAGTGAATATTTTTCAAAAAGGACTACGCCTCGTAGTGACAGAATGGGCCTTAAAGATGGAACAATTGACCTTGAAGGAGTTTATCATGATATTGTGAACATTTTAGATGACGATGCCAGTACTACTTGTGACGCAGGAGACTTTGGTGGCTGGCTGATACGTTATTATAAGTGGAACAAACCGCGCACTTTTTTTGGGCCAACAACAGGCGCCATGGGTTATGCGTTACCAGCTGCAATTGCAGTCAAGCTGGCAAGGCCACAAGCTCCAGCTATAGCCTTTGCTGGAGACGGAGGATTCGCAATGACAATGAGCGAGCTCGAAACGGCTGTCAGATTGAAGCTTGACGGTCTAGTCGTGCTTGTATTCAATAACAAAAATTTTGGAACAATAAGGAGACATCAAAATCGTGAATTTCCTAGTCGTCCGGTGGTAACGGGTCTCGGTACAATAGACTTTGCTGCTATAGCAAAGGCTATGGGTGCAGAAGGCTTTAAGGTTAGCAGGAATGTGGAGTTTGCCAAAGCCTTCAAAGCCGCACTAAATGCAGGATGCCCGGCAGTAATCGATATTACTGTAGGAGGTAACAGTCTTGATCCATGGGCTGACAAAAACTAGAGACGCCCTTTCACTTACTGTTGGACTATTTAAAACTCTGATTCTCATTTAATTAACCGTAAACTTAAAATTTAAATTAAGGTACAATTTAAACGCTACGTTTGTTGTGAGTATGACAAAAATGTTTTGGCATATGCTAAAAATGGTTTAAGAGAATCACTGAGATCAAAAAACCGATTCACTTTTTAGAGATTTATTGTTAAACTTTATTATGACAAAGCTATATGCCTGAAAGAACGAAACACGGTTTCTCTAATCCCGACTAAGAAAAGGAATACAATGAAAACACAAACTCAAGTAATGACTTATCCTAGTATGTCTGAAACTCTTCTTCCGGGGGAAGCTGACAGCAATGTTCAAAGAGCA
Organism: uncultured SAR324 cluster bacterium; assembly: GCA_902513935.1. Next base: position 19,021 of record CABXOR010000014.1, read on the forward strand.
GTCCGCTACGCTTTGCTGGCTTTTGCAGGTTCTGCATTGATCACCCTTTGTACGCAAATATCGTTACCACTTTTTCCGGTTCCAATGACACTGCAAACGTTTGCCGTGTTTTTGATCGGCTTGACATACGGCTGGCGTTTAGGTGGAGTTACTGTTGCTCTGTATTTACTGGAGGGAGCACTTGGATTGCCTGTATTTTCCGGTGGAAAAGGGGGGCTGATTGTCTTCATGGGACCAACAGCGGGTTATCTTGTTGGATTTTTAGTGGCGGCCACAGCCTGTGGATGGTTTGCGGAACGTGGATTTGACCGCAGTTACTCAAAATTATTCGCTTCCCTATTGGTGGGCAATATTCTGCTTTATGCTTTCGGCCTCTTATGGTTGGGCAGCCTGATCGGTTGGGATAAACCGGTTTTAGAATATGGGCTTTATCCTTTCATTCTGGGCGACTTGTTAAAAATCGCAATGGCCGTGCTTCTGCTTCCGACTGCTTGGAAAATTGTTAATCGGCTGAAACAGTAATTTTTTGGTATTTTCCGGTTCCTCGTCGCTCATTAATTTATACGGCGAAACGTGGATGATTCCTTCCTTCAAACTTCTTGAGACAGTTCCTTTCAAAAAGAAACTTAGGAACGTTGATTAAAAACTTCCAAGTTTGCTTTAGTCCTGAATCCAGATATATGTATGGACTGTCGTGAGTTCCTGTTTAACGGCACTGAAGATCATTTCCTCCATTCTTTGTTTTGAGAGAGATTGATTTAACTTGGCTGAATAATGACAGAGGATGAATCCAACCGCACAGAAAAATACGGACTATCCGGAAATACTACGTAAAACCCTTACTCTCGCCGAAAGTTGGCAGAATCTCGCCAACACTTTACGCAGCAAAGATGAACTGAAGCAACATCAGATGATGCGTCGGTTCCTCAATCATCCGTCCGACAAAACGGTCGTGATGCATTTGATTGATCAGAGTTTCCGTTCCGGAAATTCACGTCGCGTGGTTGATCAATTCCTTCATCTACTAAAGCATCACGGTATTCCCCGCTTTTTCCCGCAGTTTGAGCAGTGGATGCTCAAACTATTTTTGCATCTCGGAAACCTCGTTCCTCAAATTTCCCATACCCAAATTTTACGTAAAATCCGTGAAGATACACGCCGTACAATTCTTCCGGAGGAACCCGAAATTTTAAAAGAACATCTAAAAAAACGACAAGCTGAGGGTGTGCTGGTCAATCTCAACCATCTGGGTGAAGCGGTGCTGGGTGACGGTGAAGCGCAAAACCGCTTGAAGCATTACGGAGAATCACTGCGTAATCCGGACATCCACACTATTTCCATCAAAATTTCCAATATTGTAGCGCAACTGCATCCGCTCGGTTTTGAGAATGAACTCAATCTAATTTGTGAGCGGCTTTCTGAACTTTACAGGATTGCAGCAGAAAATACGGTCCTGCATAGCGACGGAACACGACGTGCAAAATTTGTCAATTTGGATATGGAATCATATCATGATCTTGATTTAACCATGGATGCGTTCATGCGTACACTCGATCAAATGGAATTCAAAAACTTACAGGCCGGAATCGTATTGCAGGCTTACCTTCCGGATTCATTTTTACGTCAGCAGAAACTCGTAAAGTGGGCTAAAAAGCGTGTCGGAAACGGCGGAAGCCCCGTCAAAATGCGTTTGGTAAAAGGCGCGAATCTGGTGATGGAAGCAGTTGAGGCAGAAATATTTGGTTGGCCGTTGACTGTTTTTGATTCCAAAATTGAAACTGATGCGAATTTCAAACGGATGATGGAATTCGGACTTCAGCCGGAAAATATCGTAGCAGTTCATTTTGGTTTGGCTTCTCACAATTTGTTTGACCTGGCCTACACCCATGTTCTAGCGGAAGAACGTGGTATTTCTAAAGGTTTAGTTTTTGAGATGCTGGAAGGCATGGCCGACCATGTGAGGCGGGCTCTGCTGGAGGAAAAACAAAAAGGGGCGAGCAAGGAAATAAATTTGTTACTCTACACACCGGTCACGAGCCAGGACCAATTCATTAGTGCCATCTCCTATTTGGTAAGGCGGCTCGACGAAAACACAAGTCCTGACAACTTTTTACGACACTCATTTGATATCCGGGTTGGTACTGTTCCGTGGAAATTTTTGGAAAAACAATTTCTTGAAGCATGGCAGTTGAAAGATAAAATTTCCTCTGAACCGAGACGTCAGCAAAATCGTGAAAAAGAGGTCTTTCCGGAAAATCTCGGAACACTCGCGGATCCAATCTTCTGCAACGAGCCGGACACGGACTGGGTACTTCCGGAAAATCGAAAATGGGCGGACATAATCCGTAAAAAATGGCAGCCGACTGAGAAAAGCGAAGTCAGAAAAATTCCGCTTTTTATCGGAAACACTGAAGTCAAGTCTAAGCGTAAACAAAAGGAATTTTTCGATCCTTCACAACTGAATAATCCAAACAAAGCAGACATTCCGGTGGTTTTTTCAGTCGAGCTGGCTACAAAAACGGATGTGATCAAAGCGGTTAAAATTGCAAAAGACGATCCGTCAAACTGGAGTGAAACAACTTTGCTGGAACGACATGAGTTGCTTTCCCGAGCCGCACTAAATATGCGGAAAAAGCGGGGAGACTTAATCGGTGTTGCGGCGGCGGTTTGCGGAAAAACTTTTTATGAAACAGATTCGGAAATTTCTGAAGCAATTGATTTTATCGAATATTATCCACATTCCCTTCGTTTGCTGGAAGAACAGACCTCGCTAAAATTTTCACCCTTGGGCGTGGTTCTGGTGATATCGCCGTGGAACTTTCCGATTGCGATTCCGACCGGTGGTGTGGCTGCGGCATTGGCTTGCGGAAACACCGTTTTGTTTAAACCTTCTCCGCTAGCCTTTCCGTTGGGTGCAGAGATTGTAAACTGTTTTTGGGATTCCGGAATTCCACGTGAAGCTTTGCAGCTTGTAAGCTGCGAAGACGGTGAACCAATTCAGAGGCTTTCCGGGCATCCGGACGTTGACGCTATCATTTTCACTGGAGGCACTAAAACCGCGTTCAAGTTACTCGAAAAACGCCCCGATGCAGAATTGTCAGCGGAAACAGGTGGGAAAAACGCGACTATTGTCACTGCTATGGCTGACCGTGACCAAGCGATCGAACATGTTTTACATTCCGCGTTTAGTCACAGCGGGCAAAAATGTTCGGCGACTTCTCTTCTTGTTCTTGAACGTGAAGTTTACGAAGATCCGACTTTCCGTAAGCAACTGCTGGATGCTATTCAAACTTTGAAAGTAGGTTCAGTCTGGAATTTTTCAAATAAAATGGGACCGCTTATTCGGGAGCCGATGGGCGATTTCCGTAAGGGCTTGGAAACTTTGGAGGACGATGAGAGTTGGGCTTTGCCCCCCAAATGCGATGAAACAAATCCAAAACTTTGGCATCCGGCAGTAAAATGGGGTGTGAAGCGCGGCAGTTTTTCACATCAAACAGAATTTTTTGGTCCCCTACTTTCTGTGATGAAAGCGGAGTCTTTGGAAGATGCTATTGAAATCGTTAATGGAACCGATTATGGCTTGACTTCCGGCCTCGAAAGCCTTGACTGCCGGGAACAAAAAATCTGGTCGGAAAAAATTGAAGCAGGAAATCTTTACATTAACCGCGTAACTACTGGTGCGATTGTCTTACGGCAGTCATTTGGAGGAATGGGGCTTTCTTCCATCGGCGCGGGCATCAAGGCCGGAAGTCCGAATTACGCAGTTCAGTTCTGTAAAATTGAGGAAAGTAATTCACTGACGCAGGGACCGTTGCGGGAAGAATCCACTTTGCTTTATATTGCTCGAAACTGGCAGACTCAGCTCTCGCGAAATGAACATGCCGAAATCCGAAGTGAATTACATAAAACTATTCAGGCAATTTACAGCTGTCTCTTTCAATACGAAAGCGAATTTTCTGGTGAGCAAGATTTTTTTCGTTTTCGGGGACAGGATAATTTGTTCCGTTATCTACCACTTGGAAAAGTCACTGTGCGCTTGCACCCGGACGACGAACTCTTTGAAACCCTGATCAGGATTGCTGCCGCACGAATTGCAAAATGTAAAGTGGAAGTCAGTTTACCTCCAAATTTGGAAAACACTGTTACTGACTTTCTGGGCAATACTGAAGGAAAACGCTTATGTGATTCTGTTGAAATTCTCTCTGAAACCGACAAAGAACTCTGCAGAAGACTTACCGAAATTGATCGAATACGCTACGCGCATCCCGACCGCGTTCCACTTGAAATTCATCAAGCCACAGCAAAACTTGGCAAACATATTTCCCGTCACATTCCTCTAGCTGAAGGACGTATTGAAATGTTGCGTTATTTACAGGAGCAAAGTTTGTCCATCGATTATCACCGCTACGGAAATTTGGGAGAGCGGGAATTTTGAGAGTTCCTTTTACAGAACCTATTTCTAAAATTACTTTCTGTAATATCATAAACTTACAGAACTCCTAATTCCGTTTTTTCGAACCACTCTACTTGATGGTGGAACTTCCCGATGACCAAAATAACTTCCTCTCCCAAAACTTCCAAATAAAATCTCCAATAATTGTAAGATTTGCCAAATTGTGGTATCCATTGAGTTACTCGAATATAGTCTATCCAATCTATTTTGAATAAAGAGAGTGGTTTTTATGAAACAAAGTAAATCAGGCCAAATATTCCTCAGTTTAATTTTCTCAAGCAAAACAGTACCTCCACCCATAAAAGGATCAAAAACAGTACTTCCTTCAGGAAATTGTTTGAGCAAAATCTTTGGCAAATCGGGATGGATCCGTCCAGGATAAGGATGAAAACCTTGTGTAAAATCGTAATCGCTCCGCCCTTTCAGTGAAGCTCCCATCGCTTCCAGCATCAGTTCCCCCTGTTCCCCAAAAGATTCACGATTCAAAAACATTTGCGATGCAGATCTTCGCTGTTTTATTATTTTTTCATTTTTTGGCGGTGCTCCAAAAGTGTATTCACTTTCAGGTTGCTGCCAGTCTTTTCTTTTCCAGGGAAGTTTAGCAGAATTTTGAGTTTTGAGTTTTGAGTTTTGCTTATAATTTCTTCCCAGTTTTGAGACTTTAGGTCTTTTATACTTTGAATCTCCGGTATTCTCTTCTGGAGCAGCTTTTGTTTTTTTCCTGACACGTGTAGGTTTTTTATCCAAATCCGCAGCAGTAATGGGGATAGTTCCGGTACTTGACATAGACTTATCTTTGATGCTATTTTTTTTAGTATGCTGCATATTTATTTTCAAACTTTTCTTATTATTTGGAGACAGCTTGTTCCGGAATTTTCTTTTGTTCAGTACCGTAAATTATGAAAACGGTAGTGCTGATTATTAAGACACCTCCAAGCAAGGTTTGCAAAGAAGGAACTTCTCCCAGCAGAATAAGTGCAAACAAAATCGCAAAAACCGGTTCCAGTCCTGCAATCAACAAACTTGCCAGTTGAGCACGAACATAACGCAAGCCGTTGATCAACAAGGTGTGGCCTCCTACTGTACAAACTACACCAAGAAGAAACAATAAACCCAATTCTTTTCCGCTGAGATTCCATGATTCAAATAAAGACCAGGGCAATATTACCAGTGCAGCAAAACCATTTTGCCAGCAGGTTATCAATAAAGTAGAGTGTTTTCTGACGTGAACCCGATTGAGTAAGGTAAGTACCGCAAAGCCAAATCCTGCCATCAAACCCCATAAAATTCCATGAAAAACAGCACCCGATATAATTGTGTTTGAATTATCAGAACTGGAAGTAGCTATCAGTGCCAATCCGCATATTACAATCAAAGCTGCAATGACATTTCGTAGCCGAAAAGGTTCACGGAAAAACAGTGGTTCCAGCAGGGTAGTGAAAAAAGGGTAACTGGCAAATGAGAGCAAACCAATTGCCACCGTGGAAATTTGAATTGCCTGAAAAAATGCGATCCAGTGTACCCCCAGTATGCTTCCGCTCAGTGCCAGCCAGAGCCATTCCCGAAGGTCACTGAAAAATATTTTTTTACGCAAGAAGAACAGTGCCAGCAACAATGCTCCAAAGGCAAAAACAGTACGGCCCTGTACGATCAGTAATGGAGAGAAAGTTAGAAACTTGCCAAACAGTCCTGTCAGGCTGACAAAAGGGAGGGCGACCAAAACGCTGATCACCCCATGGCGGTGCGACGTTTTAGCGCTGGTGAAATCCGACATCAATCAGTGTTAAGCTACTTGTTTGGTGCGTAAATATACCCGTAGAATCGTGATCGCTGCAGGCGTCATACCGGTTATTCGATTTGCATGTCCAAGTGTCTCTGGTTTTAATTTGTCTAATATTTCAATAACTTCGCGAGAAAGTCCCGGTATTTCGGATAAGTGCAAATTGTCCGGAATTTCAATTCGATCGAGTTGATTAATGTGCTTTAACTCCTGATTTTGTCTGGCAAGATAACCTGCATACTTGATGTTGATTTCTACTTGTTCCCGCACTACCGGAGAAAAATAATTCCAGTCTATTGATCCACAGATGGATTCACTACCGCGCAACCTGTCAATATTCATTTTTGGGCGTTTCAGCAAATCGGAAACTTTGGCAGCGGTTTTAAGGGGAGCTTCTCCAAGTTTTTTCAATTCTGTTTGAACTGATTTATTCGGCGTAATTCGTTCTGCTTTTACTATTCCGGACAACCTCGTGATTTCTTTCTTCTTTTGCTGAAAATGCTGAAAATATTTTTCTGGCAGCAACCCCAGGTCCCAGCCTTTTTGGCTTAAACGGGCGTCGGCATTGTCTTCACGCAAATGCAACCTGTATTCCGCTCTTGAAGTGAACATCCGGTATGGTTCAATCACTCCGCGTGTTATCAAATCATTTATCATCACACCAATGTAAGCTTCATTTCGCTGAAGTATAAATGGTGGTTTTTTTCTCACTTTCAAAACCGCATTAATTCCTGCCATCAGACCCTGCGCTGCAGCTTCCTCATATCCTGTAGTACCGTTAATTTGGCCTGCAAGATACAGATTTTTCACTGTTTTTAACTCAAGTGTCGCTTTCAGTTGAGTTGGATCAAGCATGTCGTATTCGATAGCATAACCTGGTTCGAAAATTTCAACTTCTTCCAAGCCCTTGATACTGCGTAAAAACTCAAACTGTACTTCTGTCGGCAAACTTGTAGACAATCCATTGGGATAAATCATTAAGCTATCTTCTGTATATCCCATCGGTTCCATGAATACCTGATGTCGTTTTTTATCTGCAAACTTAACAATTTTATCTTCAATTGAGGGACAGTAACGGGGTCCAATTCCAGTTATTTCTCCTCCATAAAGTGCAGACCTGCTCAGGTTTTTTTGGATAATCAGGTGCGTACGTTCATTCGTGTAGGCAATGTGACATGGAACCTGGGGCAATAAAATCTCTGAATCCCAAAACGAAAACTTTTTGGGCTTTTCGTCACCAGGCTGAATTCCCAGTTGACTCCAGTCAATAGTACGTTTGTCGAGACGAGCAGGCGTACCTGTTTTCATCCGTCCCAGCTTCAAAGACTGATCTGCCAGGGACAGTGAAAGTCGTTTTGCGGAAGGTTCTGCCACACGTCCGGCATCTACGTGCTCTGAGCCACGGTGAATAAGTCCATTGAGAAATGTGCCTGTGGTGACGATTATTGTTTCTGCATATAATTCCTCTTTTTCAGTACGGAGACCCACCACCTGATTCCGGTTTAACAACAATTCCTCTGCAGCAGCTTCAATAATAGTGAGTTCGGACTGTTTTTCCAGTATCTGACGCAAAACTTTTTTGTAAGCCAGATAATCAGACTGACAGCGTGAACCATGTGTAGCGGCCCCGCGGGATGTATTGAGCACACGGAACTGGATACCTGTTGCATCGGCAACTTTCCCCATTTCTCCACCCAGCGCGTCAATTTCCTTAACCAGATGGCCTTTACCGATTCCGCCAATTGCAGGATTGCAGGACATTTGCGCAATCGTGTCACGGGACAGTGTAACGAGCAAAGTATCCGCCCCCATTCTGGCTGCAGCCAGTGCGGCTTCGCATCCAGCATGTCCTCCTCCTATCACGAGAACATCGAACTTTTTAGGGTTAGTTTTCAATAAAAGTCCTATTTTGTTTTCGTTATCATCGGACGTTCCAACTCTTTAAAGGCCCGGCCCACGACAAGATTGTTTTACCTGAGGTAAAGAATATAACTGAATGCTTCAGAACTATTAAGATCATGTGGAAATATTTTTATTCCAAGACAACTTTTATTCTGGAATAAATCTCATCAGGAGTACCAATACCGTCAATTGAAACGAGAATACCTTTTTCTTCATAGTACTTGACAAGGGGTTTTGTTTGTTCATGATATGTGATCAGCCTTGACTGCACAGTTTCTGCGTTATCATCGTCCCGCTGAATAAGCCGTTCACCTGTTACATCGTCTTTTCCATCAACTTTTGGGGGATTGTATTTTATGTGGTAACTACGTCCGCTGGCCAGGTGGGAGCGCCGTCCTACAATCCTTGTAACCACCGTCTTATCATCAACACACAACTCAATCGCATTATCGATCTGCACATTTTGGGCAGCCAGCATTTCATCCAGTTTTTTGGCTTGAGACAAATTGCGTGGAAAGCCGTCTAACAAAAATCCTTTGGAACAATCCGGCTTTGCAATTCGATCACGGACAATTCCGATGACGATTTCATCTGAAACCAATCCTCCGGAATCCAACACTATTTTAGCTTTTTTACCGACTTCAGATCCAGATTTTACGGCTGAGCGTAACATGTCGCCGGTGGAAAGTTGTACGAGACCGAAATCCCGAATTAAATATTGAGCCTGAGTACCTTTTCCACAACCCGGCTGACCTAGTAAAATTATATGCATTAATATCTTTCTTCTGAAAATTTCCGTAAATATTGATAATACTTAAAACTCATCTTATCTATTAATTTAGAGGATAATTTATTGCTTGAGTTTCTGAAACAGACTGTTAGATACGGATATTTTCTAGGCCTTTGATTATAAAGCATTCAGCCAATAAGACAAATTAAAATCACTTCAGTTCTTCAATGTGTTTCAAAAACACAATTTATCATTACTTCCGGAACTACGGATTCATTTGGAAGCAAAAGCAGTGTGTTGACAATTTGTGCAATGTCTTCCGGGCGAGACATCTTTTTCTGCTCAAATGTCTTCACCTCAGCCGTCATACCAGTTCTCACATAACCAGGACAAATTGCAGTTACACGAATTCCGTCATCCCAACCCTGCAGACGTGCAGCATGTGATGCAGCCATTGCTGCGAATTTACTCATTGAGTATCCGACCAAATTACCTTTAACTCTTTTTCCGGACATGGAAATAATATCAATAATTCGTCCTGAACCTGATTTTCGCAAATAAGGAAATGCGAGTCGAGTTAAACGCAGAGGAGCCTTAGCGTTGACCTCCCACATGTCGTCCAGCAAATCTTCTTCATCATCTTCCAGACAGGTAGCATGTAAAATACCGGCATTGTTGACCAGTCCGTCTATGCGTCCAAATTGTTTTACAGTAGCATCGATCCAGGTTTTAGCTGAATCATGGTTTCGGGCATCATATTCCTGACAGAGAAGTACCGTTTCTGCTGCAGAAGCTAGTGTTTCCGAAAGTTGTTCGGGATTGCGAACACCCAAACTCAGTCGATAATTTTCGCTTAAGAGTTTTTCCGTAATTGAGCGGCCGATTCCCCGATTTGCTCCGGATATCATAATTACTCTTTTTGCTGAGTTTTCCATTAGTTTCCGTCTTAACGATAATGTTTTAAAATTAATTGAAAAGAGTTCGGTGTGTCTCCAAATTCAGAATTTTTTTCTGTTTGCATCAAGGCTTTTATACCGGAAGTCAAATAGTAAATATACCTGGCCCTGCTAATTTTCATAGAATCAAGGACCAAGGGCAGCTTCAATTTCCTCTAAAACTGCAGGATCTTTTTCGGTTATTTTTGCAGCTTTCAAATTAATTTTAGCCTGTGACGCAGAAATACGACCCAAAGCCCACGCAGCGTGACTGCGTACCAGAGGTTCGAAATCCTGAAGCCCTAGACTCAGGGCTGGGATTGCAGACTCATGAGCCCAGTTTCCCAGTGCTACTGCAACGTTACGTAGTAGTCCACGACGTTTTGTACGCTTGATTGGACTTTTACGGAAACGTTTTTTAAAAGCAAACTGATCCAGCTTCATCAATTCAATCAGTTCGGGAGCAACATTATCAGGACGGGGCTGAAGTCCAGATTCTGGTGATTTTGAAGCATTCTGGTTCCAAGGACAGACTTCCTGACAAATGTCACAGCCAAAAATCATGTTACTCATTTTTGGTCTCAGTTCAACAGGAATTGCCCCCTTGAGTTCTATTGTCAAATAAGAGATACAGAGACGTGCATCTACTGTACGATCTGCAATTATGGCCTCAGTAGGACATGCTTCAATGCAAATTGTGCATGTTCCACAATCCACTCGTGTAAAGGGCAAATTCGTATCCAGCGGAACATCAACCAGCAATTCTGCAAGAAAAAACCATGAGCCCTTTTCCATGTTTATCAAATTAGAATGTTTACCAATCCAGCCCAGACCAGCACGCTGCGCAATTTCACGCTCCAGAATAGGTCCTGAATCAACGAAACTCCGCGAAAGATTCCCGGCATTTAATTCCTGGCAAATATAGTTTTCCAAAACCCTCAACTTTGTATGAATAAGCTCATGATAATCATCACCCCATGCATAACGGCTGATTCGGCCAATTTCAGGATTGTGGACTAGTCCGGGAGGATCGACGGTACAATAGTTAAAACCAAGTGCAAGCAGAGAGATTGTTTCCGGAAGCAATTGACGTGGGTCTTCCTTTAAACCGGAATGGCGCTCCAGATAATCCATTGAACCGGCATAACCTTTTTTGAGCCACGCATTGTATATGTCAATAGTTTTGCAGCGAGAAACAGGAATTGCGCCAATTAGGTCAAAACCAAGTTCGCTTGCTTTTTTCTGAATGAGACTGGTGAGAGTGGGGGTTCTCATTCAATTTTCAATCCACTAAATTCTCAGGATCAATCACCAAATTGAGCTCCAGCTCAGCCATTCCCTGGCTCACATCAAGATCTAAGCCTATTTGGCGACAGCTCATTCCGAGGGCATAGAGTACCTTGAATAGGTTGTGGGAACGACACTGTTCGCCCATCTGACCGATACGCATTATGTCCATACCAAAGGCTCCTGAAATCTCAACATTGAAACGCTTCGACATGATTTTACGGATTTGATCACTGTTGGTGTCTTCTGGTGTTTGGATTGCCACTACGGAATTGAGGCGGTCTTTTATCGGCACAAAAAGTTTCAACCCCATGGTCTCAATTCCTGACTGCAAAGCTATAGAACTGGTTCTGTGACGTTCAAAACGCGAGGGCAGGGTTTCCTCGCAAATTTGCCGCAGGGCTTCATGCAAAGCCAATATTCCAGGAACTGGAGCAGTATAGTGGTATTGTTGTGATCCCCAAAATGTTTGTGCTTTCAAGGCATCCAGGCACCAGTGGGGTTGGCGTACATTTCGAGATTCGATTGTCTTCCATGCATCCTCAGAAAATACAATCAGGGAGACTCCGGGAATCGAAGAGAGACCTTTTTGACCTCCGGCAATAGCAATATCAATTCCCCATTCGTCCATCTGCATGGGCATGGTGGTTAATGTACAAACCGCATCTACAACCACCAGTGTACCAAGCTCTTTAGCCATCTGAGCAACTTCAGGGATGCATTTCATTTCCACACCACAAGATGTTTCCCCCTGAGCCATTGTGATAACGTCATAGTGTTTTTTGGAGAGTGCTTCTCGGATTTGCTCCAAACGTACAGGTTCAATTCCGGTTGATTTAAGCATAGTCACTTCTGCACCTACACCTTCAGCCATTTCAGCCATGCGTCCACTAAATGTTCCCATGGTCAAGGCTAAAACACTTCGACCCGGCCAGAGAATGTTTGTGATTGCCATTTCCATTGCCGCTGAAGCAGGTCCGGAAACTCCTATGATTTTATCTGAAACAGTTTGGAAAGCATAACGCCCCATCATCTTTACATTGCTCACAACTGCATCCATAGTTTCGCCAAGATGATTAATCACCACTCCATTTGCTCGGGAAACCGTATGAGAAATCGGGACGGGTCCTGCACCCATCAACAACAATGGTTCTGCAGGCAGGATGGAATCTAATTGTTGTGTTTGTGGAGGAGAAATAGGCATGTTGAAAAGATCCGTTAAGATGGTAGTTTCCCCTTTTTTGCTTTGCAATTTCTACGCTCAAGGTATGAAATTGACTACAATCTTTTGCATTTTCAGAAAAATATCAAAGGAACTCCCAAAATTCACGCTCTCCCAAATTTCCGTAGCGGTGATAATCGATGGATAAACTTTGCTCCTGTAAATAACGCAACATTTCAAAACGTCCTTCAGCTAGTGGAATGTGGCTGGAAATATTTGCGTAAAATTTGGGAATGTGAAATTTGCAGAACAAGGTTTCCTAAACGCAAAAAAATCTTGAGCAGACACTGTTCAATTCACCTACATTATTCAACAGTCCAAGTAATTGGACCACTAAAGATAGTTATTATAGAGGGAGGAATCTGCACCAGAATTGATGAGTGCAGATTTGTTGATAATGTTTGTATTGATTGTCTGACTGTGAAGATTTAGTGAGAGTTAATCACAGGAGATGATGGGTGTTTATTCTTTGTATGTGAAATCATTTAGAGAGACATTATCTGAACCACAGGAACTGCAGGTCACAGAAGTTGAAGTCCAAGATGTTCCATTAGTAGAGGTGAGGACGGTTGCAGGACTGTCAGTACCATCATCCATTGTACCAGTCAAGGTCAAGAATTTACTGTTTCCGTAGGTGATTCCAATGGGACTAGATGTAGTACCAGAAATCCTAGAAGTCCAAGATGTTCCATTATCAGAGGTAAGTATTTTACCTGCACCCGTTGCATTATCACCCACCACCACGAAAGTACTGTTTCCATAGGTGACACCATTGATAGAGACATTATCTGTACCGCAGGAACTGCAGGTCGCAGAAGTTGAGGCCCAAGATGTTCCATTAGCAGAGGTAAGCACAGTAGCAGGACTTGCAGTACCATTATCCATTAAACCAGTCAAGGTCAAGAATTTACTGTTTCCGTAAGTGATTCCAATGAGATTGGATGTTGTGCCAGATGATCTATTGTCCCAAGACGTTCCATCAGATGACGTAATGATTTTACCTGATTGTCCCACTGCAACATAAGATGGAAGCACCACAAAAGAAGTGATTGTAAGCGAATCACTTATAATTGTTTCTGATTTTTCAATAATAATTGTTTTAGCAACGGTGATAGTACAATCCGCATATGTTCCATCACTCAGAGAACTTAAAGTGATGATATTGTTACCAGGGATTGCAGAGGTTGTACTTGAAGAGCATGAACCACCGTAAGTGATGGATCCTGACTCGGTGGAACTGAAGGTATAATCTGGTGTGGTGTCAGTGGTCGGAGTGATCGCAGTAACTTCTTTAATGAATATAGAATTTTTTGAGTATTCTACACCTCCTTCGCTGCAGGAATTGACGATGATGCTTAAGGTAATAAATACATAATAAATTAGAAAATTTTTCATTTTTCTAAACTATCTTAATTCTGGACGTTTGTTTCATAAGTCACATATTCACGTCTTTGAATCTGAAAGCGTGCTTGAAGAAACTAAAGAATACAATTTTTCGTCATTAGTAAGTTGCGTAACATTATCTTTTTTTAGGGTAGAATTAAATTAATCAAGCTTGTTTGCCAATGTCACGGATAAAAAATATTTGTAAACTTAGAATGATTATTTTTGGAATTCATATTCCCGCATTATTCAAAAAGCAAGACCAATTCCCGTTACATACAGACCTTTTGAATTCCTGACGCTCCCCCAATTAGTAGAAGATGATTCGGATTCTAATTCTATAAATGCATACCTGATATATTGATAACCTAACAATATTTCAAAAATTCCATACTCGATTCCTAAAATACTAAAGTATCCGGAGCCCTCTACATTCGATGAATTGAATATTTCACTTTCACTTGAAGTTATGGTTAATTTACCACTGTAAACTGCACTACTACCAAGCGTAAAAGTATACTCATCACCAAAGGTATCACCAAAGGTATATGAGAGGTCTATCGATGTATTTTCTAAATCATACATGTCACCAGAGTTGCTCGTCTTAAATTTAAAAATAGATTGACCAATTCCAAATCTATCCCAGATTATTCTACTAGTTGAACGGGTAGCTTGAGAATCTGAATTAATTGGTCCATATAAATACCTAAATCTAATCTTTGGGGTTAATTTTATATTCTTCGTATATGGATCTATGATTTGTTGACCAACATTAGTGACTTTTCTTTTAAAATCATAAATACTTTGAGCTAAAACTACACTAAAACTATCGCTTATAATTAATAAATTAAGTAGCAGAATTCCGAATCTCAAAGAAGACATATTGTATCAATAAAGCAAATGAAGTTTTTAGTGCTTCATTTTACAAGCACAATTTAGTCCTTTATTTTTGAAA
>CABXOR010000015.1 GCA_902513935.1 uncultured SAR324 cluster bacterium
CAAACTACTATTTTTTCGGGATTAGTGAGGACTGTCCAAACTGAATCGATATCCGCATTGACTAGAAATTTTTTGCTGGCTCTAACTTTCATTTTTATTTTGTACCAAAAATTCTATCTCCGGCATCTCCTAAGCCGGGCAAAATATAAGCATGGTCGTTCAATTTTTCGTCAATTGCAGCAACGAAAATAGGCACATCCGGATGTACTTTATTAAAATATTCAATGCCTTCCGGTGCTGCCAACAGACAGATAAAGCGAATATTATCTGCACCATTTTCCTTTAAGCGTGTTACTGCCGCAGCAGAAGAATGCCCGGTGGCCAGCATTGGGTCCAGCGCCAATACCAGACGTTGATTGATTAAATCCGGAAGTTTCATGTAATATTCAACTGCGGCCAGTGTTTCTGGATCACGGTACAGCCCAATGTGGCCAACTCTCGCAGAGGGAAGAAGTTCCATAAATCCATCCAACAATCCATTACCTGCTCTTAAAATTGAAACAAGACAAAGCTTTTTCCCCTCCAGGAAAGGAGCATCCATTTTCATCAGTGGTGTTTCGATTTCTTCATAAATGAGCGGCAAGTCCTTGGTCACTTCGTAAGCCAGCAAAGTACCTACCTCTCGGATCAATGTACGAAAACTCTGGGTGGAGGTGCTCTTTTTACGCATCAGCGAAAGTTTGTGCTGAACAAGTGGATGGCTAATGACCTGTATATTTTCCGGCATTTTTATCTCCTGTTAATTCTATTTGACCGTTAATCATTCATGGTCTAGTACTTTACACTTCCAGACCGAGAAGAGCAAACCACAAAATATTAGCTAAGAGTGGGATTGATTTAAGCTTGTTTGTCCTCTTGACGCTGTTCATCACTCAGACGGCCAAGAGAATACTCGTTCAAATCAACAAATTTCATATATTTCGCCAGCAAAGGTTGTGCTGCTTCAACTTCACGGAACATTTCCTGGGCAATACGACGATATCCGGTGTGTCCTTGTGGAGTACTACGAATTTCCGTCAGCCATATCAGAGCCCGTAAATTAATATGTACATACCAACGAATATTGTAGCTCATTGGCACCACATATTGTGCTTCATAGGGAAAATCTTTAGCAATCGTTTCAAAGGCTTCAGCAGTACGGGCCATGGTTTCATGATACTCTGCACCTAAACCTGCATCTTCAATTTCATACGGTGTATCATAACCAAAGCGTGTAGTCAGTGGTTGACGTTCCTGGGTGAGCATCCGGTGCCTTTGTAAATCGCGGTACATGCCGTAATCCCCCAAAATATCGAAAGTGTAGAAAGGCATCTCCAAACCACGTTCTGGTTTATGCCGTCTGTGATTTCGCAAGGCAACAGTCTCTTCAATCAGTCTGGTTTTTTCTGAATCCGGTAGAACTCGGACATGCTCACGTATTTGCTGTAGAGTCAATCCGGAGTGTGAGTAAAGCAAGGCAGCCAGAAGTTTGGTTTCCGCTTCCTGATCAAAATCTACCAGCCGAACTGCTTCCGCAGAGTCTGCTTTCAATTGCCCCAGATACTTTGAGTTAAATTTACTAATGAGTTTTTGCTGGGCCAGACTGAAATCTCGGAAATCATGAAAATGCCGATGTCCAGCCTCTGCACGCCGTACAAAAGAAGGAATTACTTTTGCTAATTCTTCGAAGGCAAATTGGCCGATTTCGTTCAGTTCTCCGAAGGGCTCGGTTCTTAATTTCATTATCAGGGTTTCAAAAAAACGACCGTTGCCAAAAACACCCATGTTTGTCATAGTAGCAGATGGTAATAATCCACGGATAATATCAAATCCACGTGCTCTGACGGAACGATCGTATGCGGCTTGACTAATCTCTGGATCACGAGGCAACTGTTTCCGGACGTGCGTCCGCAGTGGTTCAGTAAAGCGGACATAGGTTTCAAACAGGTTCCGGCAAGTTTCCAAATACAATTCACGGTGCGAAGAATTTAGCAAAGTTGGTTCTTGATAAAATCGGAAATCTTCATTTCCGGACAATCCGGTTATTTTTTCTGCAAAAGTTACGTAGCGAGTCGATTTTTCTAATGGAGAGCCTCCTATTCGTGCATCTTCCACAGTTTTGGTAGCTAAAATGGAAATATTTTCCAACGCCAGATGCGCTCCACCAAGTTCGCCAATAGAATCGTCACCATAGCCATCAAGTATCCTGTCATAAAATTTTTGTGCAGATTCAATAGCCAGTCCCGTCTTTTTTGCAGAATCCGATTGGCTTAAACCAGTTTGCATTTCAGAAAATCTGGATTCTTTTTTCTGAATAAAATCCCTGAGCAATAATGTGCGAAGTCCAAGAGTCGAACGGGAGTAGCGAGAAAAAAGCGCACCTTTGATTACCTCGGGAAGATTAGTGAGTACAAAAACAGAGCGGTCTGTATTGGTTACGTAAGAAGAAAGGAGGACTTGTTCTTCGGGGGTGAAAACTTCGTTGGAGGTGTTCATTCAAAAATATTATGTCGCCGGTACTCCCAGAGAATTGGGCAGAGCTTCTGTCTGGTCTTTGGGGGAGGGCAGGTCATTATCCTCATACTTTGTGTTGGAGTGAGATTTTGGGTCATAACTATCTCTAAGTAAATCACGTGTAAAATCAAATGTATGACGAGAGGTATAGGCCATTGAAATCACTCCGGTGTCCATTCGAATGGCGTCTTTTGGGCATGCTTCAACACATAGTCCGCAAAAAACGCAGCGCAGTTCGTCTATGTCAAATACTACAGGATATTTTTCAACTGAAAGGTCCGGATGCTCACCAGCCTCAATGTGAATGCACTCTGAGGGACAAACGGTTTCACACATATAACAGGCAACACAACTGAGAAATCCGTTATCAAGCCGAGTCAACCGATGTCGTCCGCGCCATCGCTCGGAAACATGGCGTTTTTCTTCGGGATAGCTGACAGTCACCACATCTTTTGCACCAAAAAGGTTGCGCCAGAAATGGCTTACGGTTAGTCTCAGTCCACCAAAAATTGCTGGAAGATACAAAGCTTCTTTTGCACCGTCCACCCGTTGAACCTGTTTAACTTTTAGTTCCATGTTTCCCCTGTAAATTCATTTATCTCTTTTATATAATCGTTAATGACTGTCATAAAAAAAATTTAAATCCACACAATCATTTCTACAGCATGGAGAAATCTTAATGATGTTAGTGCGGCAGATAATACAAGAGTTCTCGCTTCACCCGAAATTATACGATCTCAGGACTCTTTAGACTGTATCAATTTTAAGCAATTTTACGGTGCCAAACGCTCTATTTTCCATGATTCATCATCAATCTTTGAATATAAGAATCGATCATGAAGACGGTTAGGCTGGCCCTGCCAGAATTCAAATCTTTTCGGTTTAATTCTAAATCCACCCCAATAATCCGGCAGCGGTATTTTCCCGTCAGCAAATTTCCGCTTTATTTCATCAAGCTTCATTTCCAGAATTTTCCTTGAGGATAACACAGAACGCTGATCTGAAACCCAAGCTCCTAACTGGCTGCCGCGGGGTCGGCCCATAAAATATTTAAGGGACTCACTCGTCTCAATTTTTTCTGCAACTCCATTTATACTCACTTGACGTTCCAAAGCCATCCAATTAAAAAGCACCGCAACATTTGGGTTCTCTGAAATTTGTTCGGCCTTTCTGCTTTTATAATTAGTGAAAAATACAAAACCATTATCATCAAACAGCTTCAGCAAAACAGTTCTCATCATCGGTGCTCCGGAATGATTGACTGTTGCGAGACTCATGGCATTCGGTATCGACTCCGCTTCATTCGCTTCCTTAAACCATGCTTCAAATTGCAAAAACGGATCATGACTTAATTGCTCTTTGGTCAGTCCTTCATTCTGGTACCCCTGACGCAGGAAAGTTAAATCCATTAATTACTCCTAAACCCTTGCTTTTCTGGACTTATCACGCAAAAGCTAGAATCACAAATGCAGTTACGAACAGGTTAATTAATGAAAGCGGTAAAAGTTTTTTCCAGCCGAGAGCCATCGTTTGGTCAAAGCGAAATTTCGGCACTGTCCAGCGTAACTGTATTTGGAACCAGCAGAAAAATAGAGTGAAGACCGAAAACTTGATAATTTGCAGGATAGTCACCAGCCACTGTGGAGCACTTTCCCAAAGGTGTAGCCAGGGGATATGATACCCACCAAAAAATAGAGTCGTAATCAAGGAAGCTACACCAACGAGTGCCACATATTCTGCAAGCATAAAAGCAGACCAGCGCATTCCGGAATATTCGAGAAAGTATCCAGCAACGATCTCAGATTCGCCTTCCGGTGCATCAAACGGGGCTCGTTTAGTCTCTGCAACAAGTGCAGTAAAAAAGAGAACAAATCCAAGGGGTTGCGTAAAAACACCCCACATGGGAATCAGGCTTCCAAACCAGTATTCATTTTGTCCGTCCACAATTCCACTTACTCGGGTAGTTCCGTAAACCATGAAAATGCCCATCAATGCCAAACCCATGAAAACTTCATAAGAAATCATTTGAGCCGAGGCACGAGTACCCCCAAGTAGTGCAAACTTACTGTTTGAACTTGTTCCTGCGAGCACTGCTCCGTAAACACTGAGTGAGGTGATGGCAAAAATAAAAAGTAGCCCGGGTTCGATATCTGTCACTTGAAAAGTAAAATCTCCAATGGGTCCTGCAAGCGGAATGATGGCAAACGTAGCGACTGCTGCAATCAAACCAAAAAAAGGTGCAATCAGGTACAAAAACCCGTCAGCCCCTTTTGGCATAGTATCTTCCTTGAAAATGGATTTGAGGCCATCTGCAGCAAGATGCATGATTCCATGTCCGGTAAAATTTCCAATGTTCGCCCTGTTTGGTCCTACGCGGTCCTGAATCATGGCACTCCATTTACGTTCCATTAGAGTCAAAAAAGTACCTAACGGTATGGCAAACAACAGAACAATCACCACAATTTTAATTATGGCCAGAATTGCCGGGATCATAATTATTTCAAGTAAAATCTCCATTTTCGTTTTTTTTAACTATTTTCAATAAGCTGGACTTAGCGGTCCAGCTCTCCGCCGATCATGTTAACAGAACCAAAAATCGGTACGATGTCTGCGACATAATGGCCAACTGTCATGGCCGGCATGGCTGCAACAAAATTAAAACAAGGCGGGCGCATTCGTACCCTCACTGGATCACCACTACC
Organism: uncultured SAR324 cluster bacterium; assembly: GCA_902513935.1. The sequence continues at coordinate 5,196 of CABXOR010000015.1, forward strand.
ATCTGAAACAAGATAAAAACCGATTTCTCCGTTTCCACCCTCAACCGGCATGTATATCTCACCGGCAGGAGGCTGATGTCCTTCCATGACCAATTTGAAATGATCAATCAGTCCTTCGATATTTCCATAAACATCTTTCTTATCCGGAAAATGCATCATTCGCTCGTCTGTCATAAACGGACCTTCCGGTATTTTGTCTGCAGCCTGTTCAATTATGCTGATGCTTTGTCTGATTTCTTCCATCCGTACCAAAAAGCGATCAAAACAATCTCCTGTGCTTCCTACCGGAATTTCAAAATCAAGTTCATCATAAACAGAATACGAATCCGCCCTCCGGACATCATAAGGTATTCCACAGGCCCTTAACAGTGGCCCGGTAAAACCAAAAGAAAGAGCTTCTTCTTTAGAGATAGCTCCAACATCTTTTACCCGGTCAATGAAAATTTTATTGCGAGTGAGAAGTTTGTCACATTCCGTCAAGACTTCTTTCAATTTGTCTAAACGATCTGCCAGATCACTCAAAAACCCATCTGGAAGATCGGAATGATTCCCACCAAAACGGGTCCAGTTTGTCGTCAGTCTTGCGCCAGTCATTTCCTCAACTAGTTCCCAAAGGTATTCACGAGCCTTGATAAACCAGAGAAAAAATGTAAATGCACCAATCTCCATGGCTACAGCTCCCAGACAAGTCAGATGGTCTGTGATCCGTGATATTTCACCCATAATAACCCGGGTGAATTCGGCACGTGGGGGAGCTTGAATTCCATATAGTTTTTCCACTGCCATCGAATAACCGATATTATTCAGCAGAGGAGATACGTAATTCAGCCGGTCAGTATACGGGATGACCTGAATCCATTTTGAATTTTCTGATTCCTTTTCAAAACCACGATGCAGATAGCCGATTTCCGGATCCATTCCGACTATCAATTCTCCATCCAGATGTGTGGTGAAGCGCACAATTCCGTGCATGGCCGGATGAGCGGGGCCAATTTCAATGCTCATAACTGAGGCGGAAAAGTCTTCTCCTGTTGAAGCATCCTCAGAACGGGACTGAAGTACGGTCATATCTGTCATGCGTGCCTCCCGTATACGTGTCGTTCCTCAACTTCTTTTAGTTCCATTAAAGGCTGCTGTTTATCAATTGGATAGTCTTTTCGGAGTGGATGTCCTTCAAATTCATCGTACATCAAAATCCGTCTCAAGTCCGGATGTCCCTCAAAAACAATTCCGAACATATCAAAACATTCTCGCTCATACCAGTCTGCTGCTTTCCACAAATGATAAATTGATGTAATCTTACAATCATCTTCAGCTAAAAGAACCTTCAGCCTCAAACGCCGGGCATGGGTCAACGACTTAAAATGATAAACCATTTCGAATCGTGGTGTCTCATTCATTTCAAGACGGTCCACTGCAGTTAAATCCATCATTATCTCAAAAGAGCAGCGTGTATCATCCCGTAAAAAGCGGCAAACAGTCTCCAAAGCATCTCGTTCGATAACGACAGTTTCGTCATCACGGTGAGCATGAAAATCGATGACATCATCCGGAAATTCCTGTTTAAGCAAGGTAGTCAGTTCTCCTGTCTCCGGGGGCGTTGCCGTTTCCATTGTGGAAATTTCTTCACTCATGATTATTTAAAGGTTCGTGTTAGATGATAATCGCCCGTTATTTTTCTTTAAGAGCAGCTTTATCTTTCTGCATTCTTGGAGAGTCATAGCCAATATGAGGACTGACATTGATGAAATCTTCAGAATACGTGAATCCCGGTTTGCTGATACGGTTGCTTTTAGGATTTTGTAAATTTTCAAAGACTTCTTTTTTGGAAATTTCAAAGTATCGATTTAGCTGGTCTGCTTTTTGATCTTTATGCCTGATGGCAGTTGGAGTAATGCCGTTGGCAGTTGGGCCATCATTTTGAATGCTATTCTGCAACTCAATAAGTCCGTCCAGCACAGCTTCGGGTCGCGGAGGACAACCTGCGATATAAAGATCAACTGGTATCAAACGGTCAATTCCCTGAAGTACAGAGTAATTTTGATAGAATCCTCCAGAAGATGCACATGCGCCAAAAGCAATCACCCACTTTGGATCTGCCATCTGATCATAAATCGTCTTGAGGATCGGGGTCATTTTATGAGTGATTGTTCCTACTACCCAGAGAACGTCCGCCTGTCTAGGAGAAAATCTAGGAATTTCTGCACCAAAACGGGAAATGTCATAATGTGAGCAGGCAGCGGCCATGTACTCCATTCCGCAGCAAGCAGTTACAAACGGATACTGAAAAAGTGAAAATTTCCTGGACCAATTGACCACACTGTCAAATTTTGTGGTTTTAAAACCACCATAATCTGTTTCCATTTTAGCTCCTTGTTTTAATTATTTATTTAAATTAGTTTAAATCTTTTGGGCAATATTATTGAAAAAACTGTATCTTTTTTTCGATAACTGAGTTCTGCGTCCTCGTAAAAAATGCTTGGCTTTATTTATTTCAATTCAATTTCCACAAAGACAAACTCGTGCTCATTCTGGTTGACTACATTATGCTTTACGCCCTTTGTCCGTGCATAAGAAACTCCGGATACTAATTCAGCATCGAATTTCTCAGTTTCTGTTTGAATGTGAAGTTTACCTGTAGACTGCGGAACAACAACATAATCATAATCATGTTGATGCCAGGTTGTTTCTGCACCAGGGGCAAATCTCCATTCAGTAACGATTACTCGATCATTCTCCAGTTGAATTGTTGGTTTTGCAGGCTTTCTTGATTCACTCATAATTATCCATTTTGGACATATGTTATTTTCAGCAAATCAGGGACAATTGGCCAACCTGGAAGCAGTATAAATTAAACTATTTAATCTACCTTACTCCCATTCCAGCGCGCCTTTTTTCCAATCGTAAGCCAAACCAAGAATCAGTATTCCCAAAAAGACTGAGCTGGCCACAAAACCAAACCACCCTAATTCACGAATCTGCACTGCCCAGGGATAAAGGAATACCACCTCTACGTCAAAAATTAGAAAGACCAAAGCAGTCATATAAAATTTAACATCATATCGATGTCCTGCCATTCCATCTCTAAGCAAACCTGATTCAAAGGGGATTTCCTTAACCTCCCCTCTAAGTTTTGGCCCCAGAAACAGGCCGATACAGCTAAACGCACCTGCTAGAATGAGTCCCAGCACAATCATAATCAATATTGGCAGGTAGCCTGATGCAATGCTCATAAGAGTAAATAGTTTTACAGGTTTCAGGTTTTTTAGGAACAGTCGGTTTTTTGTATCTGATTTACTTAACCCTTCTTTTCAAAATATACTGCTAATACAGGAGGAATAAAGGGAAAGGTTAAACCCCGACTTTTGTACCGTATCAGCACCAAAAGACAGATCCTTCAGCTCAAAATTATTGTCCCACACAAATCGCAAATTGTAAATACATTTCAATTGTTTTTAACGTACAGTAACACCCGGATTCACGTCTTCCGGAGCTTCAATCAAAACGAGTTTTCCATTATCGTCAGAAAAAAGAATCATGCCTTCAGAAACTTCGCCTATCAATTTGACCGGTTTCAAGTTTGCAACGACAAGAACTCTCCGATCAGTCAATTCTTCAGGAGTGTAGAATTCAGCTGCTCCGGAAACTATGGAACGCATACGTCCTTCAGCTAAATCGACTTCAGAACAGAGCAGCTTATTTGATTTTTCCACCTTCCGACAAGATCTGATATGGCCAACTTTTAGTTCCATTTTCTGAAAATCTTCAAAAACCAGCCACTCTTTCCCCTTATCCTCCGGCTTAATTTCTATTTTTTCTGGCAGTTGATCTTTTACAACAGATTCATTTTTGGCAGAGATTTTCATTTTTGGAAACAACGGTGTTGGTTCCGGCAGTTCCGTTCCCGCTAACAATACTCCTGGAGTAATTTTCTCAAAAGGAATTATCTCTGTAACAAGTCCGAGAGATTTACGAGCCTCGCACATCTTTTCCGGCATTACTGGATCCAGCAAGCCAACTAGGATTCTTGCCATATCCAGTGCAGTATAAAGGATAGTTCCCAAGCGCTCCCTGTCTTCTGGTTGCCCTGCCAGGCTCCATGGCTTGCAGTTGTCAATGTATTTGTTGACCTGGCTGCTGAGCCACGCTATGTGTTCCAGAGCACGATGCGGCTGAAAAGCAAGAATGTATTCCCGGCACGTTTCCACTCCTTTGCTAAACGAATTATGGAGATCTTTTTCCAGTTCTCCAACTTCACCCAAAGGAGGTACGCATCCTTCAAAATTATTTCTGCTCATACTTATCGAGCGGTTGAGTAAATTTCCAAAGTTATTGGCTAAATCACCGTTGTAACGTGTGATAGCCAAATCTTCAGTAAAATTTGAATCCTCACCAAAACTCATATCACGCAATAAAAAATAACGTAGGGCATCCACACCAAGTTGATCTTTCATGGCCAGTGGATCAACCACATTACCAAGAGACTTACTCATCTTGCTGCCTCCTACGACCCAGTGACCGTGAACAACAAGTTTTTTAAAGACAGGTAAACCTGCAGCCTTGAGCATACACGGCCAGTATATTCCATGCGTTTTTAAAATGTCCTTGCCTATTGTGTGGTGTACATGCGGCCAGTACTTTGTATACTTTTCTCCTTCCGGCCAGCCTAAGGCGCTCGCATAATTAAGCAGGGCATCAAACCAAACATAGGTGACAAAGTTTTTATCAAAAGGCAGATCAATACCCCAGGCTAACCGGCTTTTAGGGCGGGAAATACACAAATCCTGAAGAGGTGCTTTTAGAAACTGTATTAGCTCATTGCGGTAACGTCCGGGATATATCCAGCTTTCATTTTGCTTCAACTCTTCAAGCAGCCAATCCTGGTAAACACTCATTTTGAAGAAATAATTTTGTTCCTGAAAAAATTCAGGTCGTGTTTGATGGTCCGGACAATTTCCGTCTTTCAACTCTGCTTCGTCCAAAAAACGTTCGCAACCGACGCAATAAAGACCTTCGTATTCTTTTAGATAAATTTCACCCTGATCATAAATTTTTTGCAGGATTTCCTGAACACAGGCTTTGTGTTCAGGATCAGTCGTGCGAATAAACTGATCAAAATCAATATGCAGTTGCGGCCACATTTCACGAAATTCCCGGCTGATCTCGTCCACAAATGCTTGCGGCTCAACACCAGCTTTGGCCGCAGATTCAACTATTTTTTGTCCATGCTCATCGGTGCCGGTTAAAAAATAAGTGTCATCACCAAACAATTTACGAAAGCGTGTCAATACATCAGTCACAATCGTAGTGTAAGCATGACCAATGTGTGGATGGCTGTTTACATAGTATATTGGAGTGGTAATGTAAAAGGTGTCGGTCATAAGAGTTGAGTAACTATGAATTATTTCTGCAAAGTCAAAAAACACCTCTAAAGATTATTTTTCGACAGATCGTCGAGGAGTGTTTTAGGTATTAGAACTGCACATTTACTGTGAAATACAGCCTTCATTAAATATAAATTACCTTTTACAAATATAGTTTCAGCTTGAGATCATGCAGCAGGAAGTTTAATTTCCGGGTCATCCGGATGAGGACTAAAAAGAACAAGTGTTTTTCCAATAACCTGCACAACTTTAAGACCCTTTATTCTACCCATCTCATTGGCGCATTCTTTTTTTGATAAAGGGCAACTGTCAAGAACTTTTAGTTTAATCAATTCATGGTCCAGCAGCAGGGTTTCAATTTCTCGCTTGTTTTCAGGTGAAAGTCCATGCTTGCCAAGGTTCACTAACGGTTTTAACGGATGGGCCAATGCACGTAAATATTTTTTTTGTTTTCCTGTCATGTTTAATTTTCCTGATCTATCACCCTCGGTACTTTGAAAAATCCATCTTCAAGATACGGACTAAACTGTTCAGGAGAAACTGTTGACTTTACCATTTTATCTTTCCGGCTGTCTCCTAAATGGCTTTCATCTACATTGGTAACAACGTCCGGAATTTCGGCAGTTTTCAACAGTTCAAAGTATTCCATAATTCCAGAAAACTGTTCTGCAAAAACTTCCGTTTCTTTTTCTGTTAATTCCAAAGAAGAAAGTCGAGCAATCTTTTGTACTTCTTCCAGGCTGAATTTAGTTGTCATGTTGGTTGCATCATTAATTTAATTTCTGCCTGTGCCGCCAATTTGCCATCGACACTTGCTTTGCCTTCAAAGACCCAAAAGTTTCGACGCTGATTGCTCAAAGTTGTTTCCAATATCAACTGATCACCAGGAACAACAGGAACCCGAAATTTGGCATTATTTATTCCTGCAAAAAAAACAATAGCACCAGCTTCAGACTCTCCCTTTCCGGAATTGATTACAAGTCCGGCTGTTTGCGCCAAAGCTTCGATGATCATCACACCGGGCAGAACTGCCTGTTGGGGGAAATGCCCCAGAAAAATTTCTTCGTTTCCGGAAACATTTTTCAGTGCTTTACAGTATTCTCCATCACGAACTTCCAGCACCCGGTCTACCAGTAAAAAAGGGTAACGGTGCGGTAGAGTATTCTTTATTTCCTCCAAATTCATCATCAACTTCCTTCTGCTTGTTTAAGTGCATTGTATGCATCAATCACTTTTTGAGTAAGATCAGTTGTGTCTTCCTTCATATACAAAATTACCTGTGCAGCATTTTTTTCAAGAACCAAATCAAGTTTCTTTTTGATGGAAATACTGCGGATCACAGTTTTTAGTTCTTTGAAAATAACTTCTGTTAAGCGTCGTTCTTCCAGCCTCATTTCCTGTTCAATGGAGCGAACTTTTTCACGCAGTTGCTGCTGTCGTGCAATCAATTCCTTTTCTTTATTTGCCTTTGCTTTGGGAGTCAACAACGGATTGTTCCGCAGGTCCTCAGCAAGTTTTCGGAGTTCTGACTCTTCAAGTTTAAATTCCTGCTGCTTTTGACGTCCTCGACGCTCCAGGATATTTTTGAAACGAATTCCAGGTTCAGACTGGTTAAGAGCTTGGTTCAGGTCAACAACTCCAATCTCAAAGGCAGAAGCTTGAGTGAACATGGAAAAAGAAGCAAGAGCAAAAATAGCAAATAAATATTTCATGATTTTGTTTTTACTAGTGATTATCTTTTCAGCAGAAGAAGTAAAACTCCAATTATGCAGTTCTACGTCATGTACCATAGAATAAGGAAAGTTCCAAGGGTGAAAATGAGAGCATAATTCTGTATCAATCCATTCTGGAGGGGGCGAATAGTGTTGCCAACCGAACGTGCAACTGCACCGGTTGTGTTGACAGCCCGGTCAATCACGTTTTGATCAAACAAGCCCCAAAGTAAGTGGGTCGATAGTAAACGTCCCGGCTGAATGATTAACGAATTATACAATTCATCAACATACCATTTATTAAGAGAAAGTTGATATGCCCATTCCCATTTGCTTCTCAATCCGGAAGCAATTTCAAATCCTGAATGATATAAACGACTTGCCATAAACCAGGCAAAAAGAGCAAATATTACAGACAGAATCATCAGCGTCCACTCAGTTGAAGCGTTTCCATGACCTGCTGGAATTTCTGCAAAGAATTCATGAAAGTAAACTTCTATTCCATTGGGAATAACATGAAACACATGTGGAACCCCAAAAAAACCACCTATAACTGCAAGTGCAGCTAAAATCATCAGTGGTAAGGTCATTGATAAAGGAGACTCCCGTACATGTTCAGTAACGTGTGAATCAACCCTTGAATCCCCATGAAATGTCAAATAGATCATCCTAAACATATAAAATGCGGTCATGCCGGCAGTCAAAAATCCAATACCCCAAAGCCATGGGCTTCCAAATGGGGAACTGAATGCTTTCCAGAGGATCTCGTCTTTGCTGAAAAAACCGGAGAAAAACGGGATCCCTGAAATAGCCAGTGTACCCAACAACATGGTTACATAAGTGATCGGCAACTTGTTTTTCAGCGCCCCCATTTTCCGCATGTCCTGCTCATGGTGAATTGCCAGAATGACGGAACCGGAACCCAAAAAGAGAAGTGCCTTAAAAAAAGCATGTGTCATGACGTGGAAAACCCCAGCGCCAAAAGCTCCAACTCCCATTGCCAGGAACATGTATCCCAATTGACTGACAGTAGAGTAAGCCAGGACTCGCTTGATATCAGTTTGCGTAATAGCTATGGTCGCAGCCAAAATTGCCGTGGTTGCTCCAACTACAGCAATGACGTTCATTGTAAAAGGAGCCAGTACAAACAAGTGACTTAAACGGGCAACCATGTACAAGCCGGCAGTTACCATCGTTGCCGCATGTATCAAAGCAGAAACAGGAGTGGGGCCTTCCATGGCGTCCGGAAGCCATACGAAAAGCGGGATTTGGGCTGATTTCCCTGTTGCTCCGAGAAAGAGTAGCAAAGTAATTGCTGTGACCAATGTTCCACCTGCAGTGAGGCGGGTGGAAGCTTCTGCATTGACTGTGGCAAATTCGATGGAACCAAATGACAGGAAAATCAACAATACAGCCGACAACACGCCAAAATCACCGACTCGATTGAAAAGGAATGCTTTTTTTGCGGCTTCGGCTGCAGAATCTTTTTCAAAATAATAACCTATCAACAAATAGGAACAAAGACCAACTCCTTCCCAGCCCACGAACATCAGCAAAAAGTTGTCACCGAGAACTAGCAGCAGCATGAAAAACACAAACAAATTCAGGTAGGCAAAAAAGCGGTAGTAGCCGGACTCTCCTTTCATGTATCCCACAGAATATACATGAATCAAAAAACCGACTCCGGTGATTATGAGTAAATATAGTCCTGAAAGTTGATCGACTGTAAAATTTATCCCTGCTTCAAAATTTCCTGAGGCAATCCAGGTATAAAGGTGTTCATTGAGAACATTCCCTTCTGCCTCAAGCATCTGAAAAAACAGGATGAGCGACTGGGCAAATGCCATTCCGACTGCCATTGGACCGACAAAGGTAACAAAACGTGTACCAAAACGTTTCCCCAAAAAACCGTTTAGGATAAATCCAAGCAGGGGGAATGCCGGTACAAGCCAAATTTGTGACATAGCTACCACTTTAATAAATTAAACTCATCAATATTCAGAGTTTTTCGTGTTCGAAAAATTGAAAGAATTATCGATAAGCCGACCACCGCTTCTGCAGCGGCAACCACAATGATAAAAAAGATAAAGATAACACCGGTCATGGAGTCTAAGCTCCTGGCGAAAGTCACAAATGACAAGTTGACTGCGTTGAGCATCAGTTCAATGCTCATAAATATCACAATGACGTTGCGGCGTAGCATCACACCCAGTACCCCAATTATAAAAAGGAGTGCACTCAACAATAAAATATGTTCAATGGGAATCATAAAAAGATTTACTGAAAACGTCGTTTTGCAATCACGACCGCCCCAATTACTGCAACTAGCAGGAGAATAGCTATTATTTCAAATGACAAAATATAATCTGTAAAAAGCAGGCGTCCAATTAGAGTAATCGAACCAACTTCTTCTACAACCTCAAGCGGATATTCCCCCTTCGATCCAAGCTGCAGTTCGTTTACTGTGAATAGACCGGCAATTTGAATAAAAATTCCCAATGAGAGAAGCCCCGCCAAAATTTTCCCCACGGACCATTTGTTGACATACTGTTCAGAGTCCTTTGAGGAAAGCAGCATCAACACAAAGAGGAAAAGAACCATGATTGCGCCAGCATAAACCAAAACCTGAATGACTGCTACAAACTCCGCGTTGAGCATTACATAGATTGCACCTAAACAAAAAAACGTGCCCACCAGGGACAGTGCACAGTGTATTGGTTTCCGTAAAAAAAGGACACCCAGCGCACCCAGCACGCTCAGTACAGCAAAAATGTAAAAAATTGTTAACATAGTTTTTAAATTACGGCATGAATAATGGTGGACTATTAAATAGCTGTCATTTCCGGGACAACTTTTTTACCAGGGTCTTTTGTATTTTTCGTCAGTTCAATTCCAAAGCTTCCAATTTTATCAAAACTAATTCCGGTATATGCCTTTGACTCCTGAACCATTGCGTTAAAAACTTGTGGAATACTTTCGAAACTACTTTTGTCCCCCAGAGCCTGCGATAATTCTGAAATAATCTGCCACTCCGGGCGAGTCTTGTGTAAAGCCTTGACAGCAATTTCAGTCGACTGAACACGCTGATTCTTGTTAGTATAGGTTCCTTCTTTTTCTGAATAAAACTGTCCGGGAAGTACAACATCAGCCATTTCACTCCAGGAATTGTGAAAAACTCCGATATGAATTACCAGTTGTGTCTGCTTTATTATTTCCTTCAACTCCAATTCGTTTTCAAATGGGTTGCCCAGTACGAAGACTACTTTCAATTCACCTTCGATCACTTTTTTAAGTTTTGTGTTCTTCTGGTCCCCCTTGATCTGAAGCGCCAGTGCTCCAGCCCGGTTGGGGGTTTTATCTGTCGTGATGAGGGTATTTATGAAAAAATCACTTTCACTTTGTTCCCACGTAGGAAAAGGGCAAAAGATGTTTTCAGAAGAGAACCCATCTTTCAACAATTTTTGAATTAAAAATAATTCTTCGTTGCTTGCATGAGTATCGGTAAGTGCGAGCACCTCTTGGGGGAGCGGCTTCAGCTCTCGGATTCGTTCCGCAATTGCACCGTATGCTTTTTCCCATGAAATACCTTCGAGATCCTCTCCAATTAGTCCCAAAGGCTGATTTATTCTGAATTTTCTTTCATTCATTTTTCTGTAAGTCAAACGTCCTTCATCACACAACCACCATTTATTGACGCTTTGGTTCTCGTGTGGTTTGAGCCTAAATACTTCGTTTCTGTCATGTTCAATTGTGACGTTACATCCTGTAGAACAGCCGGTACAAATGGAGTGATTTTTTTTCAGTTTCCAAACGCGACGCTTGAAGCGGAACTCTTTTTCGGTGATGGCGCCGACCGGACAAATGTCCGCCATGTTTCCCTGAAATTTATTCGTCATCGGTCTGTCTGTATAGGTGTCCACGGTCAATTCATGTCCACGGTTAAACATGCCGAATTCGTTGGTACCGGTTATTTCCCTGGTAAAACGGTCGCAGCGTGAGCACTGAATGCAGCGGTTACGTTCAAGGGCCACAAAAGTGCCGATGTCGCGCCAGCCGTTAACCCGTTTAGAATAATCCATTTCCGATTTTCCGGAACCATATTTGAAAGCGTAGTCTTGAAGAGTACATTCTCCGGACTGATCACAGATCGGACAATCGAGGGGGTGATTGATCAACAAAAATTCGTTAACAAGTTTCCGTCCCTCTTCAACTTTTTGATTGAAAGTTTCGATCTTCATGCCTTCCGTGGCATCCACAGAACATGCGGTTTGGAGTTTTGGTGCAGGTCTGCCATTACCAAGATCGACCACATCCACCAGACACATTCGGCAGGTGGCGACAATAGACATTCCGGGATGGTAGCAATAATGAGGAATTATTTTTCCGCAACGTAATGCGGCAGAAAGGACTTTTTCACCCGGTTTATATTCAACCGGTTCACCATCAATTTGAAATACAGGCATGGAAAACTCGTTAAGTAGTGGCATAATAATTCCGGAACTCCTCCGGAAATTTGTTTACAAAACTTTGAATCGGCATCGCAGCGGCATCCCCCAAAGCACAAAGAGTGGTCCCCAACATGTTTCCGCCGACTCGGTCAAGACGCTTTAATTTTTCTTCACTTCCGTTTCCCCTGAGAAAATCCCGGACAATTAGACGTGACCACTGAGTCCCTTCGCGGCAGGGTGTACACTGGCCGCAGGATTCATGAGCGTAAAAACGGGTAATGCGGTGGAGTAATTTTACTACATCAGTATCTTCATCAAAGACCATCATTGCCGAAGATCCCATCATAGTCCCTATTTTCGCCAAATCATCAAAGTTATAAAGCACATCAATTTCATCGGCTTTCATGACAGGTGAAGAGGAGCCTCCGGGAATTACACCTTTAAGCTTCTTTCCATTCCGGATGCCTCCGCCGATTTCGTAAATAATGTCTTTCATACTGACATCCATCCGCAACTCATAAACTCCTGGGCTATTTACATGACCACTCAAGCTAACTAAATGTGTCCCTGAATTATTTTGTGGACCAAAACTTTTGAAAGATTCCACCCCTCCATCGCTAAAAATAAAGGGCAAACAGGCCAATGTCTCAACATTGTTTACACTCGTTGGGCATCCATTGAAGCCTGAAACTGCAGGGAAAGGAGGTTTTACTCTGGGCTGTCCGCGTTTGCCCTCCAATGAATCCAGCAGTGCGGTTTCCTCGCCGCAAATATAAGCACCCGCGCCGGTGTGGATTGTGATGTCCAGATAAAAACCGCTGCCCAGCGGGTCAGGTCCAAGAAGCCCGTCTGCATATAATTCATCAACAGCAGCATTTAAGATCGTGATGGCTGGAAAAAATTCACCACGAACATAAACGTAAGCATGATGACAACCAACAGCATAACTTCCAATCATCAGGCCTTCCAAAAAAAGGTGAGGATCTTTAAGCATCAGTTCGCGATCCTTACAGGTCCCTGGTTCAGATTCATCAGCATTGGCAACCAGATAACTGGGTTTACCGGTTCCTTTTGCCATGAAGCTCCATTTCAAACCTGTCGGGAATCCCGCCCCGCCCCGTCCACGTACTCCGGATTCTTTGACTTCCTGCACAACTTCTTCCGGCTTCATGCCAAATACTTTTTTCAAAGATTTAAAACCACCGGATTTTTTGTAACCGGACAGAGACTTATCGTATTTGGGGTTTCTGATATTTTTGAAAAGAACAAGGGTTTCTTCTAGCATTTTTACTGTTTCAGTTGATCAATCAATTTATCCATTTTGTCCGGAGTTACCTGCTCATGATAGTCCTCATTTACAATGATCGCAGGTGCAAAACTGCACGCACCAAGGCACTCCATTTCTTCAATACTGAATTCACCATCAGTTGTCGTATGTCCTGCGTGAATGTTAAGTTTATTTTCTGTGTGTTCCAATAACTCTGTTCCTCCAACGAGACAACATGGTACACAGGTGCAAACCTGTAAATGGAATTTCCCGGGGCGTTTCAAACGAAACATAGTGTAAAAGGTAACCACACCTTCAACATGAGTAAGCGGCACTTCACAAATATCGGCGACGTGCTGCATCCACTCTTCTGTCAACCATCCCTCATTTTCTTGCTGAGCCAAAAGTAAAATTGGAATCAGTGCATTTTGCTTGATGGGATAACGACTCAACAGATTGCCAACTTGAGTCAGAATGTCCTTGGAAAACAAATTAAAACCTCTTTTTTCGATGAACTGTCTAAATAATACGAGTCTTAGTTCTATCAAATACTACCAAAAAATCAATAAAATTCGTTTATCCAAGGTGTTTTTTATACAAAATGTTTTGTGCTTCCTGTGTGTATCATTAATTTTTTCTTTTTAAAACCAACTATTATTTGTATTATATTCTTAATGTTGACCCTTTATTTATAGTCGGATGTCATTTAATCACTTTTAATCGTCATAATTGACAACTCTTTTTATTACAAGGTATTATTATTTAATATTTTTACACAATGTTTGTGTTTTTACTTGAGGTGGTACTAAAATAGTGGTATATTTTAGGTTAAACTATACATTTTTCTAAACTAAGAACATGAAAAAACGCTTGAACGGGTCTCAAATTTTAGTGGAAGTCCTGAAAAAACAAGGAGTTGAGTATATTTTCGGATATCCCGGTGGTGCTTGTATGCCGATTTTTGATGCACTTGTAGATGCTCCGGAACTAAAAATAATTTTAGTACGTCACGAACAAGGGGCAACACACATGGCGGATGGTTATGCGAAAGCTACTGGAAAAACCGGAGTGGTTTTGGTGACTTCCGGACCCGGGGCGACTAACACCGTCACTGGGATACTCACTGCTCATATGGATTCAGTACCTCTTGTGGTTCTAACAGGACAAACCATCACGCCCAATTTGGGTAAAGATGCTTTTCAGGAGGCCGATGTGTTTGGTGTGACAATGCCTGTAGTCAAACACAGTTATCTGGTAAGGGATGTAAAAGACTTGTCAAGAATTGTTAACGAAGCATTCCATCTTGCCTCAACAGGTCGTCCTGGGCCCGTTCTGGTAGATTTGCCTAAAGATGTGGTTTCGGAAGAATGGGCAGAGGATTTTTCGGCAGAAATGGATTTGCCGGGATATGCAGTACCAACAAGTGGGAACTCCAGTAGTATAAAAAAAATATCTGGGCTGCTGGCAAAATCAAAACGCCCCCTGCTTTATGTTGGAGCCGGTGCTGTAATTTCTAATGCGGGAAAACAAGTAAAAAAACTGGCAGACAAACTTCGGGCTCCTGTTACCACAACTCTGCTTGGAAAAGGGAGTATTTCTGAAATGCACCAGCTTTCAGTTGGAATGCTGGGTATGCATGGAACAGCTTATGCCAACAAGGCAGTTATCGAGTGTGATCTGATTATGGCAATCGGCGCACGCTGGGATGATCGCATTACGGGCAAAGTTAGTGAATTTTGTCCAAATGCCACAAAAATACATATAGACATTGATCCTGCTGAATTTGGAAAGATCATTCAGCCGGACATCAGCGTAAATGGAGATGCAGCTTTGGTTCTGGATGAATTGATCCCTCTAGTAAAGCCACTGGACACCAAAGAGTGGCTGAAGAAAATTGAGAACTGGAAAAAGAAACACCCCTTAAAATATCCAAAGCGTGGAGGTTTGCGCGCACAACATGTTTTAGCTGAACTGGACCGTTTAACCGGATCCAATGCTATTATTGCAACGGATGTCGGGCAACACCAGATGTGGGCTGCCCAATTCTGCAGATCAACCCGCGAACGCCAATGGCTGTCCAGCGGAGGAGCTGGAACCATGGGATACGGATTCCCCGCAGCTATTGGGGCGCAACTTGGAAACCCAGAAGATCTTGTAGTTGCTGTTGTGGGTGACGGCGGTTTCCAAATGACTATGTCGGAGCTGGCAACGGCTGCAATTAACAAGTTGCCGCTCAAAATTTTGATTATCAACAACAACTATCTGGGCATGGTTCGGCAATGGCAACAGCTGTTTTTTGATAACCGTGAAAGCGGTGTGGATATGGAAGGTAATCCGGATTTTGTCAAAATTGGAGAAGCATACGGAATCAAGGGTTTTCATCTGAGGCGTGCAGGTGATGTGACCAAAGTGTTAAAAAAAGCTCTGGCCTACAACGATGGTCCCTGCATTATTGAAGCAGAAGTTGTCAAAGCTGATAATGTTTTCCCAATGATTCCTGCAGGAGCAGCAGTCAGCGAAATGTTAATTGATGAACCTCCGACAAGCAAGAAACTTAAAAAGCCCGTTGGCAGTACTTGATCTCTGAAATAGAGGAAAATAAACTTTCATTACCGTTTAATTTTTATACTTTTAATCGATGCCCTGCTGAATAGTCGATCATAATTAATCACAATCAGGCTTTTATGGAAGAAAAATTTGCAATCAGTATTTATGTTTGTAACAAGCCCGGAGTTCTTGTCAGGCTTGCTCAAACATTTGCGCGTCGTGGCTACAACGTGGATTCACTGGTCGTTTCACCGGCACACAATACCAACTTTTCAAGAATTACAGTAGTAGTACAGGGTGTACCAAGCTCATACGACCAAATACTGCGGCAACTGAATAAATTAGTTGATGTTGTTCACGCCGCCAGTCACCCTTCTACGGATATTGTGGATCGGGAGATGGCATTATTTAAAGTAAGGGTAAAGCCTGATCAGCGTGCAGAAATTTTCCAGATTGTAGAAGTGTTTCGTGCAAAAACAGTAGACATTACGGATCAGTCTCTTGTGATTGAAACGACCGGCGATTCCTTAAAAATTGATGCCCTTGAAAAACTACTGGAGCCAATGGGGCTTGTGGAAATGGTACGTTCCGGGAAGTTGATAATGAAAAGGGGACTTGAGGAAACCTGAGAACCACCCTGCCCTTTCCCGTAGATATATTTGGTGAAGTTCTATCTGTTCAAATTTACTGGAAGAACTTCTACAGTTTCTTCCAGTAAAAATTCTTTTTGAATGATACTTTGAACCGAAGCAGCTAATTTTTGAAAACACACTTTTCTATTGGAAGTTTTCCGAAATAATAATCCAACTCTTCTGGCAGGCGCAGGGTTTTTAAACGGAATATATTTGATAGAAGCATTTTGAATTAGATTATTATAATCAATTGCAGTTTGTGGAATCAGGGTAATTCCAATACCAGTAGATACCATATGTCTGATTGTTTCCAGACTTGTACCCTGGAAATCTTTTCTTTCTTTGGTCATGGCTTGTGAACAAACATCCATAACCTGCCCCCTCAAGCAATGACCTTCTTCCAGTAATAATAGAGTTTCATCCTGCAAATCCTCTATCTTGATAGATAATTTAGCTGCAAATGGGTGCAGATTGTTAGCAGCAACATAAAATGGTTCTGTGTATAGAATGATCTCTTCAAGTCCTTTCATTTCTAGAGGAACTGCTAAGATTCCTGCATCCAATGTCCCTTCACTCAGTTTATTCAACATAACTTCTGTTTGAACTTCCTTTAAGATAATTTCCAGTTGAGGATAGGCTTGATTTATAGGTTGCACAATCAAGGGCAAAAGATAAGGTGCTATTGTTGGAATTAGACCAACATTGAGTGTACCGCTCATTGGATCTGTATAGGTTGAAACCATATTTTCAATGGAAGCCGCATCAGCCAAAATTCTCCGTGAAATTTTTACTATTTCTTCTCCAATGGGTGTCAAAAAGACATTTCTGGTGGTTCGTTCTACCAGTTGAGCGCCAATGTGGTCTTCTAATTTTTTGAGTTGTCCGCTCAAAGTGGGTTGACTCACAAAACATTTTTCTGCAGCTTTTCGAAAATGTTTATGTTCTCCAACAGCTGCAAGATATTCCAAATCTCTCAAATTCATAATCACTCCTCAAACAATGGGTTAATCCATATTAATAGATATTACCTATAAGTATAATAAAAATAAACGATTAGACAAATCAATTTAATAATTTTATAATTACACCGAGTTCATTCAGGACTCAGGGGGAGTTGATAAACAAACCTATGATTTCAATCTACAAAAAGGACTAGAATATGAGTAATTTGAATGGTACAAAAACTCACGGAAACCTCAAAGATGCATTTGCAGGAGAATCTCAAGCAAATAGACGCTATCTTTATTTTGCAAAAGTCGCTGACATTGAGGGTTATCCTGAAATAGCAAGTAATTTTCGTGAAACCGCAGAAGGAGAAACTGGGCACGCTCACGGGCATCTGGATTATTTGAAAGAAGTTGGTGATCCTGCAACAGGTCTACCTATTGGAGATACGCTGGATAATTTAAAAGCCGCGGTAGCCGGTGAAACTCATGAATACACTGATATGTATCCAGGCATGGCCAAAACCGCTCGAGAAGAAAATTTTGCAGAAATTGCCGATTGGTTTGAAACATTGGCAAAAGCAGAAAAATCTCATGCCGGTCGATTTCAACAAATGGCAGACAGCGTTACCTGATTAAACCTTAAAACGCCTCGAATCGAATATCTTTGAGGCGTTTACTTCTTTTTTCTAGAGAATCACCCATTAAAACTCGTGGAAGAAAATCAATCTAGAATATCTTATTTGCCAACAGACGGTTTAACTTATGATCCCAGTGATTCAATGTATTGGGATAAGACTGCGCTGGATAAAGAAATTGAAAGGACATTTGAAATTTGCCATGGCTGCAGAATGTGTTTTAAGTATTGTGACTCCTTTCCTACGCTTTTTAATTTTCTGGATAAACAATATGAAGGTGAGGTGAAAAAGATTAAACCACAGGAAACACAACAGATCGTGGATGCATGTTTCCAGTGCAAATTGTGTGAAGTTCAGTGTCCTTATTCTGTTCGAGATGGACACCAGTTTAAACTCGATTTTCCCAAACTGGTTCATCGTCATAAGGCAGTCCACTCCATAGATAAATCCAGGAGTTTGCGTGATAAAATTTTAGGAAACCCAGAAATATCTGCCGGGATGGCCCGTTTGAGTTTCGGAATTGCAAATGTAATGAACCGGGTCGGCGCCATTCGATGGTTTATGGAAAAATTACTCGGCATTCATCGAGAAAAATTACTGCCTGATTTTAGTTTTTCGACATTTGAAAAATGGGCAAATAAAAAGGGACTGATTCGTAAAAATAACGAAGCTGAAACCGTTTTATTTCAAACATGTTATGTTCAGCACAATGAACCGCAAATTGGGAAAGATACGATAGAAGTACTGGAAAAAAGCAAGGTAGACTGTGCTTGTGTAAAAGGGTTGAAGTGCTGCGGGATGCCGGTATGGGAGCAGGGAGATTTGAAAACATTACGTGCCAATGCAAAACACAATCTGGATATTCTTATGCCGTTTGTGGAACAGGGCAGCAGGGTCCTCGCGATCAACCCAACCTGTGCAATGATGATGAGACGAGAGTATCCGGAACTCCTGGAAGGAGAGGATCGTGAAAGAGCCAAAAAATTATCAGGGGCAATAAACGATCCTTCAGAATTTTTATGGAACATTCGCAATGAAGACAGGTTTAACACGGACATGAATAATATACTAACAGAAGCCATTAGCTATCATGCTCCTTGCCATTTAAGGGCTCAAGGAATTGGCTTTAAGGGACGTGATTTAATTAAAAAAATGACGGGTTCAAAAATGAAAACTGTCATGGAATGTTGTGGACATGATGGGACTTATGCCATGAAAGTTGAGAGCTTTGAGGCTTCCAAACGAATTGGTCAAAAATCATTTGATGGAATGAAAACCGAAGAAACTGAAGTATGGGTTACCGACTGTCCCCTGGCGGCACTACAGTTTAAACAACATGCAGGAGTGAAACCCAAACACCCTATGTCCATCCTTGCAGAGGCTTATCGTTCTGTTGATACAGATAATAAATTATAATATTTTCTACCAATTAACCATTCCTCACAATTAAAGGAGAGTCGGAATGCAGTATGTCAGCCGGAAAGAAATTCTGGACTATGTAACTTACGAAGATCAGCGAAGTGAAATTCGTGAAAACATAATAAAAATAAAGGAAGTCCGCAGAATTAATGTTGGAGGTGTTTTGTCATTCCTGTTTGAAAATAAAGATACTGTTCGTTACCAAATTCAGGAAATGATGCGGGTGGAACGTATTGTAAAAGAGGCAGATATCCAGCATGAAATAAAAACCTACAATGAAATTCTTGGTGAGTCCGGGGAGTTGGGATGTACGCTGTTGATAGAAATTGATGATCCTGCGGAAAGAGATGACAAACTGAGCAAGTGGATTGATTTGCCAATGCATCTTTATCTAAAATTAGAAGATGAAACCCGTATAAGGGCAATTTTTGACAAGAGACAAATTGGAGATGGTCGATTGTCTTCTGTTCAATACATTAAGTTCAATACGAAGGGTAAAGTACCTGCAGCAATTGGTTCAGATCATCCTTTATTTAAAGAGGAAACATCTCTCACATCTGAACAAAGAAAGGCACTTTCAGACGATTTTTAACTGGACGGATGATATTCTTAGCATCAAAGTTGGTTAATGTCTGAAAGCGGGGGAGAGACGACTTAAAGAGTTTCACATGTAATGCGAAACAAGGTATTTACGAATGTCTTTTGCTTCTTTCATAGGACCCTCCGCATTTACCAGGCAGGGTACTGTAATATCCCCTGTCAGATCAACCAGTTCTTGCGCATAGTCCGGATTCAGGCGGATATCCTTAAAGGTGAATTTTTCCTGTATTTTCAGTCTGGAAATCGTATTCAGTACAATCTGCGAATATTCGCAGTCTTTGTAGAAATATAGTTCCATTCTTGAGTGCATCTATTTTATTATTCCCAAAAAAAAACGGTCCCAACATAGACCGCCTGTATGATTTTAATAAATATTTCCAGCTGCTCAGCCGTTAATCTTTTTGCACTCAGTCAAAAGCTCAGCAATGATGCGCTCTCCATCTGCCATAACGGAATATCGAACCGAGCCTTGCTTGTCTACTATAACTGTTGATCGAGCTGTGAATCCCTTATTCTCCAAATAAGTTCCATAAGAAGTCGACATGGAGCCTTTTGGATGGAAATCCTGCAGCAGTGGATAAGACACACCGCCAAGGGATTCGGCCCATTTTTTATGTGAATGTTTACTGTCAATGCTAACACCCAATACTTGAGTGTCTGCCTCCTTGAATCGATCAATCATCGACTCAATTTTGGGTATTTCCCTGCTTCAGGTGGGAGTCCAGTCAAGTGGATAAAACACCAGCATTACATTCTTTTCTCCCTTGAACTCACTCAAGGAAAACTCCGTATCAAACTGACTGGCCAATTTAAAATCCGGTGCTTCCGAACCAACTGCAATCATTAATACCTCCAAAAAATTAATTGAAAAAGTCCTGAAAACAACATGAATTCAGAGTAAACGTAAACTGTGACTAACAAGCCAAAAGATGGGGATAACTTGGTTGTCAAATTGATCTGACTAAACTTATTTACTCAATTGATTCAATGATTGTCCGATAGGCAAAAACGGAAGAACATTCCCTCCCAACTCTTTGTCAGCAACCACCTTGTTTACTTTTGGGAGAATGTTGGCCATTGTTTCTAGCAGAATCCGCTCTCGGGTAATATCTTTGGCTTTTTTGTATTCTTCATAGACCAGATTAAATCTTTCTGATTCACCAGTGGCGACCAACACCTTTTCTTTGGCATAACCCTTTGCACTATTGACCAATTGTGCAGCTTCTCCTCTGGCTTTCGGAACAAGATTGTTTTTGTACCCTTCTGCATCATTGATCATTTTTTCTCGGTCCTCACGGGCACTTACCACATCTTTAAAAGCTTCTTTTACTGCGTCCGGAGGATGAACATCCTGCAGTTTCACATTCTCAATCTTAATTCCGCCTTTGTAGCTGTTCATAGTTTGCTGAAGAAGTAGTGCTGTAGTATCTTCAATTATTCCTTTTCCAACTGTCAGTGCTTCCGTAACTGAAGAATCACCGATAACTTCACGCATCGCGGATTCAGCGGCAGATCTCACAGTTACATCTGGGTTAGTCAGACTATAAAAATAATTTTCCAAATCAGAAATGCGATACTGCACTATGAACTGCACATCAATGATGTTTTCATCTCCTGTGAGCATTAATGATTCTTTTAAAACACGTCTGTATTTGGCAGGAGGTCCAAGCTGTATTGTACGGAATCCAATCTCAAGTCTCCGCACTGCAGTTACAGGAGCAATCTGGACGGTTTCGATCGGAGTTGGTAAATGATAATGCGGTCCCGGTCCAACCACTTCTGTAACCTCTCCAAAACGCTTGATGACTCCCTGTTCTTCAGGATCAATAATAAAAATACCCGTTCCCAACCAAACGATAATTGCTAAAATTAGGATGTAGGTAAATGCTCCTTTTTTTGGCAGACCAATCTTAAACTTATCCTGAAGATTGCTGAGGAGTTCATCAATGTCGGGAGGTTGCGACCCTTTTTCCCAAGGTGATTTATTTGGTGGTTTGTTCCAGGTACCCATTTTAAATTTTCATGTTTAAGATTGTAATAGATTATACAACAAATTAAGCGAATACTGCGGAAAATACAAGCTTAATGCTCTCATGCATACAAAATAATTGAAAACAGTATTTTGATGAACTAGTTTACAAAGTATAATTCACAATTGTTTGTCATTCCTGCTTTCGTGTGAATGGATAATTATCAGGTAATTGTCTAATCTTGATTGCTAACAAGCAATACATTGTTAATGCAGAATGACTTATGCAGTCAGTACATCAACTCCACTTTCAGTAACCAGCAAAGTGTGTTCCCACTGAGCAGATAACTCTCCGTCCACAGTCACAGCCGTCCAGCCGTCACCCAAAACTCTGCATTCATAACTGCCCATGTTGATCATCGGTTCAATTGTGAAGATCATATTTTCCTGAATGGTTATACCTGTCCCTGGCTGACCGTAATGCAGTACCTGTGGAGGCTCGTGAAATTCTACTCCAACTCCATGTCCTGCAAAATCTCTGACCACCGAAAAACCATGTTTTTCCGAATGCTGCTGAATAACGTGGCCAATGTCCCCAAGTGTATTAGATGGATAAACCTGTTCTATACCAAGTTCAAGACATTCCCGTGT
The DNA here is from genome assembly GCA_902513935.1 of uncultured SAR324 cluster bacterium. The sequence continues at coordinate 27,407 of CABXOR010000015.1, forward strand.
GACTTCTACCAATTCCCGCGTTCTATCTGGGACATCGCCAATGATAAACATTCTGCTGGCATCTCCAAAATAGCCGTCTAAATCGCAGGTAACATCAATATTCACAATATCACCGCTCTGCAGTGCCTGATTGTTTGGAATACCATGGCAAATGACATTGTTCGGTGAACTACAGACACTTTTAGGAAACGGCATCCTCCGTCGACCTTGACCGTGCCCGTAATTCAATGGAGCCGGAATTGCGCCGTTAGCCAAAGTTTCACGATAAACCCACCCGTCTATTTCATTTGATGTCACTCCCTCACCGATTCGTTCCTCAACCATATCGAGCAGAAACCTTGTAAGTTGGCTGCTTTTGCGGATACCTTCAATCTGTTTCTCGGTTTTAATAATAACTTGACGCCCTTTAGGCTTAGGTTTTTTCTCTGGCAACCGCACTTGTTTTTGCCCTTTTTCCAAGTGGCATTTTTTATATTTTTTACCACTTCCGCACCAGCAGGGTGCATTTCGGGTAATTGTATTTGCTGCTGTTTTCATAATTTCACTAAAAAACTGCTCTTGCTGACTTATTATTTCAGGTAATCAAGTAAGCGGCCAAATCTATATCCGCCAAAAATATTTTCATCAGGATTGTGCGACCAGTAGATTATCTGTCCTTTTCCGACAACTGTTTTCAGATCAACAAAACCCCAGTAACGACTATCTGCACTGTTGTATCGATTATCTCCCATCGCAAATATTTTACCTTCCGGAATCTTAATCGGGCCAAAGCGGCTGACAGGAGTTGATGACATTAAACCCTGCGCCAGTCGGGCTCTACGTTCATTTGGTTCATAATATGCGTAAGGTTCATCAAGTTGTTCTCCATTTATGAAAATCTGGTCTTTCCGAATTTCCAGTATCTCACCAGGCAGCCCAACTGCGCGTTTTATGTAGTCAATCGAAGGATCTTGCGGAAAGGGGAATATTATAATATCTCCACGCAGTACAGGTTTTTTAAAAAGTTTGATATCTGTGAAGGGAATAGGCGAGCCATAGGAATACATACTGGCAAATATGTGGTCTCCAATCTGAATAGTCGGCAGCATCGATCCGGATGGGATTTGATAGGGTGCAAACAAATAGGTCCGGACAATGGTTGCCACTACAACCGCAAAAATCAGAGCCTCGACCCATTCCCTGATTGTGCGGTTCGGGATCACGAGGTCCAGGCGCAAAAACCCCTTAGCTGCTTTTAAAAGATCCGCCTCATTTTTCAAAATTTCTTCTGCCTGAGGGAGCTTCCGGACACGGCTCAAAAAAATATACGAGTTTGGAAATACCCTGTTCTCCAACTCAGCAAGGTCGTTTAGAGCAACATCACTGACTCCTTTTTTCCGTAGTTTTTTAAATGAATTTTCTGAAAGTTTATAGGTAACAAACATCTTGAATTACACTTATTTTCTGATTTAAATCTTTTTCTTTACGGACCTGAGTCAGTTTGTCTTTGAATCCAAACTGAATAATTCCGGCTACCTGCATTCAACGACAAATTAAAATCAGACAGGAGTTGACGTCTGGCACATCTTCAAAGAGCGGTCGTCCATTCTGAATTGCTTTGCGTAAATAGTCAAATTATCGTACACTCTCGCCGTCACAATTAACTGGCCGAATACTCAGGTTCTCCGCGAAAATCCAACCACCCCCGAAACAGTGAATAACCCATCACCCACGGCAGCACGTGTTGCTGGCAAATAAAGACAAGCCAGTCTTTGAGCGAAAGATCCCGCACATTTGCAAAGCGCAGACTTGCTCCGGCAGTCATTAGCAGGCACAAAAGGTAGGCACTTCCTGCCAGAAACAAACTCTTTCCTGATAAACCGAAAAACTGTGATCCAAGAAAAACAATTTGAGAAAGCACAAATAAAGAGTATAATTTTTTCTTCAAATGCGGAATTTTGAGACCAATTATCTGATGTGCGTCCAAATCATTACGGTAACGACGGGGAAATCTGCGAGATAATAAACCGTCATAATAATATCTTCGTGCTAAAACCAGCGGCCGTAAATAGCTTGAAGGTAGAGGTGGATGTTCCACAATCAGTTCGGGAGCAAATATAATCGGGAATCCTGCTGCTAAAATGCTGAACGCTAAATCTGTGTCCTCCCGGAAAGGAATAAGATAAGCCGGATGAAAATGTGCTAAGTTTCGGCGGACCAGAAAATTACATGTTGGGTAGCGTCCGCCGTCAATGTTTTCGGTTTGATGTGTGAATGGCGTAGCCCGGCAGCGTTGAGTGACTTCTGTTCGGCCCTCAAATGCTCCGGCTTCCGGTTTTTGCTGAATTAGCGTAAGTGCATTTTTTACCCAGTCCGGATGTGGAATGACATCCGCGTCCATAAACCCGATCCATGTTCCGGAAGATAAAGCAACTCCGGCATTACGAGCATTTCCTGGACCGGAATTCGGGATTGTAGTCCATTGAAGCTGTATCTCAGAGCGTGCTTTAAGCTGCAGCAGCATTTTCAAAGTTTCATCTGTGGAACCATCGTCTGCAACTGTAACTTCAAAACAGGATTTTTCCGCAGTTTGTTTTTCAAGGGCTTCAAGACAGATTGACAGAAGTTTTACGCTGTTGAAAGCAGGAATTACGATTGAAAGAACTTCCGCTTTTTGTTTACTTTGCGGTGAAGATTCCAGTTTAACTTTTTTATTAATATAACTCATGCCACAGTATTCTCTTGATCCGGAATTGTCCGGTTTTATTCATAATTTGCGGGCTTCCCTGCCCTATCTGGAAGAATTCCATCAGCAAACTTTTGTGGTTCAACTAAGCGGAGATTTACTTAATGGTCACAACTTCAGAGTAATTGAAGATTTAGCGCTCTTGCAACAAGTTGGTATCAGAATCGTTTTGATCCATGGCGCAGAAACACATATCCGCAAGTTTCTAACAGATGGTGGTCTTGTTTCCCAAACTGAAGACGGTATTCTTGTTGCGGAAGAAGCACATTTACCGCTGATTGAACAGGCAATTTCTTCTGCAAACTGGCAGTTACTGACTCGGTTCAGGAGTTGTAGTCGGCAGATTCAAACCTTAACCGGTCATTTCATGTTTGCAGAGAAAAAATCTTTTTCCGGAAATTTCGGTACACACTTCACTGGAAATGTTTGTGGACTTGACCTGGAAACACTCCGTCAGGAAATTTCAAACTCAAAGCTAGTTATACTACCACCTTTTGCACTGGGAGAAAAGGGAAGATTGTGGATTCTTGATCCAAATCAGGTTGCCTTTGAAGTGGCAATGCGCTTACGTGCAAAAAAATTAATTTTATTGGATACACTAACATTGCCGCAAATTGATGGCGCAGATTCTCTGGAAATGACAACAGAAAGTGTTCTGCAATGGTTGAAAAAAAATCCTGATTTACCTTCATCACAGCGCCTGCAATTGAATGTACTGACTGAAGCCTGTGTTCATGGTGTTGAACGGTGTCATTTGCTGGACGGTAGGGTTGAGGGTGCCCTGCTCGCAGAACTGCTTACTCCGAAAGGAGTCGGAGTAATGATTACAAACAGTTCATACAAACGCACTCGTCCTGCACAGCTTAGCGATTTGCAGTCTATATTGGAAATCCTCAAAAGCCCGGTTCAGCATGCAGCGATTGTTTTGCGTACGCCTGTTTACATTGAACAGCAAATTGATAATTATCTGGTGTTTTGTATTGATGAAGACGTTATTGGTTGCTGCGAAGTTATTTATTATACAGATGGTTCTGCAGCAGAAATTGCCAGTCTGGCAGTGAATAAATCATATCGTAATCAGGGGATCGGCAGTGTACTGATTCAGGCTGCTTCTGAAATAATCCGCTCTGGAAACTGTAAACTTGCATTCGCTTTAAGTACTGCCACCTCACATGTTTTTACTCAATGCGGATTTCGTGAAATAAGTCCGGAAGAACTTCCTGAGCAAAAACGTAAAAACTACGATTTTCAGGAGTCTATTGTTTACGGGCGGAATATGGATTGATTACGGTTATTACGGTAGGACAACAACTTCTACCCGGTTGTTTAAGCTTTTTTGAGTAGGCGAAGCTTCGAGAAAGCGAGGACGTGTTGAACCAAAACTCTTAACTGAAATTTTTGTGGAATCAAGACCGTTTTCGATAAAGAATCGAGCAATCTTCGAGGCACGTGCTCCAGCCAGTTCCCATGTTGAATCCCAATTTTTAGGCTGAGATTTTTCCGTATGTCCTTCGATTTGAATTTTGTTGGGCAGGAGAAAGATGAGTTTGGAGAAGCGGGTCATTTCCTTGATTGCCTTTGCATTTAACTTGGCAGAATCTGTTTTAAAATATGCACTTGCTTTGAAAGAGACAACAACCCCCTTTTCTTCAACATTGATATTTGCGTCATCTCCCAATTCACTTTCCTCCAACTGCTGAGCAATCTGCTCAACAATTGAGTCTTTACCCTCATTCAAAAACGGAGTACCAGCCGGTAGAGGTTTAAAACTCGCAGCCAGGCTTTTGAACTTCATTGTTTCATATTTACATGTCGAAAAGAGCAAAATAAAAAAGCAAAGCAGCAGCGTTACCAAATCACCATAAGTAAATATCCACTCCTGATCGAACGGAACACAAACTTCGCAATCATCCTCATCAATGAGTTCTCCCATCTCAGGTACGCAGTATTAAGTTAAGGGTTGCAGAGATACTAGCGTGTTTGATCTTCAGGAAGGAGCAGAATCTGTACACGTCGGTTCAAGTTACGTTTATAAGCTGTATCCGGATTAAATCTTGGACGGGAATCACCAAATCCTGCTACCTGGATACGATCTACTGGAATAAGTTTTGATTCCAGAAAAGCGGCAATCACGCTTGCTCGTGCTACAGAAAGTTCCCAGTTTGATGGATATTTCTGATTTGAATCAGACTCATCGGTGTGTCCGGATATTTCAATATTGTTCTGCATCTGCCCAATAATAGGCATCATCTTTATCAAAGTTTTTTTTGCTTTCTCTGAAATTGATACAGAACCCTGTTCAAAGGCCACTGTTTTGCTGAATGTAACCTCCAGTCCAGCCTTTGAAGCATTGATTGACACGTCATCAGGTACATCCAGCTGTTCAAGTTCCTTTGAAGCTTTATCTAAATTTGAAGATTGTCCAGTGAAAATAAAGGGACTGCCCGGCGGCATGCTTTTGAAACTTTCAGAAATTTGCCTGCTTTTTTCGACATCAGTCCTGCACATGGAAAAGAGCAAAATGAAAAAGCAAAGCAGCAACGTTACCAAATCACCATAAGTAAAAATCCATTCCTGATCAAAAGGAATACAAATTTCACAATCTTCCTCATCAATCATCTGACCCATTATTTACTCCTTTTTCAGGTTTAGATCATTCTCCGCCTTCAGCGGCGGTGTCACCGCCGCCTTCAAACTTCAAAGCTTCATACATTGTTTTTTGAACCGGCGGCAGATAGTTCATCAAGTCATTCTCAATAAAATCCGGACGCTGTCCGCCCTCAATGTAAAGCACTCCGTCACGGATCATTTCCATCAATACTTTTTGCTCACCCGCATAGAGTTCAAGCTTCTTTTTAGCCGGAGAAAAAATGGTATTCGCAAAAAGGGATCCATAAAAGGTGGTTATCAAAGCCACAGCCATTGCAGGGCCAATCGCGGAAGGATCATCAAGGTTCTGTAGAAGCAGTACCAGTCCAACCAGAGTTCCAAGCATTCCCCAAGCAGGGCAGAGAGAAGCCATTGTTCCAACCACAGCAATTTCATTATCCTTGCCGGCCATTGTATATTTTACTTCGTGAGCCATCATGTTCACTATTGCCTCCCGGTCAGATCGGTCCACCACCAGTCTTAATCCTCCGCGCAGGAAAAGGTTTTCGATGCTGGGTAGTGCGTCTTCAATTGCCAGAATATTTTTTCGGGCAATTTTAGAAACGTCAATTATCAAGGTCAGCGTTTCTACAAGTTGAACCGAATTTGGCTTCCATGACTTACCGATGATGCCCAAAAATTTCTTTGCATCATCCATAGGATGAGAAATAAATGTGGAAGCTACGGTTCCCCCGAAAACAATCATTAGTGAGGCCGTGTCCACGAAGTAAGCTGCGTTTCCTACATTTACTTGGAACGTATTCATGTCGAACATCATGGCAAATAACAACATAAACCATGCTAAAATGGTCCCAACTAGC
>CABXOR010000016.1 GCA_902513935.1 uncultured SAR324 cluster bacterium
TGGAAATTCAAAAAGTTACGTTCACCGCTCCCCAAAAGGCTTAATCCAGAGGTAACTTGGCTCATAGGCTGGCACTTTTGAAAGGTCGAGCTCCGGATCAACAAGTTCCCTGAAATCCCTGCCGTTCAGGCTGACCTCAATTCTGGCTGTAATTATTGGATCAAAGCGGGCATTGCTCTGAACCAGTTGATCTAGATGATGTGCAAACAACAGAATCATTCCAGGATTGCCGGCAAAGACTTTAAACTGTGAAGAATTCAGATAATCCCCCGGATCGGCATAACGCATTTCCCCGGTATCCGGATGGGTGACGTTGAACTGCAGTCTGGTTATTTTTTGACGCAGCATCATTCGCCAGGCAAAATAATGTCCCTCCTCATGCCAGATAGTACGTCCTGGATAGAGCAAATGACGGAAGGGAAGAAGCAGATGAACCATCACATACACACTCAGAAAAATCAGGACCGGTCGTGAAACCTGCCTACTCGAATCCATTATTGCCTGCGCAGGATCTAACTTTTCCTGAACTGGAATCCTCTTTCTGTATTGCCGACTAAGCCAGTTTTTAAATTTTTGAGGAAACACTTTTCGCGGAAAATCTGCGTCAAAATAAATCAGGGTCAGAACCAGTGCCAGCACAGGAAAAATTCCGATTGGAAAGACAAAATAATTATTGGTATGAAATAGAACTGCAGAAAGAAAAGCCCATTTCCGTATGGGTTTCCAGAGCATGAGGAAGGGTATCAATAAATCAAAAAACATCCCGGACCAGGCATAAAAATGAGGTACCCAGGTATTTCCCATCAACGGCTGAAAAATGGTTCCGCGGTTGGCCGCTCCGAGCAATTCCCTTGTAGACAGGCCGTCCAGCCAATCCGGATCAAACTTGGCAATCCCGCCGTAAAAATATACCACACCCATGTGAAACCTCATCAGCCAGAGCCAAATTGCGGGCAGTCGGTCCGTATGTGTTTCTTCTCCCCGTAAAACATCTAGCGACCATGACTTGTGAAGCGGTGCCAGGACTAACATGAAGCTTAGCATGCAGATCAGGTAAAAATGATTGTTGTAGAAGGCTTGATCAAGCAGGAAAACGTATGTGTATCCCAGAAAAAACAGTATCGCTGCAGCTCGGTAAAACAGACCGGATGCGATCATTAAGGCTAGAATTCCCAATGCTGTAAACAGCAGATACATGCCCTCTCCCGGGAATGGTACGATCCACCTGAACCACTCATACTGAAAATGAAACTGAGGTTTAGCGTAAAGTTCCTCAACCCAGCCAAAATAAAAATAGCGTGTGACTTCCCAAAACATCAACAGCCCAAAACCAACACGAAAAACAACTAGACTGGCGGCATCCTGAGGTTCCAGAATTCGTCTGGAGAATTGATCAATCAATCTTTTCATTTTTAAACCATATTCCATTCCTGAGTGTTTTAAAGTATACTCAGAGCTTACTGAAAAAGTGTTTTTTTGTCATCACGGACTTGATCCGCGATCCAGATACCAGACCAGAGACTGCCCTCGACTGGATTGTGGATTGAGGACAAGATTTAAAAAACCCCCCTTGGATTCCGGGTCTTTGCCGAGCTTCACCATGAATGACAATTTTTCCCGAGAACAGAAAACTTAAATCAAATCCTTCGATGCCGATTTTGCTTTTTGATGGCCACTGCAACCTCTGTAATGTCTGGGTCCAGTTTATTGTGAAAAGAGATTCTGCCGGAACAATCCGTTTTGCTTCACTCCAAAGCGAAGCCGGCAGGAGATTGCTGGAAGAGCATAAAATAGATGAAAATTATATCGAAAGTCTGGTGTTTTTTGAAGAAGAAAGATTTTCTGTGAGCAGTAATGCTGCTTTAAGAACATTATCATATTTAGACAGCTGGCAAAAACATCTAATTTTTCTGGCTGTTGTCCCACGTTTCTTGCGTGATCTGGTCTATCGCTTCATTGCCAGAAACCGCTACAAGTGGTTTGGAAAAAGAGAGCAATGCATGATTCCGACTACAGAACTCAGTAAGCGGTTTTTGCCGGACTAAGCAGAACAATATTACTAAACTGATTATTCTTTTTCCCTTTCCAACTGCCTGAGCTTCAACTTAGCGGGTACGGCATAAGGACTGTCCGGGAACTGCTCCAGAAAGTAGCGTAGGTCTTCAGGGTTATTTGAGTCCTTCACCAGTTTCCATGTTGACTCCGCTGCCTCTGAAACAATCCTTATTTTACGCACAATCTGTTTTTTTTTCTCTTTATTCTCATGCGGATACAGTCCATATTCCCTCCGCTGTTCCTCATCCATTATCTCAAGTAAACGCTCTCTATCAAGTAAAATTTGCCACGGAACCCGCCCCTCACTCGAAAGCTCAAAAGAGAAATCTCCAACAAATAAGGTTGAGTTTTGTGCATGCGCGGCTTTGAGAAAATCGGATTCAGTAACCCAGATTAAAAAACGTTCTGTTAAAACTCCGCTGGTTCCGTATTTGGCTTTTGTCCTCATATTGTATGAGTTTGAATAATCCCGCTCATTTAATTTAACCTTACCCTGTTCAGTTTGCAGTTCAAGGTCTTTACCCTTGAGGAATGAAAACCGGTCAGCATGTGTAATAGTTAGTTTAATTTCCTCATCGCTGCAGATCACTTTTCCCTTACATTCCTTTACGGCCACCAGTTTGATTTCCTTGCTCCGCGTCTTGGTTTTGAATGCTTTAGTCGTGAAACGAGTCACATCATCTTCTTCGTGATAAACCGTTTCGACTGGTTTGAGAGTACAGGCTCCCAAGGCAAACGCTGCAAGAATCAGAATATAAATGCGCATAATGGTTCTTTTGGTAATTGTTTTAAGATGAGTTTGATGATGTCGACGAAAAAACTATGAACACTCCCGATAAGCGCGCAGAGTCGTTTCCAGCAGAGTTTGAGCGTCACTGTGTTTTGGCTTCCAGTCAAGCAGTTCCTCCGCCAACTCTGCTTTTGCCAAAACAACCGCCGGATCACCGGCACGGCGCCGGCCGAGGGTATAATTAAATTCCTGTCCGGATACTTCACGTGCAATCTGCATAATTTCCAGCACACTCAAACCGTTGGATGTACCAAGATTAATCACCAGATCCTGATTTTCTTGCTTCAGATAATCCAGTGCCTTCAGATGTGCCTCCGCGAGATCACTGACGTGAATATAATCACGTATGCAACTGCCGTCCCTTGTTTCATAATCGGTGCCGAAAACTTCTACTTTTTCTCTCCTGCCCATAATCGTTTCCAGTACAATCGGCAATAAGTTATTAGGTTTATGTTCAAGTCCGTTTAACTCCCCATCCACGTCATAACCTGCAGCATTAAAGTAACGCAGACTGGAAACACGCAACCCCTTGAGCTGACTGTACCAGCGAAGCAAATTCTCAATTGCCAGTTTTGTATGGCCGTAAAAGTTCACAGGCGCCGTCGGATGTGATTCGTCAAGAGGAAGATATTGTGGTTCGCCGTAAACTGCCGCACTTGAGGAAAAGACAAAATATTTTACCTTTGCAGCCGTTGCTGCATTGAGCAGGTTGATGGTTCCGGAAATGTTGTTTTCAGCATATTTTTCGGGCTCTGTCATTGATTCACCTGCTGCTTTTAAAGCCGCCATGTGGATGATCGAATCCACTCCTTTCATGGCAGAATCTAATTGTTCCGGAAACAGCGTGTCACCATTGATGAAAGGAATTCCGGGCAACAGGTTTTCCTGTAGTCCACTGCTCATATTGTCAAAAACAACAGGTGACTTTCCTGCATCACGCAGTGCTTTAACAACATGCGAACCAATGTATCCTGCACCTCCAACTACTAAAACTATTTCCCTTTCAGAGTTCATTCCTGTTAATTTGTTTTGGATCTTCTACTATTTCATAGAGTACCCCAAAAGGGGCATCCTGATGAGATTTGGGGTGAATAAAAAAGACGGTGGTGCTCCGAGAACCTGGACGTGGGGCATCATCTACAATCCGGAAACCCTGTGCTTTGAGAAAATCAAAAGCAGCATGAACGTTTTTTACCCGAAACCCGATATGTGCCAATCCCCCGCGCCCTCCGTTCCGGTCAATTTGTTTTTGTACCGGAGACTCTGCAGACAGTGGTTCCAGCAACTGGATCAAATTCTGGCTTTCTCCAATTTGCAGCAGAACTTCCCGTACCTGATCCCCACCGCCAATCTCTTCGCGGTGCATTTCTCTGAATCCCATAAGCCGGTACAATTTTAGCTGTGCTTCCAGCTCTCCGGCACAAACTGCAATTGCAATGTGATCAACAAATAGAAAGCCTGGCAGTTCTGTTGTGCTGAACTCGGGAAATTCGGAGTTAGGAACTTTGCTAGACGATGTTTTTGTGGGTACTTTCAAATATACCTTCCATCAGTGTTAGAAAGCTGCTCGTAATATTTACCAACACCTTCTTCCATGGAAATAAATTCTTCCGTATAACCCGCACTCCGTAAATTATTCAGTCCGGCCTCCGTGAACTCCTGATATTTACCCCGAAGATCCTCAGGAAAAGGAATAGTCTCAAGTTCACCACTACCGTGCAGGCGTTGCAGAGTAGTAGCAATATCCTCAAAACTCCGGGCTTTTCCGGTGCCGGCATTGAAAATACCGTTGAATTTGGATTCGTAAAAATGGAGATTGATTCTCACCGTGTCTGCAACATGAATAAAGTCACGCCGAAAATTTCCGCTACCCTCAAAAAGCTTCATTTTTCCTGTTTCCTGAAGCTGATGAAAAAGATGGAAAGCGACTGATGCCATCCTGCCCTTGTGATTTTCCTGCGGACCATAAACGTTAAAATAACGCAGTCCCATCACCTGGCTTTCGGCTTTTGGCAGAATGAGCCGGACATAATTATCAAAGGCAAATTTGGAAAAACCATAAACATTCAGCGGGTACTCAGATTCACGTTCCTCTACGAACCCTTTTTCTCCATTGCCGTAAACTGCGGCGCTGGAAGCATAAAGGAAATCAATTTTGTTTTTAAGGCAATAGTTGAGCAGCGTTTTGGAATATTCGTAATTGTTGGACATCATGTATTTGCCGTCCTGCTCTGTTGTAGATGAACAGGCACCCTGATGAAAAATTGCACTGACGTTCTGAAACTTGTTAAGACTGATCAAATAATTATCTTTGTCCAGATAATCTGCAATCGACAAGCTGTTCAGGTTGAGGTGCTTTTCCGCGTTACTCAAATTGTCGACTACCAGAATATCTTCTTCTCCGGCATCATTCAGTCCTTTGACAATATTACTGCCGATAAATCCGGCTCCGCCCGTAACAACAATCATGTGTTCTCCATTATTAAGTTGATCATGCCGGATGTCGATTTACCTTCTAAAAAGGGAACTATTTCCACCCTGCCCCCATTTTTTGTAACAGTGTCATATCCGACGATTTCCTCTGCGATATAGTCACCTCCCTTTACTAGAACATCCGGAATCACTGTTTCGATTAATCGTGCTGGAGTTTCTTCATCAAAAATAACAACACAGTCGATAGCTTCCAGTGCACTAAGCAAAAACGCACGATCTGCCTGCCGCAAGATAGGACGAGTTGGGCCTTTTAATTTCCGGACAGACGTATCAGAATTGAGGCCCAGAATGAAAATGTCACCAAAGTCTGCTGCGGTTTGCAAATACTTGACATGACCTGCATGCAGTAAATCAAAACAGCCGTTGGTAAAAACCAGGCTCCGGTCCTCTTCCCGCCATTTCCGAACTTGCTCGGCAATGGTTTCAAAAGGGCTGATTTTATAATCAGTAAACCCTGTTTTGGGTGCAACCTGTTTCATTCTCCCTCAAAATTGACAAGAGTGAAAATTGGGTGATTCAAGCTGTTCCGACTGATAATGCTCAACAAAGCGCTCTATAACGTTGTTAAAAGCTCCAGGATCTGAAGGCAGTGTTGTGAAGTCCCGGAATAGAATTCCTGCTGCCGAAAAGTCGGGAATCGTACGGATTTTCTGTTTTAAGTTATTCATGTGATTTGCATAAAACGATAAAAATAGTTTTGAAGGGCTTCAGCAAATTCTAACTGCGGAAGACTGATTACATGGATCGTGAAATCGTGATTGTTACCAAGGACAATTATTTTATCATACACACGTTTGAAAACGAACTAAAAATAACACTCAGGCCCTTGAAGGCAATAACGTTAATTCTGAAATTTTCCTTGGAGAAACTGAGTTTGACTTGCAAGAATGACAAAAATCTAATCTAATTAAGGGTCGATTCATACTACTAATAAGCTGACATTAAAAACTAAAATAGAAACAGGACTCGGATGATTCAGGAATTAAGAGAATATTCAAATAACTTATTTTTCAAACTTCTCATGGGCGTTATTGCCATCACTTTTGTCTTATCGTTTGGAGTAGGAGGTTTTTTTGGTGACCGCAAGGAAGTTGTGGCCATAGTGAACGGTCAGGAAATTTTACTCAAGGAATACCGTGAATCTTATCAAAACCGGATGCGTGCCTTCCAGGAACAGTTTGGAGAAAATGCAGAAAAATTTTCAGAACAACTGAATCTGCGTCAACAAGTTTTTAACCAACTCATTGACCGGCACCTGCTCCTGACGAATGCAGCAGAACTCAACCTGTTAGCCACAGATCTGGAACTTCAGGATTTCATCAGTCGGCAGCCGTATTTCCAAAAAAATGGACAGTTTGATTATGATACTTATGAAACTGTTTTAAGTCAAAACAGGATTGTACGTCATGAATACGAAGGTTCTCTGAGGGCAGACCTTTTACTTGCAAAAAAACAACAGCTGCTTGGTGCAGGTCTGGTTATCAGTTCAAGGGAGGTAGAACAAGCTCACCGCATGGACTTTGAGGAAATTGAAGTGGAGTACGTGTTTTTTGATCCACAGATTTTCATCGACAAAACCACTGTAAATCAAGTGGATGTTAGAAAGTACCATCAGGAACATCCGGATGAATTCCAGACTCTGAATCAATTCAAAATTGAGTTTTATACTCTTTCAGCAGATTACTACAAAGATATTGTCAAGGTTCGTGAACGTGAAGTACGCCGTTACTACAAGAAAAATACTGAGAGTTATGTTACTCCACCGCAAATAAAGGCTCGTCACATTCTTTTGAAACTTCCTCCGGATTCTCCGAAAGAAACACTTTCTGAAAAACAGCAACAGTTGGAAAAACTGTTAACGCAAATCAAGTCTGGAACGTCATTTGAGGAGTTGGCAAGAGAGCATTCCGAAGATGGAACTGCCGCAGATGGTGGTGATTTGGGCTGGTTTAAGCCCGGAGAAATGGTGCCGGCTTTTGAAACCGCTGCTTTTGCCCTGGCCGCAGGAGAAGTGAGTGATATTGTACAGTCTCCATTTGGTTTGCACCTAATTAAAGTCGATGAACTTAAAGAGGAAATAACAAAATCTTTGGACGAAGCACGAGATGAAATAACGGGTATTCTTGCAGAAAGCCGAGCTCAAAAAAGACTCGATGAAGATATGGACAGACTTTCAGGACTTACCGGAGAGTCATTTACTGAGGAAGCCCGGAAATTAAGCAAAGAGGTGCAAATCTCAAAGTGGTTTGACAAATCTCACGTCATACCCGGACTTGGTTCCGCTTCAGGACTTGTCACAGAATTACTGAGTCGGAAACCTGGAGAAATGGGTGTCTGGAGACGTAATCCTATTTTGGGACAGGTGGTCTACCGCCTCAGTCAAGCAAAAGAACCGATCACACGTGACTTTGAAAAGGCAAAGGAGGATGTCGAAACTGCAGTGCGTCTTGAAAAAGCCAGATCACTGGCCCTTGAAACAGCAAAAACCGCTTTGACTCAAGTTGAGGGAGGTGAGAACATTGAAAAGCTTGCAGATAAGCTTGGACTAAAAACAGAAACTTTGGCTTTTACCGCAAACACTAGATTCCTGCCTGGGGTAGGTGACAATACAGAATTCCGTAAAGTGGGCTTGCATTTAAATCAAAATAAACTTTTCGGCTTAAGCTTGAATGAAAATCGTGCGGACCTGATTCACTTTAAAAAACGTACTCTTGCAGTAGAAAATGCAGATGAGCAGAAAGGCAAAGTCAGGGCGCAGCTCCGTCAAAATTTGCAGCAGGCACTGCTCAGTAAGGAACTGAAGCGCTTGCGGGATTCTGCATCGATTGAGGTCATTAATCCGGTGTTCCGTTCACCTGATGCCTGAGGTTTAATTCTCTCCAATTTGATTTATGTTTACTGTTCATAGATCATAGCAGCTTGATCATTGTTCATCTGTATCTGATCATTTAAAAATGCCTCTCCTTCACTATTCAAACCGCCTGGAATGTCTAATTGTGCCTCTGGCACAAGAGCTGGAAAAACGGGATCCTTTTGATTCGGCTGAGATAGTGGTACCGAATTTCAGCTTGGAAAAATGGATTTCTCTCAAACTTGCACAATTTCAGGGAATTGCCGCAAACCTGCGTTTTATCACGTTGGAAAAGGCCATCAACGAGGGCCTGCAAAAAAAAATGAGCGGCGGATTTTACGCCCTGCTTAAATCGGAAACCACGCAGTGCCTGCTGCTGGAGGTATTACGTCAAAAGCTAAAAACTTCAGACCCACTCTGGTTGCCAGTTCGCAGTTACATTACACCAAAAACAAAACTAAGTCCAGAAGCAGTAGAACATCGACTATATCAGTTAGCCGGACGCTTAACTCATTTGTTCATGGAATATGAACTTTCCCGAAACGACGAAATTCTAACACACTGGCTGGCTGGGCGAAATTCATTTGATCAAGGTCCTCTCGGAACAGAAAGCTGGCAGAGGGAACTCTGGTGCGAACTTTTTGGTCCGGAAGGCAAAGTGACTCGTCATAACCGCAGTGCCCGTCAATCAGAATCAGTAGAATTCCATCCGGAACTTTATACATTACCGCAGCTTTGCCGGCTTTATGGCAGTGAATCAAAACAGCGGAATTCTAATCTTTATTCTCAATCCTCAAATAATAAACTTAAATCTCTGCATATTTTTGGTGTTTCATATCTTTCTAGCTTTCATCAAAAAGCACTTACTGAACAGCTGGGGAACCTGCGTGATATTCATGTCTATACCCTCAATCCATGTATGGAATTTTGGGAGGATGTACAGAGTTTTGGAGAATCTAAAGCCGCTGCTCGGCGGTCCCTGGAAGCAGAGCGTCAACGTTTTGAAAAATATGAGGTTTTGTCCGAGACAGAAATTGAAATGGGTGAGTTGTTTCAGGATGAAGAGGATAATCCTTTCTTACAGGCCTGGGGACGGCCAGGACGTGAAAATATAAAACTGTTGAATCAATGGAGTGCCTGGAGTTTTGAACCATGGTTTGCGGATGCAGATTCATCGGCGGAACAGACTGAAAACTCAGAGAAACCCCAGCAAAGTGTCCTCAACCAATTACAGCAGGATATATTATTCAGGGAACCGCGTCGTGCTGAACCTCTTAATTTGGAGCAGGATGAAAGTTTAGTTGTTCTCGCCTGCGCAAATCCAAGGCGTGAAGTGGAAGCAGTGGCGAACTTGATTTGGGACTGGATTCGCCGTGATCCAGATTTGCAGCTAAATGAATGTGCGCTTATTGTGCATGATATGGAGCTTTATCAACATGAAATTGAACAAGTATTTGAAAGCATTTACAATTTGCCCTACCACTTGATAGACGGAATCAGTGGAAGCGCAAGCCGTTTGGAGGATGCAGCAAATTCCCTTTTGGGTTTATGCTTCACGGAATACACACGGCGGGATATTTTCAGTTTAATCAACAATCCCTGTTTTCTGCAGAAATTTGACGATACAGTCTCAGCAGGAAAAAATTCATATGGTGAGCCGTTGCAAATTCAGCAATGGCTAAAATGGGCAGATGAACTAAATGTTTTTTATGGCATCGACAGGGAGTCGCAGGAGGAGCAGGGCTACCTTCATTTAGAACATGACATTTACAATTGGGAACAGGCTTTTCAGCGTTTGACGTTGGGTGAAATGGTGTCTCCAGAGGAAGGAAACGGTATCTTCTCAAATGGCGATCAGCAGATTGTGCCGGTTGATGTAGCAGAAGAATGGAGTGCAGAAGCCGCACGTTTTATGTTGATAGTGCGCTCTTTAATTGCCGATACCAGGGATTTGCCAAAATGGAAAATGTGTGGAAAAGATTGGGGGCGCTACTTGCGGACTCTGCTCAAAACATACCTCAGGCCAATTGAAGAAGCTGATGAAGAAGCATTCCAGAATTTGTTGAGGAATGTGCTTGCATTTCGTGATTTGGATTTAGGAGATGAGAGCGGTCTACGCCAGTTTAGTTTCAGCACTCTTTTCGAATTTTTCAAGCAAAAGCAGCAGTCTGCAACTGTGCATCGCGGGCATTATTTAGCAGAAGGAGTCACTGTCTCATCATTTAAGCCAATGCGTCCGATTCCTTTCAAGGCAGTTTTTTTGTTAGGGATGGGCGAGGGGCTGTTTCCAACACCGTATCGGCGCGACAACCTAGATTTAAGACACATTCCCGTAAACTTGAATCCAACTATAGAGGGACAGGCCCTCCGGGAGCGTCGATTAGGTGACGTTTCGGTGACAGAGCGGGACCGTTACATGTTTTTGGAAACACTGGTTTCTACGAGAAAACATCTTGTCCTGAGTTACGTTTCACGCAACGACCGTACAGATGATGAGCTCAATCCTTCCTCAATCATTCAAACTTTAATCGATGAACTGGACAGTGGATATTTGAAAGCAAAATACGAGATAAACCGACACCCGCTGAAACCGTATTCTCTGGAGTATTTTCCGGAACTATATGCGGAACAAATAGACTTTGCCGACAATCAAAATCCTGCATCGAAAACCCATTGCCCAAATTACGATCCCGCTGCATTTTATCAGGCACGGGCATTCAGGATGAGGGAGTTATTTGATCAGGAATTTTCCAGTTCAGGATCTTCAGGTGGATTTCAGCGTATTTCTCCGGATTGGCTTTCTCCTGAAGTTATGCTGCCCATAGCAACAGGTACGTTTCGTATTAAAACTACAGGATCTGTAGCAGAAAAACAGCTTTCGTCTGTTGCATTTTCCAGGCTACGGAAATTTCTTGAATCTCCGCTGCAGTCCACTGCCAGTCATTTGCTGGGTCTTGCTGAAGATGAAGAAGATGTAAGTGAAAAAGTTGATGAGCCTCTTGTTTTAGAACGGCTGAGCGAATGGTTACTGCTCCGGAAGGTCTGGAACATGGGCCTGAATGTGCCTGCAAAAGGTTCACAGCAGAAATCACATCCGGAGTGGCAGAAGCTTTATCGACTTCAGGCTCAACGCATGGAACTGCAGGGAGAAATGCCTACCGGCATTTTCGGAGAAGCAATGCAGATCCGGCACCTGAGAATTCTTAAAAACTGGCAAAAACAGCTCACTGCAGTACTCGAAACTGATTGGAACAGCCTGCAAAAAAATCTTAGCCAGTTTTATTTTGGTGCAGTCAGGAAGGGAACATTTAATGAAGGACTTACCGGCACAGATAGAATTTTGCCGGCCATCAATATCCAAAAAGAAAATCTGGAACCGTCTGACAGCGAAAATATGTACTTTAAAATTCAAGGAGAAACGGAATGGTGGTACACAGATGAATCCGGTAACCGGTATGTCATTTACTTCAGTGAACGTGAAAGTAAAGACAAAGCCTGGCTACGTCATTTCCTGGATGTGCTGGTTCTTCTTGCAGTAGACATAATCCCGGAAGGCACACAAGTTACGGGATTATGCATTACAGGTGAAGGAAAACGAAAATCAAGAAAAATTCATCTGCCTTCACGTCAGCAGGCACAAGATTATCTGGCTAATTTGCTGCAGGAAATGAATACTGAAGATGCGGCAATGTTAATGCCTGTAGAATCGGTACTTGAATTGGCAAAGGAAAACTTGACAGGTGCTGACTACAATTCAAGATATAAAGAATGGATGGACGCCAAACTGAACTCATCCATTGAAAATCTTGGAATAAGTTCCCAATACGGACCAGTTAAATTTTTGACGGACATAGCATATCCGGAAAATCCTCATCAATTGATGAACCGCCGTTTTCAATTTTTTTTTGAAACAGTATTGGTTTGAGTCAAATCACAGTTATGGAAAATCATTTCAAAAAAATGCAGGCCCTGCTGGAAGAAGGAACTTCATTCGTATCTACAACACTGGTTGAGATTAAAGGAAGTACACCACGTGCTCAAGGCGGACGGATGCTGGCCACTGTATCAGGCCTGTATTCTGGTACAATTGGAGGTGGACTGGTTGAGGCAAAGGCATTGGAATTTGCTCAGGATTTATTAGCAGAAACCAATCCAGCAGAGCAAACAAAATTTGTAGAATGGAACCTCAATCGTGATGCAGGTATGAGTTGCGGCGGTTCAGTCAAACTCTTTTTTGAGCGATTTCATGCTAATCCCTGGGAAATAATTGTTTTTGGGGCCGGTCATGTTGCTCAGGCCCTGATACCGCTGCTTCTGACTCTGGAGTGTAAGCTGACTTGCCTTGACACCAGGAATGAGTGGTTGAGCAAATTACCTGAAACTCCAAAACTAAATAAACTTTGTGTAGAATCACTTCCGGAAAGTGTTGAAGAAACCTCCGAAAAAGCTTTCGTTCTGATAATGACACAGGGTCACAGGAGTGATTTTTACGTTGTACAGCGATTTCTTGCGCGGAAAGAATTGCCGTTTTTAGGAGTAATCGGCAGCCGTTCCAAGGCAACTACTTTGAAACGGGAACTCAAAAAAGAGGGCCTCAGCGAAGAACAAACTGAGCGTCTTGTTTGTCCTCTCGGTTTTTCACTCGGAGGAAATCATCCACAGGAAATTGCCATCAGTATCACCGCCCAGTTGCTTTATGAGCGGGACAAACTTTTCGGAAAAACACATCTTCGTAACCCCGTACCTGAAAAATTATGAACCAACTGAACCTTAGCCTTCCCGACTGGATTAATTCTTTTTTAAATGAATATCCAAAAATAATTCCTGAGGATGAAAAACAAATGCGCTTCGTCCTCGCCCTGACAGAGCGTAACATACGTGAGGAAACAGGCGGGCCGTTTGGAGCTGCTATTTTTGAAAGGGATTCAGGAAAACTTGTTTCGATTGGAGTCAACGTAGTTGTCCGGCAAAACTGCTCTGCTGCGCATGCTGAGATGATGGCGCTGATGCTGGCGCAAAAAGAGTTGGGACACTTTGATTTGGGTGCTGAGCGCTTCCCGGAACACCGCCTGGTAACGAGTGGGAAAATGTGTGCAATGTGCTTGGGGAATGTCTGCTGGTCAGGAGTCAGTGAGGTGTTGTCATCTGCAGAACCGGAAGACGTGGAAAAGATTGCCGGTTTTGATGAAGGCCCTACCCCCCCGGATTATAACGCGCAGCTTGAACTTAGGGGAATTAAAATTGTGCCTGAATTACTGCGCAGTGAAGGCCGAGCTGTTTTACAGCTTTATGTTGATCTTGGCGGTAAGGTTTATAACGCAAGACACAGTCAGTAATCAAGTTTGACGGAGCTCTTCCACAATCTGAAAAAATTCGTTAATCATTCTGGAATCTCGACGTTCACGCAGACAAACCACATGAGCATGAGTGTGCACGTCCGCGTTTTCAAAACTTAATTTACGTAAATCCGGATGCGGCATAAACTCCAGATTCGAGACTACTCCGATCCCCAAACCCCTGGCCACGGCCATCCAGACTGCTTCCCTGCTGCCGATTTCCATTACCGGACGAATTGTAACTCCAGTCTGCTTCAATGCTTTTTCAAAAGCGCGACGTGTTGTAGAACCGGGCTCACGTAAAATAACATCCTGATCTTCCATCTCTTCGATCCGGAGAGTCTCACGACTTGCCCAGGGGTGCTCTGAATGTACAAAAACAACCAGGGGTTCCTGACAAAACGGAACTGCTAAAATTCTGGAATCGGTTTCTGTTTGTGACAGTACTGCAACATCTACTTCAAAATTTAACAGGTTTTCTAAAATATCTTCTGAATTTCGAACTGTGACCGTGATTTTCAAATATGGAAACCGTTCATGAAAAACAGCCAGCATTTCCGTCAAATGATAAGGTCCAACTGCTCCCACCCTGAGATGACCGCTCTGAAATCCTCCTGCAGTCTGAAGTACATCCTGGGCTTCTCTTTCCAATATTTCCATGCGTTGAGTGACAGCATAGAGTTCCATTCCTGTTTCAGTCAACTCAACTCTGCGGCCACGGCGGTGGAACAGCTCAACGCCATAAAATTCCTCCAGGGCCCGTACTTGTGCAGTTATGGTGGGTTGTCCCACATGGAGTACTTTGGAAGCTGCAGTAAAACCTCCTGTACCC
Organism: uncultured SAR324 cluster bacterium; assembly: GCA_902513935.1. Next base: position 14,358 of record CABXOR010000016.1, read on the forward strand.
GCAACTGCATGAAAAGAACGAAGTTGGGTATAGCTGATTTGTAAAAACAGCGAACCTTGAGTATCAAGAGACGCTGTTTCCGATTCAGAAGGTTTTAACATTTTATTTTGACAGACTCTTTTTAGGGGCGCTCACCTCTGGAGAGGCGCAGGTTAACGTCATCAACAACATCCACCAATTGGTCAAAAGTATCAATAACATAGTGTGCACCAGATTTTTGCAGGATATCCCTTGTTTTAATCAGTCTGCGCTGGATTTCTTCTTCAGGAAGTGAACCTGCCTCTTCGAGTGTATCCATGTCCATATAGTTGCTGTAACGAGCAATACCTACTCCCCAACAGCCAGCTTCAAGCGCTTCACCGACACCTGAAACGGTATCATCAACCTTTACAACGGACTGAATTGGGTTAACATTCATCAGATCGAGATTTCGATAAACCATAAACGGCTTGGGCCTGGCACCATTAATCACTTCGTCTCCTGCCACGGATGCATCTGGAATGTACCCCTGTTTTTTCGCATCTTCTTCAAGGATGTCTACCATGCTCCTTACAAAACCTGTAGAACTCCCAATTTTGATACCTTCTTTTTGAAATTTTTGAGTCACCTCTGCGACGTGAGGAAGGAGGGTGGTATACTTCCTGAGACAGGCGAGCTGCATTGGAACAAAATCCTTAAACATATCATCCACATCACTCTGATCTGGATACTTACCGTATACCTCTTTCCAGCGCTCACGAATTTCCGGAACCTTCGTCAACTCAAGGATGTGAAGGTCTTTGCGGAGCCCCATCGGCCCTCTCGCTTCCGCCATGCTGATTTCAACATTAAATTTCTTAAAAACATCTACAAACACCACGGCCGGGGCAAGTACGTATTCATCTGCAGTGGTGCCACTCCAGTCCAATACCAGTCCTTTGACTTTTCCACGGTAGCCACGGGTGTAAACGTAATTTGATTGAATGCTCATTTTGATCTCCTTTTTGTGAGTGAAAAAAATTATCCGGAAACTCCGAATACAGTAAAATATTTATTTTAACAACAATATCAATATCTGTATAATATCAATATTGTATCTTATCTATTGATTTAAACAATAGTAAGCTTCCTGAAAAATAGATTTAAAAAATAATCTCATTAAGATATTTTACTACTATTGATTTAATCAATCGAAAGAATTGTTTATTTGCATTTTACAGATACGAAAAGATTTAGTAATATTTATCATTATTTAAGAAGAATTCACTCCAAGCTAATTATCTCATGAAACGTAATATCCTTCTCAATCCAGGTCCAGCCACAACGACTGACAGCGTCAAGCAGGCACTGATGGTTCCGGACATTTGTCCCCGCGAACAGGAATTTGGTGACCTCACCCAGTCCGTTTTAAAAAAAGTGGTTCAGGTGGTTAATGGCAATTTGACGCATAGTGCTGTCATTTTTGCCGGATCCGGAACTGCGGGAGTTGAAGCAGCCTTGAGTTCGGTAGTAGCTCCGGACGGCAAAATTCTGATTCTCGATAATGGCGCTTATGGCAAGCGTGCAGAAACGATTATTCAAGCTTATGGCATTTCGCATCGGACATACAGAATTGGTTGGGGCGAATATCCAGACGTAGTGGAAATTGAATCAATATTTCAACATGACCGTGAACTGACTCATTTCGCTTTTGTGCATCACGAAACAACTACTGGAATGCTCAACCCTCTGCCGGAACTATTGGAACTTTGCCAAAAATATGAAGTTAATTCAATTGTTGATGCCATGTCCTCCTATGCAGGACTGCCCATTGACTTGAAGGAACTGCCGATTGATTATTTAATATCTTCTTCAAACAAGTGTATCCAAGGCATGGCAGGTACAAGTTTTGTGATTGCAAATAATCAAAAACTCGCAAAAACTGCAAAATTCCCGGCGCGGAATCTTTACCTCAATTTGTGGGGAAATCACAGTTACATTGAAAAAACCGGACAATTTCAATTCACGCCTCCTGTGCAGATTGTTTATGCTCTTAATGCAGCTCTGGACGAGTTTTTTGAAGAGACACAGGCTGGACGGACTGCTCGCTATTTCAAAGCATATGAGACCCTGCTGGACGGTATTGATAAAGTCGGGCTGGAACTCTTTCTGCCCAAATCTCAACACTCCAAGCTGTTGACAGCAATCGTAGAACCGCAATCCCCAAACTACGATTTTATGGAAATGCATGACTATTTTTATGAAAACGATATCACAATCTATCCTGGGAAAAAAGCCAAGCAAGATACTTTCAGGATTGCCAACATCGGTGCAATTGATTATCGTGACATGCTGCTTTTCAACGAAAAACTTCTTCAGTATTTTGAGGACAGGAAAATCTCTAATTCATAATATATTAATATCGACACTTTTCTGAAGCGATTGCGAAAATTCTTACTGGTTGCTATCGTGAAATAAAAAATTAGGCATTTTAATTAAATTAGTATTGACTAATAAATTTATTGTGCTTACAATAATATCTTTGGTATATTTGACAGGGTAATCCCAACTCCAACTTCTCTTCCATCGAAGTTTACAGTATTACGGGGAAAATCGATAAAGGCTCAAGCTGGAAGATCTCTTACAAAGAACTAAATTATTTATCTACATCCTTACTCAGGATAATTTTTAATCTTTTTTTAAAGGAATAATATGTTTAACAATAAAAAAATCATAACTCTCATACTCGGAAGTCTGTTGTGGTTGCCATATTTTGCCCCGGCTGCACAAGTAAATATTCTTTCGGAGCGGCAGGAATTTTTGCTCCGGCCTTTTCTGGAAGTATTTGAAGAACAAACCGGAATCAAGGCCAATGTTGTTTATCTCAAAAAAGGCTCTCTGGAGCGCCTCAAGCAGCAGCCGGGTTCGGTCGATGCCCTGCTGACAGTGGACATTTCAAATTTGACCGCAATTGCAGATGCAGGACTATTTCAGCCAATAAACTCAAATGTAATTGAACAAAATGTTCCAGGAAACTATCGTGACCCAGAAGGATTTTGGACTGCTCTAACCGCCCGCGCCCGTGTGATTTATTATTCAAAAGAGCGTATCAAAGTCGGTGAATTATCCAACTATGAAGCATTGGGTGAATCCGTAAACAACCAACGTGTCTGTACTCGTTCCGGATATCACAAATACAATGTGGCGTTAATTGCTTCAATGATTGCAGAACATGGTAAGGCCAAAGCAAAAACTTGGCTGCAGGGTTTGAAAAACAATCGGGGACGCAAACCTAGCGGAAACGATCGAGGTCAGGTCAAAGCCATTTATCAGGGACAGTGTGATGTCGCGCTGGGAAACACATATTACATGGGTAAAATGCTGGAGCGTGAAGACCAGCGTGCATGGGCCGCATCAGTAGGTATTTATTTCCCAAATCAAGGTGATCGTGGTACCCACATGAATATCTCCGGAGGCGCAGTCACTAAAGCAGCAATAAACAAAGCTGAGGCTGTAAAACTGCTGGAGTTTCTTTCAGGGAATCTAGCCCAATACATGTATGCACAGGTGAACCATGAATATCCGGTCAAATCCGGAATTCAGTATTCAAGAATCGTACAGGGTTTCGGTGGTGGACAGGAAGGAGTCAAGAAAGGTGTTTTCAAACAGGATCAGCGTAATTTAGCTGAAATCGGCAGTTACCGAAAAAAAGCCATCAAAATACTTGATGAAGTTGATTTTGACAATTAAGTACAAAGACTTCAGGAACATTAATTTTTAATCAGGAACTCGCTACATGACAATTGAATAAATTTCCTATGTAATTTGTTATTGAGGGCCTAAGTGAGTTCCTGCTGCTGAAATAGTTTGTGCCGTTTTCAGTTTCACATTAACGAAAGGCCACCGCTCGACTAATGGAAGATAGACGTTGTTACTTTCAAACATTGCTGTTAGTATATGCTAACTTGAAACCTCAATTAAAAATTCTATGACTGAGCATTCTAAAGTTATTGAAGAGTATCTTCTGACACTCTACAAACTGAACCGTGCAGGAGACCCGGCAAAAGCGGTTACACTTGCAAACCGTTTGGACACAAGTCCTCCAACCGTTCATGCAACAATCTTAAGAATGCAGCGGGATGGATTGCTCAATGTAACAAAAACAAAAGAACTTACATTGACAAAAGAAGGCCAAAGTATTGCTGAAGACATTGCCTACCGTCATAACCTCTCTGAATATTTTCTTTGTAATACACTGGGAATTCCATGGTACGAAGTGCATCAGCACGCACACCTATTGGAACACGCAATGACTCCTATAGTAGTTGAAAAACTTGCAGAGTTTCTCGGTAAACCCGAATTTTGCCCACACGGTACACCAATGCCCGGAACCGAATTACCTGAAAATACAATCACTCTCATGGAAGCACAGCCGGGAATGACTGTTGAGGTTGCCATGATTGGAGAGGTATTAGAGGACTCAGTTGATTTGATGAAGATCCTGCATGAGCACAAAGTGATGCCCGGCAAGCAACACAAAGTAATTGAAAAAACGGAAGTGATGCGCTCCATCTCACTTGAATCCAAAGAGGGTCCTTCGTCTCTGCCTTTTCATGTTGCAGAGAAAATCTTTGTGATAGAAATTCCCAAAGACAAAAAACGCTCCATTCAACCTTGAATTCATCTCCCAGAAAAAAATGAAATCTTCCGTCCACTCTTCCGGAAGCTGGAATCTTTTAACACTCTCGCTGGCTTTGTTGTTTGCGTTACCTATTTTATCTCTGATCGTAACTGCCGGTTCAGGAGGAGAAAATGTATGGGGACATTTATTAAGCACGGTTATGCCCGGTTATCTAAAAAACACATTCTGGCTGATGCTTGGTGTTGGCAGCGGCACTCTTCTTTTAGGAGTGAGTACGGGGTGGGTGATTTCAATGACAGAATTTCCCGGGCGTCGGGTAATGGAATGGGCATTGTTACTGCCGTTGGCATTTCCCGGTTACATTATCGCGATGGTTTACGTGGAACTGCTGGAATTTTCAGGACCGTTGCAGGAACAACTCCGTTTGTGGTTTGGCTGGCAGAATTACATGGACTATTGGTTTCCGCCCATTGCCTCACTTGGAGGCGCAATAACGATGCTTTCGCTAGTACTCTTTCCTTACGTTTATCTGCTTGCAAGAACGGCGTTTCTTCAACAATCGGCTACATTGATGGAAGCCAGCCGGATGCTGGACAAAAGTGCAGGTAACAGTTTTTTTATGATTGCCTTGCCGTTGGCGCGTCCGGCGATTGTGGTTGGTGTCAGCCTGACAATGATGGAAACCCTGGCAGATTTTGGCACAATGCAGTTATTTGCCGTACAAACCTTTACTACCGGGATTTATCATACATGGTTTGGAGCATACAATGCTCCTGGTGCAGCTCAGCTTTCTTTATCGTTACTGACGTTCATCAGCTTTTTTATTTTTTTGGAACGCTACTCGCGAAAACAACAGCGTTTCCACGGACAAAGCAGTGTAAAAAATGCACATACCAGATATCCTCTTTCTGGAATCCGTGCCGTCCTGGCTTTGTTATTTTGTATATTTCCAGTACTGTTCGGATTTGCTTTACCTGCAGGTTTATTGATTAAGTGGGCAACTGAAAGCTGGCGTGGAGTGATGTTGGACCGCTTTTTCAGTGATGCCGGAAACAGTATTATACTGGCCGGCGTAACCGCATTATTAGGAGTATCTATCGGCCTGTTAATGGCTTTCGGTTCCCGACTCAGTAAGCGCCGCAGAGTTCATTGGGTAGCACGACTGGTAAGTCTCGGTTATACTTTCCCGGGACCGGTTGTTGCTCTCGGTGTCCTCTTGCCTTTTGCTTGGTTTGACCGGACAATGGATGCATGGATGCAGGAAACATTTGGAATAACTACTGGTTATCTGTTGAGCGGAACTTTGTTCATTTTGGTTTTTGCTTACCTTGTACGGTTTCTTGCCCTGGCTTACGGTACCACCGAATCAGGGCTTGGGAGGATCACTTCCGATATGGAAGACGTAAGTAGATCTTTGGGAAAGAACACCTGGCAAACTTTAAAGCAGGTACATTTGCCGTTGCTTCGAGGTAGTGTTTTAGCCGCCGGAATGCTGGTCTTTGTTGATGTGATGAAAGAGTTGCCCGCGACACTTATGCTCCAGCCTTTTAATTTTAGTACACTTGCAACCAGGGCTTACGGTTATGCCACAGAAGAACTGCTCAAGGAAGCCTCTCTCTGGTGCCTAACTATTGTCGTAGTCGGTCTGTTTCCAGTAATTTTCTTGAATCGCCAACTGCGGCAAACTGCACCGCAAAACTAACTTATTTAACCATGATTGAATGTAGAAATCTTACCAAATCCTACGGCGAACTGGAAGCCGTCAGTGACTTCAGCCTGCATTTGGAGGAACACGAATTCATTTCCATTCTTGGACCATCCGGATGTGGAAAATCTACTCTTCTGCGGCTGATAGCAGGACTGGAAGTTCCCACCAGGGGACAAGTATTGCTGGAAAAACGGGAGATCTCAGTGGATAAAATAATCCTGCCTCCGGAGCGTCGAAAATTTGGTATGATCTTTCAGGATTTTGCTTTGTTTCCGCATTTGAGTATAGAAAAAAACATTGCTTATGGTGTAAACGGATCCCGAAGTGAGAAACAGAAACGGGTTGTGGAATTGCTGAAGTTGGTCAGTTTACAGCACCTTGCATCCAAAATGCCCCATCAAATCAGCGGTGGAGAACAGCAGCGAATCGCTGTTGCCAGAACACTTGCTCCACGGCCAAGGCTAATTTTAATGGATGAACCGTTCAGTAATTTAGATTATCAATTGCGTTTGCAGTTAAGGCGCGAAATTAGGGGAATACTTAAACATGAAGGCGTGGCAACAATTCTCGTAACACATGATCAGGTTGAAGCAATAACTTTTTCTGAGCGTGTACTCCTCATGCACAAAGGTAAGCTGGTACAGGCTGGAACTCCGGCAGAAATATACCAGCAACCGCAAACACTTTGGGCCTCATCTTTTGTGGGTGAAGCCAACCATGTTTCCGTTGAATGGGAGAAAAAATCATTAAAATCACCTTTTGGTTTTTTGGACGTACCTGCTGAAATCGGTAAAGAAACCCGCATCCTGATGGTACGCCCGGAAGATTTTATTCTTGGTCCTGCACCTGACGACGAGGCAAACGGCATTGTGAAAACGGTTGAATTTTCTGGTGCAGCGCAGACAATCGGAGTGGAATTAAAAAGTGGTGAAAAAATTCAGGTAAGCGGTTCTCCACATTTATTGTGGAATCTAGAGGATCCTGTGAAAATCACAGCAGAAAGATATTTGTGCTTCAACAGTTCCGGTGACAGACTTGACGGATTTACTGCAAAATAAAAGTGAAATAGCTTTTAACACACTAGAAAATTTCAAATGTTTTGTTTTGGGAAAAGCATCTGATAATATCTGGCGTCTTTTCAATGTGAAGTCAAAAATTATGTTATTAAGTCTTCAGTTTCCTCTTTGGATCATTAACACATAAAGTTGCCAGGGAATCCTTCAATATTTCTTCTTACTACTTGTTTTAGCACTTTCGTAACAAAAATTTACAACTGATATCCAACTATTAGCTGAATGTTTTTGAATTGAGAAGTCTATACAGGTGTGGTGAAATGGTGAGGGTTAATTTAAGACTTTAATCGAAATAGCGAACCATCATCAAAAGATTCGCGTGCCAACAGAAACAACTAAAAGAACTGCAAAAAAACCTCCGTGGCTGAAAGTTCCTTTCCCGGGAGGAGAGCGTTATTCGTGGATCAAAAAAAGTGCTGCAAATCTTAAGCTGAGTACTGTTTGTGAAGAAGCAAATTGTCCAAACATTGGTGAGTGTTGGAACGACGGCACGGCAACTTTCATGCTGATGGGCGACACCTGTACACGCGGATGCAGATTTTGTGCAGTCAAATCCGCAAAAAAACCTGGAGCACTAGACGTAGAAGAACCAAAGAAATTGGCTGAAACTGTTAAAAAAATGAATTTGAAATATGTGGTTCTGACGACTGTTGACCGTGACGATCTCCCGGATCAGGGTGCTGCGCACATTTCCCGCTGCATCCGGTTTGCTCAACGAGCCTGTCCGGACATGTTAATTGAAATGCTGATGCCGGATTTTCAGGGAAAGACAGAACTGGTTCAACAAGTAATAAACGCACACCCTGCGGTTTTGGCACACAACCTGGAAACCGTCCGGAGTCTCACTACAATAGTCCGGGATGCACGTGCAGGTTATGACCAGTCACTGCAAGTTTTACGATACCTCAAACAAAACTGTCCGCAGGGATACACCAAATCTTCACTGATGCTCGGCGTGGGCGAAAGCCGCGCAGAAACTTTGCGGGCCATGGAGGATCTGCGTGATGTCGGAGTGGATTTTCTTACCATAGGTCAATATTTGCAGCCCACAAAAAAACATTTGAAAGTTGAAAAGTTCGTGCATCCGGAAGACTTTGCTGAACTGGCTGAATTGGGTGACAAAATGGGATTTGAATATGTGGCCTCCGGACCGTTGGTGCGCAGTTCATACAAAGCAGCTGAATTTTATATTGAACGAAAAATCCGGGGCCGCGCATGAGTCTCCCGGACAAACTCACTTTGTCTCCGATCCAGAAAATTTCCGGCATCGTAGTATTACCGGGTTCCAAGAGTCTCTCCAACCGAATTTTGCTTTTGAGCATGTTGGCTGAAGGAAAGACTGAAATTCAGAATCTGTTGGACAGTGATGACGTCCGCCGAATGGTGGAAGCATTGGAAACACTTGGAATTCAGTTCGAAGAAAACCGTGCAGAAAATCTCATAACAGTTTCAGGAACATCTGGAATAATTCCGGTTACAAAAGCCACTGTGATGCTGGGAAACGCCGGAACAGCAATCAGGCCCTTGACCGCAGCCATGACTTTGGGACACGGACGTTTTGTCCTGGATGGAGTGCAGCGCATGCGGGAGCGCCCTATCATCGATTTGGTAAACGGCCTTGCCCAGCTCGGAGCAAACTTGCGTTGCATAAACGGAACAGATTGTCCGCCGGTGGAAGTAATTGCAGACGGCCTTCCCGGGGGAATTACCCGTTTGAGCGGTGCAATCAGCAGTCAATATTTGACAGCTATTCTGCTGGCCGCGCCTTATGCAGACAAAGAGGTACAAATTGAAATAACTGATAAACTGGTTTCTGTGCCTTACGTGGAAATGACGCTACGTCTGATGCGGAGTTTTGGTGTTTCTGTGAATCACGAAAATTTCCATCTTTTCCATATTCCCCGTCAAACATATCTCTCTCCCGGAAGCATTTTTGTAGAAGGCGACGCCTCATCGGCCTCTTATTTTCTGGCTGGTGCTGCAATTACCAAAGGAACTGTAACTGTAAAGGGATGCGGTATTGACAGCTTGCAGGGGGATGTACGTTTTGCTGAAGTCCTGGAAAAAATGGGAGCCAAAGTTGAATGGGAACCACAGCAGGTTGTACTGACCGGAAACTCTTTAAACGGAATTGATGTTGACATGAATCAAATGCCGGATGCTGCCATGACATTGGCCGTCGCGGCTCTGTTTGCTTCCGGACCTACTGCTATCCGCAACATCTACAATTGGAGGGTAAAAGAAACGGAAAGGCTACAGGCAGTTTCTACAGAATTACGCAAACTTGGAGCTGAGATTGAGGAAGGTTACGATTATCTTGTCATTCAACCGCCGGAGCAAATCCGGAAGGCTGAAATTGACACTTACGATGACCACCGCATGGCAATGGCTTTTTCGCTGGCGGCTTGTGGGAGTTCACCTGTAACAATAAATAATCCTGGATGTGTGAGCAAAACTTTTCCAGATTATTTTAAAGTGCTTGACGATTTATGTACCTGAATCAGGAGAAATATTGTAGTAATTAAGGACAAAACCTCATTTTAAAAAGATTCAGAACGTAAACCCAATTCCCAGTTGCACCTGAGAGGTTGTTAAACTTATTTTATTACTTTCATAGGTGAAGTCTTTACCTTTCTTCCCCACTGTGGAGGGAAGGTTGCTTTCTTCAAATTGTGCCTTTATAAAGTTTGTACGATAGCCTAGCAGAGTTTCAAAACCAAATCCGTGGTGACCGAGGACAAAAAATATAGAATGTCCTCCAAGAAAATTGTTCTTGGGATAGAATGAATTGCTACCATCTTCCAGAGACGTTTCCATCTTTCCTCCAGACAAAACTCCCGCGCCCCACATAAACGAGTAGTTTTCTCCTATTCCAAAAGCCACATCAGTGTAATTTGTCACGAGTGTTGTTTCCTCCTTGAGATTTGTGTCTGTTTTTTCCATTTTGGTTGTAATAGTGGTGTAGCCCAGACCGATGCTTTTAAACAAAATATATAAACTGCTGCCAATTTGTTTATTGATAATTACAGGTGCAGAAGATGATTTCGTGTCAGTGAAAATAGCGTAATCTTTTTTGTCTTCGTTTACTGGGGCCAGCATGCGAATTCGAATCAACTCCGAACGACCACAAGCAGCAAATAGAATTGGGAATAAAATAATCAGTGATGAGAAACGTAGGGCAGACATGATTTTCTGAACTGTCTTTAATTACAAATCGAAAAACAACCAAGGCTTTTGGCTCCTGGCTTGCTGTTCATAATCTTGAATTTTGTTTTCAAACTGCAGGGTCCAACCAATATCGTCCAAACCTTTAAGTAGACAGTCTTTTGCAAATGAATCAATTTCAAAAGAAAATTTATTGCCTCCGGGAGAACGGACAGTCTGCTGGGGAAGATCGACTGTCAGCAGACAGCCTTCGTTGGCTTCAACCTCTTTAAACAAGGCCTGTACCTCCTCTGCTTGAAGCACTACTGCCAAGATTCCGTTTTTCCTGCAATTGTTGAAAAAAATGTCTGCAAAACTGGACGAAATTATGCACTTAAAACCATAATCCTGCAAAGCCCATGGAGCATGTTCACGGCTTGAGCCGCAGCCAAAATTTTCTCCAGTCAGCAAAATTTGTGACCCTTGATATCGAGGGTGATTCAGAATAAATTCTGAATTGGACTTAGTCCCTTCATCGTCGATGTATCGCCAGTCATGAAAAAGATGAACGCCAAAACCTGTACGTTCTATTTTTTTCAAAAATTGCTTGGGAATGATTTGGTCTGTATCCACATTTATTTTATCAAATGGTACAGTGATTCCGGAAAGTGTGTAAAATGCTTCCATTATTTGAGTTTAAGTCAAGGTTGAATTTACAAAGTTCTCGGGTCAGTAAAATGTCCGGCAATTGCTGCTGCTGCTGCCATCAGTGGACTTACAAGATGTGTACGTCCACCCTTCCCCTGGCGTCCTTCAAAATTACGGTTACTTGTCGAGGCACAACGTTCACCTGGTTTGAGCACATCATCGTTCATCGCTAAACACATGGAACATCCCGGCTGACGCCAGTCAAATCCTGCATCAGTAAATATTCTATCCAAGCCTTCTTCCTCTGCCTGCCGTTTTATAATTCCGCTTCCAGGAACTATCATTGCAGAAACGTTTTCATTAACTTGTCTGCCTTTAACAAATTCTGCAACAGAACGCAAATCTTCGATACGTGAATTTGTACATGAACCAATAAACACTCGGTCAATAATTATATCCTTAATAGGAAGATTTGCTTTAAGATCCATATATTTCAAAGCTTGTTCAACAGATTTGCGTTCCATCGAATTTTGAATGTTTTCAGGGTCCGGAACTTTGCTGTAAATATCAGTCACCATTCCCGGATTGGTTCCCCAAGTTACCTGAGGTAAAACATCATTTGCATTTAATTTTACAGTAATATCAAATTCTGCATCAGGATCAGACGGCAATTTTTTCCACGAATTCACAGCCAAATCAAATGCATCACCCCGTGGTGCAAAAGGTCGATTTTTCAGGTGTTCAAAAGTTTTTTCATCCGGTGCTACCATTCCCGCTCGTGCACCGGCTTCAATTGTCATGTTACAGAGAGTCATACGACCTTCCATAGACATGGAGCGTATTGTTTCTCCAGCATATTCAATTACGCAACCTAATCCACCGGCAATACCTATTTTCCCGATGATTGCAAGGATAATATCTTTAGGTGTGACAGTTTCCGGAAGTACACCCTCGACTTGTACCAACATTGTTTCGGGTTTTTTCTGCTGCAGTGTTTGAGTGGCAAGAACATGTTCAACTTCAGAGGTGCCAATCCCAAATGCAAGTGCACCAAAAGCTCCATGTGTTGCAGTGTGTGAATCTCCGCAAACTATAGTTGACCCGGGTAGAGTCAAACCTTGTTCTGGTCCCATTACATGTACGATTCCTGAACGCTCATCTCCCAAATCAAAAATGGTAATTCCAAATTCTCTACAGTTCTGACGTAAAGTCTCAACTTGTAATGCAGAAATTGGATCTGAAATCGGCTGATCCTGATTTTCGGTTGGAATATTGTGATCAGGAACTGCAAATGTTGCCTCCGGATGCAACACTCGGCGTCCTGCAAGACGTAATCCTTCAAACGCTTGTGGAGAAGTCACTTCATGCACCAGGTGACGATCGATATAAATGATGGAGTTCCCATCCTGCTCATGAATAAGATGTGAATTCCAGATTTTTTCAAACATTGTTTTGGACATTATTTTACTCAGTCTTTAATTATTTTTTGAAAGTTTACATTAAGAAACAAAGGTTTCAGCTAAAAAACCTCATGATTATAAGGTAGGAAACAACTTGAAAATCCACAAACAATTAATTCCAATTAACTTGCAAAACACAGCATTATGATTTTTTCACTACAACTATCCAGCAGTTTGCATCAAAGTTTAATCAAACTACGTCTCCACCACCTGCACCAGCAATGATAATCGTTCCAGCTTCCTCAAGTTTCTTGACAACTTTGATGATTTTTTGCTGTGCAGCTTCCACATCAGATACTTTGGCCGGACCAAGGTTTTCCAGGTCATCCCGCACCATTTCAGCAGCTCTTGATGACATGCTGCTGAAAATAAGTTCTTTAACAGCATCGCTTGCTGTTTTGAGCGCGAGCACCATGTCAGCCTGATCAACATCTTTCATAACGAGCTGCATTTGCTTAGCATCAATGAGAGCCATATCTTCGAAGGTGAACATCAATTCCCGGATTTGTTCAGCCAAATCAGGATTTGTTTCTTCTATACTGGCAAGAATTCTGGTTTCTGTTGCCTTGTCCACAGAGTTTAAGATTTCTGCCACCGGTTCAACACCACCCACACTTGTTGCCATACTACCTGCTGTTTGCATTTCTTCAGTTAGAACCTCATTCATTTCTGAAATTACTCCCGGAGGAATACTTTCAATAATCGCCATTCGATACAATATATCAGCCTGTAAACTCTCAGGCATGTCTCGCAGCACGGCAGAAGCCTGATCGGCATCTTTTAAATAAGAAAGAATAAGTGCTATCGTTTGAGGGTGTTCGGCACGGATATAATTTGAAATCATGACGGGTTCTGCATAGCGTAGGGCTTCAAGACCTGCCTCTTCTTCACCCGCACGAAGATTGTCACTTAGTTCTTTTGCCCTGTCTGCCCCCAGAGCTTTGGTAAGTGCATTTTTGACAAAATCTGGTGATGAGCTAATGTTCACACCTTCATCAGTCATAACTGAATTTCTGTAGAATTCCTCAAGAACAATATCCAATTCTTCAGGAGAAACGTCTGTAAAGCGGGTCATATAATAACCAACCTGCTGGATTTCTGCTTCTTCCAAATTTTTCATCACATCTGCCGCTGCATCTTCGCCAAGGGCAAGCAATAGAATTGCGGCCTTTTTAGGGCCTGTCATTTTACCTACGCTCATCTAGCCTCACTTGCTTTTAATCTAATTAATGATTTTATAATTTTTCCATTTACTTCAAATTACTTTTTGAAGTTAGAATTTAATAGTCAACCTCACAGCATTTCAAGAAACCGGCCAAACAGGTAAGATGCATCTCTTGGTCCAGGAGCTGCCTCCGGATGATATTGTACAGAATAAGCTGAGTGAACAAGTGATTCAATACCCTCTACAGTTTGATCATTCAGGTTGCGGTGCGTTACCCGGACATCTTTTGGGAGGGAATTTTCCTCTACAGAGAAACCGTGATTATGGCTGGTGATTTCAATTTTATTGGTTGCAAAATCCATCACAGGGTGATTCCCGCCATGATGTCCGCATTCTAGTTTATAAGTCTTGCAACCCAAGGCCAATGATAATATCTGATGTCCGAGACAGATTCCAAAAATTGGCAACTTACCGAGCAAATTTCTAACAGAATCAATTGCTTCCGAGACCGCAGCAGGATCTCCAGGACCATTGGACAGGAAAATTCCTTCAGGATTCATTTCAAGCACCTCTTCTGCTGATGTATTCCAGGGTACAACTGTCACACTCATTCCCAGTCTGTTCATTATTCGCAAAATATTGTACTTTATCCCAAAATCATAAGCAATAACAGTCAGCGGTTTTCCCTCTGCTTCAGACGGCCAAAAATATGATTCACGGGTCGAAACTTGTTTTGCCAGATTTTGACCTGCCATCAAAGGCAGGTCGAGCGCTTCTTCACGAAGCTCATCCAGAGTGTGTCGTGAATCTGATGGAACAAGTAGTCCGGAACACTCTCCACTTGAACGAACAGCTTTCACCAAAGAGCGGGTGTCTACTCCATCCAAAACGGGAATCCTGTGTTCTATCAACCACTCATCTAATGATTGAGTAGCCCTCCAGTTGCTGCTGATGTGACTTAGCTCACGTACTATCAGTGCTGAGGCATGCGTTGTTTTTGACTCCAAGTCATCCGGATTTATTCCATAGTTGCCAATCTGTGGATATGTCATTGTCACTATTTGACCTTTGTAAGACGGGTCAGTCAGAATTTCTTGATAACCGGTCATTGACGTGTTGAAAATTACTTCACCTGTAGCCTCAACCGGGGCACCCCTCAATTTTCCACGGAAAAATCGTCCATTACTTAAAACAAGCAGTCCTTCAGTCGTACCTCCCATATTTACAGGAAAATAGGTCTGTGGCATGGAAGCCTTAAATATATATATTGTTGAGTTTTGGTCAAAGGAAAATTATTGCCAGTAGTATTTGAAATATCAACCCGGATGGTTCGGATTATAGTACATTAAAATTCCGTTTTTCCGGAAATTCCAATGTGAGCATTACCTAAAAATATTTTGTATATTCTTTGCTGGAAAGCAATTAATCAGAAGTGATCTCTCTGGCTGAAAATTATACTCCCTCTTTATTGAAAGGTCTAGTGCTTCCTTTGTAATTTCCACAACATATTCTTTACTTGTCAAATAATAATTGTTCTCATCAGAGTATTATTTATATTAAGAACAAAGGTTTTATCATATCTTTTTTAGCACTGCAAAATGAATAAATCATGCGATATTCTCTTAGATCCCACGTAAAAAGTATTGACTCACCGGGGCAAATGCACACATAGTCCAGTTGATTCATTAAATCTGTTATCACTGTTTTTTTAATGAACAGCCCAAACTTTAGTTTTTGCCTAAAATATGCTACAAATAGAACATCGGAAACTTTTCGGTTTTTTTCAATTAACCTAAAACAGCTATGTTTTAATAACAATAACTGAATTGTAATAAGACTTTATTAGTAATGGAAAAGGAAAAATTAATAAAAAGAAAGGGTGTTATTTCCCCGGGAAAAAGTGGGGTTAGTAATAAAGTCAGGAAGGGAGGGTCTCGTACTATCAAACCGATTCCAAGCCTCAATTTTGTTAAAATTCAACGGCAAGTAATTCAGGCAACTGAAGAAGTAAAAAAGTTAAGAAACTTTTCTTTTATGATGAAGATGCGCAAAACGATTCTTGCCGCAGATTCTGCTGATAAGGGTACACATATTGACGCAAGCATAATCGGAATTCAGATGAAAAGTAAGGCAGTTTCTTCACTGGTTTCAAAAATTAGCAGTGACCTCACTTCAAGCGCAGCAAGGGTAAAATTAGTCAGAACAGTTATGCAGGACAAACGGGATTTCCCTTTGTCGCTCTACCGCAACCTCATGATACAGGCAGCTCTCACTATTTATTTAGGAGACATCACACCGGCGACTCTGCAAATTGCCGGGCAAACATACCGTTTATATTTAGAAAAAATCATAAGCACACATAAAAAAGGATTGCTTGTGGTTCAATCGAAACAGTTAAAGAATGTAAATTTGGATGTTATCTCAGTTAAAGACCTGATCAAAATGGAAGAAGATGAAGAGCGGGAAGTTGATGAAAATGAGGCGCTTGTTATCCAGGAAATCAAAATTACACTAAAATTATTGGAATATACTGATTCTATTGATTTAGACACGCGCGACAGCATTACTATGACTATGCATTTGGATGAGTTGAATGATCTATCCTCAAAACAAAGGGTAAATAGTTTATTTGCCGGCTCCGGAAGTACTGAGTCCAGCGAGAACAAACACATGCTTATCGTCCGTAAAACCCTGGCTGCTCTTGAGGTAATTAAACGAATTCCGGTGCTGCAGACAATCGGCCTCAAGATCATAGCAAAGCTGCAGGAAATTGATAGTAAGCTTCCTCTTCCTTATCTTATAGAAGCTAGATTTCATATGCAGGCATTGCGGTTACTTACTCTACGCATAGTTATGAAAGAATTCTCATCCCGACCAATGCTTACACCTACTTTCAACAAAGCGATTGTTGCTTACCACAAAGCTTTAAAAAGAGCTTCCTTATCTAATCCTAAACGTACAGACATCACTGTGCTGGCAGAGTTTGCCCAAGTTTCTTATTATGCGTATCAACAGCGTAAATTACTGAACTTGGGAAATCATGGTGTGTTGAAAATTCTTGAAATGGGAAAGAAAGCGGTAGATGTTCTTGCACCCAGCAACAGGATCTATTTCAAGCATCAGAAGAACATACTTTTGGCGATCAAGAACATGAAAAAGGTTGGCTGACAGTAGCTAAATTAAAGTCAGACAGCACTTCATAGCATGTGCCGAAGAAAAAGTTTTTGACCTCAAAAACCGTTTTATTGCCTAATTGGCAAAAGCGGTTCCAAATATTCCAGTACAGTCCGGAATATGACTTGATGGCCTTCAGGATTTGGGTGGATGCCGTCATCCTGATTCAAACTGGGGACCCCTCCTACTTCTTTGAGCAGAAAGGGGATCATCTGCAATTGGTACTGCCTGGCTAATTCATGAAATACATTCCGGAAAGATTCCGTGTATTCCGCACCGTAGTTTTGTGGAATTTGCATTCCTGCCAATAAAATTAGGATTCTCTCAGACTGTGCCAACTCTATAGCTTTGCTTAAATTTTTCTTCATGTGCTTTACGCTCAAGCCGCGTAAGCCGTCATTTCCTCCAAGTGCCAGAATAACTATTTCAGGATGAGCCTTTATATACCAGCGGAGACGGGAAGGTGCGCTTGCACTTGTAGAACCGCTGATGCCGGCATTTATCACTTTCACAGAATACCCTTTGCGCTGCAGTTCTTTTTCCAGTAAATGCGGATAGGCTTCATCTTTGGCAACTCCAAAACCTTCAGTTAATGAATCTCCAAGTACAACTATCAAAGTTTGAGCAAGTGCTAATCCTGAAAAGGAAATTATGCAAAAAATAATTATCACAAAACTCAAAGCTTTTCGCACAAAAAAGTTCATATAATCTAGCTTGTTTCGATTTGTTTAAACTTTGTAAAAAAAGCGGAACGGGATTCCTGACGCCGCTCTGTTTTTACTTTTTCAGAAGCTTCCCCAATAATTGGAACTGTCAATAGTTCCGGGTTGATATTGAGAAGGAATCTTGATGGCTCCTGACGAATAATTTCACCAAAACGTTTCCGAGATTTAGCCATCGAAAAAGTAAGTTCCTGTTGGGCACGTGTA
>CABXOR010000017.1 GCA_902513935.1 uncultured SAR324 cluster bacterium
AGGGCATGATGGAAGAACAAATTTATCGCACCGGAAAAGACAACCCCGGAGGTTTGCACAAAACTCCGTCGATGTTGGATTACAAAAGTTTGACCACACTCGATATGCCGGAAATCGAAACATTTTTAGTAGAAACGCATGATCCGGAAGGGCCATACGGTGCCAAAGAAGCCGGCCAAGGGCCATTACTGCCGATCATGCCCTCCATAGCCAATGCGATTTACAATGCGGTCGGTGTGCGTGTCGATGAAGTACCGATTACTCCTGAAAAAATTTATCAAGGTTTAAAAGAGCTAAAATCCGGAAAGCCCGGAGGGTCCGGGTGTATTGGAAGAGTCGGCCCAAAGAAATTTCCAAAAATCACATTTCCGGAAGCCATCAAAGTGAAATCGATGACAGTTGACAGTTGACGGTTCTGTATGCTTCTCAGTCACTTTGACAGAAAATAATTTGTTTCTTAATTCGTGTCGTAATTAATTATGTTGCGCTTACCACCATTTGAATATCAAGCTCCAAACAGTATTGCTGAGGCTGTTGCACTGAAAGCAGAGTGCGGTGACTCGGCGATGTTTGTTTCCGGAGGAACAGATTTGTTTCCGAACATGAAACGGCGGCAATTCACACCGAAAACACTGATTGGTTTGCGGAAATTAGCAGAACTTCGCAGCATTAGTTTGGATGACTGCGGAAATGGATTAATGATTGGTTCCGGAATTTCTTTGAGTGAAGTTGCGGAACATCCGGAAATTCTCAAATATTTTCCGGCATTAGCAAAATCAGCATCTTTGGTTTCTGCGCCGCAGTTGCGGAATATGGGAACCATTGGTGGAAATTTGTGCTTGGATACACGATGTAATTATTACAACCAAACATTTCCATGGCGCAAAGCACTTGGATTTTGTTTGAAAAAACCGGAAAGTCCGATGCAAAACGGTGCTATTTGCTGGGTGGCGAGGAGCAGTCCAAAATGTTTGGCGGTTTCGTCCTCTGATTGCGCTCCTGTGATGGTCGCCTTGGACGCGGAATTCCATTTGATGAACCCTGACGGTAAACGCATTGTTCCGGCAGGAGAATTTTACAAAAATGATGGAATGGATTTTCTCAACAAAACTCCGGATGAATTGCTGGTATCCATTCGCCTACCGTTTCATGAAGGATGGAAAATGAATTACCGCAAATTAAGTCGGCGGGATGCAATTGATTTTCCGGTACTAGGCGTGGCAGTAGCATTGCGTTTGGACACATCCGAAAATTGTATGGAAGCCCGTATTGCTTTGGGTGCGGTGGCTTCGTGTCCTCTGCGGGCTGTTGAGGCGGAAAAACTTTTGGTGGGTGGCTCACTCACTGCGGAAGGAAGCCTGACACGGATTGAAAATACGGCTCAAGTAGCGGCAAAACTGGCAAAACCGATGGACAATACGGATATGACTTTGGGCTTCCGGAAGAAAATGGTAGCACAGTTTGTGGCGGAAACGATTAAGGAAGTTTTGAAGTAACAGGTTTTAGTCAAGTAAATCAAGTAATTCCAAAGGTGCGTTTATGATTGCTTGAGCACCGTTTTCTCTCAGTTCTTTTTCCGGTCGAAATCCCCAAAGCACGCCCACCGGAAAACATCCGGCGCTCGTGGCTGTTTTCATATCGGTTGCGGTGTCTCCCAAATAAAGAAAAGACTTCGCTGGAATTTTCAACTGCTCGCAAATATCAATCATTCCAGCAGGATCGGGCTTGCGTGGGATGCCTTCCCGTTGGCCTAAAATCAATTCAAATTCCCAATTTGGCAAAAGATGCTTGACTGCAAGCAATGTAAATTCGTGAGGTTTGTTAGACAAAACTGTCAGCTTAAGTTTGCGGGATTCCAATTCATCCAACAATAAAGGAATGTCATCATAAGGCTGAGTATGTTCATCCCAGCACTCACGGTAAGCTGTCTCAAAATCCTGTCTGCATTTTTCTATGAGAGGTTCATTTCGGACTTCTTCAGGAAGGGCGCGGGTAATAAGCTTTTTCGCTCCATCTCCTACAAAATAGCGAAATGCATCAACGGGGTGTTCTGGGAATCCTCTTTTTGAAAGTATTGTATTTGTACAGTGTGCTAAGTCGGCTAAGCTATCTAGCAATGTGCCGTCTAAATCAAAGCAGATTGCCTGAAATTGCATGGAGGGCAATGAATTAATTGTTGTGGTTCAATTCGTCACGCCAGACTTTAGAGGGATGAAATGTTACAACCCTTCGAGCAGAAATCTCATAATCCCTTTTTGATTTTGGATCACGTCCAGGTCGAGATTTTTTGTTACGCAACTCAAACTTTCCTAGACCTGTGATGAGTACATCCTCACCTTTCTCTAATTTATCTTTGATCATGTCCAACATATCGTTGACCAATTTTTCTGCTTCGCCAAACTGTAAGTGAGTTCCCAACTGGATAGCCCGTACAATGTCAACTTTTACCATTCGCTCCTCCGATTTGTCTAATATATTTTTGCCACAGATTTTTTGAAATTAACTCTTCATAAATTTTCCTACCTGATTCTCCTCCAAAGATGTCTTGTACCTCTTCCTGAAGCTCGGATTAGTGGAGACTTTGAGAATACCGTGAACATACTATAACTATGGAAAGCGTCTTCTTCAATACTTTTTTTAAAAAAATTCAATTAAATCAATTTAAAAAAGAAAATAAGCACAAACTAATTGAATAAATCAACCTTGATCCTTCTTTAATATTTTCAAAGAATCTCAAAAAGTTGGACATTTCCCAGATAATTTCTCTATAGTAAGAGTCTCATCCCCCCAGTAGAAATATTTAACAGGATCATTCAGTAATGTTTTTCAATCGCCACAAACAACTGTTTATTCTTGGAATTATTGTAATTGTTCTGTCTGTCCTCACCTTGTATTTTCAGCAAATTAAGCTTGAAGAATTAAAAAATGAATTGGCTAAAGTAGGACTTCAGAATGTAAGGGTAGGCGCTGGAACATCTAAAGGCAAGTTGGGAACCGCTATTTTTGGTGTGATCCAAAACAATGGAGAAAACACGATTAAGATTGCAACAGTGAATGTTCACTTCATAGGCGAAGATGGAAAATCTTCCAAGGTTCATAAATTTTATCCCGTTAATAATTATTCTTTCAGTGATTCTTTACCTTTGGAACCCGGACAGTCAAAAGAGTTTGGCTTCCCTATCGATGAAATTATTCCGGAAGATTGGGACGGAACCATAACTGCAAAACTTATTGATCTGAAATTTAAATAACAAACTGAGAAATATGCCCACAGCTCTCTGGCAGCCAAGTCCTGAAGAACAGGAAAAAACTCTGCTTACACGCTTCAGCAAGAAAGTACAGGAACGGTACGAGCTTTCGGATTGCGAATATTCGACTTTACACCAGTGGTCAATCGATTATCCGGAACTATTCTGGGAAGAAGTATGGCGTGATTGTGATGTCCGCTCCTCAGTGGCGTGGAGCAAAGTTATGAGCAAATCCAAATTTAGTGAAAAAATTGGTACTGAAACTTCCGGATGGTTTGAGGGGGCAAGGTTGAATTTTTCAGAAAATTTGTTGGCACAGGGTAATGATGAAAATGAAGCACTCTGTTTTATTGGTGAAAATGGATCAACAAGCTCCCTTAGTTTCAAAGAACTACGGAATGCAGTGGCACTATGCGCCTCCGGACTGAAGTCCCTCGGAGTTTCAAAAAATGATCGTGTCGCAGCAGTTATGCCAAATTGTCCGGAAGCCGTTATCGGAATGCTGGCAACTGCGAGTCTTGGAGCAATTTGGTCTTCCTGCTCTCCGGACTTTGGAATTAACGGCATTAACGATAGGTTGGGACAAATTTCACCAAAAATTTTGATAACTGTCAACGCATATCACTACAACGGCAAAGAACATGATTGTCTTCTCAAAATCAGAGAAATCGTTAGCCGTATTCCTTCAATTGAATCTGTGATTATAGTACCATTTACAGAAACAACAATAAAACTTCAAGGTAATGAGCAGGCATGGGGCAAATTACTTAACTCTTCTGCAGGTACTGTAAATTTTGCACAACTTCCTTTTGATCATCCTCTTTACATACTTTACTCTTCAGGAACTACCGGTTTGCCTAAATCTATCGTTCACGGAGCAGGAGGTACTTTGCTGAAGCATCTCACCGAACATCGTTATCATGCAGATGTGCATCCCGGTGACCGGATGTTCTTTTTTACTACTTGTGGATGGATGATGTGGAATTGGCTGGTAAGTGGTCTTGCTTCAGGAGCAACTCTAATTTTATATGATGGGGCACCAGGATTCCCGGACATTGGGAGAATGTGGCGCTTAATAGACGAACAGCAGATCACACATTTTGGAACAAGTCCAAAGTTTCTTGGTACAGTTAGTAAAGCTCGATATTCACCCAAACTTAATCATCAACTGGAATCATTACGAGCAATTTTATCAACAGGTTCTCCACTTCCGGCAGATTTGTTTTCATGGGTTTATGCGGAAGTTGCTTATGTCCCACTAATGTCAGTTGCGGGTGGCACTGATATTGCCGGATGTTTTATGGGAGGTAACCCAAATCTTCCTGTTTATTCTGAGGAACTACAGTGCAAAAGTTTGGGTATGAATACACTTGCATACAATTCAGACGGTGAGTCAGTGGTTTGTGAAAAAGGAGAATTAGTTTGTGCTGACCCTTTCCCGTCTATGCCGATTTATTTCTGGAATGATGCTGAGGGTAAAAAGTATCATAAAGCATATTTTGAAAAATTCCCGGGTGTTTGGACACATGGAGATTTTATTGAAATTACTGAACGCGGAGGCATAATTGTATATGGCAGAAGTGATACAGTTCTTAACCCCGGTGGAGTTAGAATTGGTACTGCTGAAATATATCGTCCTGTTGAAGAAATGCAGGAGGTCGAGGACAGTTTAGTTGTTGCCCAACCTTGGGAAAGTGATGTGAGGATTGTGCTTTTTGTGGTATTACGTGACGGTATCAGGTTGGATGAAAATTTAGTTGCAAAAATAAAAACCGTTATTCGTAGTGACACTACACCGCGTCATGTTCCGGCACGGATTTTAGCGATTCCGGATGTGCCAAGAACTATCAGTGGAAAAAAGGTGGAAAAGGCTGCACTGCTAACAATCAAAGGCGAAGATATTGAAAATACATCTGCACTTGCTAATCCGGGAAGCTTGGAACATTTTTCAAAATTAAGTGAAGAATTGAGAAAATAAAATAATTGTAAAGAGGCTAGGTCTCTACTTATCGTGAGGCATCATATATGCGTTCTCTTAGGCTCTGAAGTAGATCAAGAATCGGCAAATCCGGAACTTCCTGCCATTCCATCAATTTCAGCAGGAATTTTTTCAGAAGTCCCCGTGACATTCCACGTTTTTCC
Organism: uncultured SAR324 cluster bacterium; assembly: GCA_902513935.1. The sequence goes on from CABXOR010000017.1 coordinate 5,391, forward strand.
CAGCTGTAATAAATAGCCTCAATTTCTGCAGATAGAGGCCTCCCATCTAAATTACGACGAAAAAAAAATCTTAGGGTGCTGTCAGGATACTGCCGAATAAATGTTTCTACAGCAGAAGGAGTTATTTCTTCTCCACCAAAGACCACATCAGTTTCTTCAGAATCGAATTGACGCAAGCCACTGTCATCTTCTTCAATCTCTTCATCCTCATCTATCATGTCACTCTGCAGATCTGTTACGGGAACAGTTGAATGATAAGTTTTAACTTCTGATTCGGACTTTTTACTAATTCTTTTTTTTAAAGCATCAGTTTCTCCAACCTCAACTTCGGGATCTTCAATAGTTTGAGATGCCACAGTTTCTTCCTCAATAATTTCCTCTTCTGCTTTTTTTGACTCTATCAAGACTTCTGCAGTTTTTGCTATATCCGTTTCCAAGTCAGGCTCTGAAAGTTCATTCTGATTTTCAGTCAGTTTTGAACTGATGTCCAATTTGCCAACAATATCATTTTTTCCTTCCGCAATAAGAATTTCTGCAACATCTGGGGCGGTTCGTTTTTCAGCAGTTGGATTTAGTTGTGAAGGTCGCAAAAATTTTATTGCAGAGTTTTTTCTCTCCTGTTTTATTACAGGATTTAAACTTTCGACTGAAACACCGCGTTTTTTTGCAATGTGCATCAGAAAATTTTTGACCAGTGCACGTCCTTCAAATCGTTCCCGGACCTGGCTTCTTAACTGTTTCAAGTCTTCAATCTTGAAGTTGGTTTTTGAAAAATCCGGTTCCTCTTCCTTGCCTTCCTGTTCCAGTGTCTCTCCACCTAAAACCAGACTATAATACGTCTCGATGTGCAAAAGAAAATCATACAAGGGGTGTTTTTTTTGCTCACGGAGTCCATACGAAATGTTGTAACGAATATTGAAATGATGGTGTTTCCCTTTAGCCAGTTGATCAAATGATTTCTGAATTCGTTGAGAAAGTTTTTTTTGGAGAATTTCTGCAGGCCAATTAAATTGTTTAACATAATCAATGAAACCCACATATCGCTCTCTTGGAACGAGTGTAATAAGTATGTCAGCTTCCTGATCAAAAAAGTCACGAATGACCCATCCTCCTGCTTCAAGCTCATTCACAGAAGCATCTACAAAGACAAATCCTGAGTTGAAAAGATGCTCGCACAACTGAATAAGAAGTGAATCCTGATCTGGAAGTAGCGAATCAAAATGTTCACTGAATTCCCTGAAGGTAGCATTACGGTGCATGAGACTAAAAGAGTTTAAACCGATTAGAAATTTGGACACAACACAACATAACGTAAAATCTTACGCCGGGCAACCACTGAGTGCCAGAAACAGGGAAATATTAATTTTAGATATTAATTTTAGTAGTATTATAAAGACTTTAAATTAGAATTGCGTTGAGATTCAACAAGTTTTTTTCTAAGCTTATAATTTGAGAATCATTCTGACATTAAGACGAAATATTGCTGATTCTTCTTTGTTATACAGAAAGCAACAAGGGTAGTAATCTAACTTTTAAAGTAATTTCCAATTTTAAGATAATTAATTAATAATGATCAGTATTGCTGACTTAGCCATGAATTATGGCAAAAAAACGCTCTTTGAAAAATCATCAGTCACCTTTAATCCAGGTAAAAGCTATGGTCTTGTTGGTGCAAATGGTTCTGGAAAGTCCACGCTGTTGCGGCTGATTGCTGGAGAAGAAAAACCCAATTCCGGAACAATATTTGTACAGCGTGACTTGAAACTTGGAGTTCTCAGGCAGGATCATTTTCAGTATGAAAATATTAAAGTTATTGACGTAGTGCTCCTCGGAAAGCCCGCTTTATGCGAAGCTCTTAGAGAAAAAGAAGAAATTCTTGAGTCTGAAAATCTAGATAGTCAATCCGGTCACAGGCTGGGCCAACTGGAAGAGATTATTGCTGATGCAGACGGTTATGTAGCTGAACCTTTTGCTGCAGAGTTGTTATCTGGATTGGGAATTGGTACAGGATTTCAAACTGGTCCTATGAGTGCACTTTCCGGCGGCTTCAAATTGCGTGTACTTTTAGCTCAACTGCTTTTTCAGCAACCCGACGTGCTGCTGCTTGACGAACCAACCAACCATCTGGACATTGTTTCAATCCGCTGGCTGGAAAACTATTTGTGTACACAGTTCGAAGGAACCCTGATTTTTATTTCACATGACAGAAATTTTCTCAACGTAGTTGCCAGTCACATTATAGATATAGATTACGAAGAATTACGACTTTACACGGGAAATTACGAACAGTTCCTTGAAGCAAAAATCCTGGCTGAAACTCAGAAACGTAAAGAAATCGAAAACTATGAGCGTAAAACTGCTGAACTACAAGGCTTTGTAGATCGTTTTCGTGCAAAAGCTACCAAAGCTCGGCAAGCCCAGTCACGTGTCAAACAACTCGATAAAATGGAGGTGCTGGAGGTAAAGCGCTCCTCCCGGATATCTCCAGACCTGAGCTTTGAGCAGTTTCGACCCTCAGGAAAAACTGTGCTGACTGTAAAAGATGTGAGCAAAAAGTTTGGGAAAACTGAGGTTCTGAAAAATGTATCTTTTGAAATTCAACGGGGTGAAAAAGTCGCTATCATTGGTCCAAACGGTATTGGAAAATCAACTTTACTGAAGATTATTCTTGCTCAGCTTTATGCAGACGAAGGTACTTTCGAGTGGGGGTATGAGACTCATACCTCTTATTTTGCCCAAGATCATCATGAACATTTACGTGGAAAAATAAGTGCTTACGACTGGCTTTATGCAACTGCACCACACGAACCGATTGGAGCCATCCGTGGGTTGTTAGGTCGAGTTTTACTGTCCGGAGATGAAGCGCTAAAACAGGTTACTGCATTGAGTGGAGGAGAATCTGCCCGTTTGCTATTTGCAAGAATAATGCTGGAAAAAAGGAATGTCTTAATCCTCGATGAACCTACAAATCATATGGATCTGGAAGGTGTTGCGGCACTTGGTGATGCTTTGAAAGTATTTGAAGGTACTGTTTTGGTGGTAAGTCACTATCGGCATTTTGTTTCCAAAGTAGCAACTCATATCCTGGAATTAACTCCACATGGTGTCCGCGACTTTTACGGGAGCTATCAGGAATACCTTGAAAAATATGGTGATGACTATCTAAGCCGAGATCAGCCTCTTTCTACAACACACCGGGAAACAAAAGTGACACCTTCAACTCAGGAATTGAGCTATGAGGAACGAAAAAAACTGCAGAGTGAAATTTCAAAATTAAAAAAACAGTCTACACGTTTTGAAACACTGATTGAAGAAGGGGAACAAAAAATTTCTGCAATTGAGGCAAAATTTGGAGTTGAAAATTTTTATCAGCAAGCATCGCCTGAGGAAATACAGAATTTACAAACCGAAAAAGAAAAATTGAGTGCTCAACTTTCTACAAATGTTAGCCAGTGGGAGACTTCCTCACATAAATTGGAAGTTGCCCAATCACGTTTCAGCGGTTAATTTCTTAAAAAAATTAACCAGCAGTTTTTACATACGCCGTTTATTTAGTAGCTGAAGATTTAGAACAGCTTTACTAATGAGGTTAAAATATGTTAACGATGTTGTACTGCTCAATCAGGTAGATTTTAGATTGTTGGCAAAATTGATGTGAATACTGTATTATTGGCTATACAATTAACTTAAGAGGTCCCCATGCGAAAGAGTAATTCAATTTTTAAATTCGGTTTTTTAGGATTGATCTTAACTTTGCTTCAGATACTTCCACTGAATAATACTTCCTTTTCTCAAACTACTCCGGAAAAGGCGGCAGAGTTATGGAATTTACGTCAGTCAGAAATTCAACAGCTTTATCAGGAAGGTAATCTTGAAGGAGCCTTGAATTCAGCACAGGAATCAGTTTCACTGGCAGAAGTAGCTTTTGGTTCAGGTGCATTAAAAACCATTTCCAGCATGTTGTTACAGGCGCAAATCCATGGAGAATTAGATCAACTTGAAGAGGCGAATCAGATTTACCAGGTAGCTCTTGAAACTTCAGTTTCTGCTTTTGGTGAAAGTGATGCGACTACACTTTCCGTTCTGGACAACTATGGTGGATTTCTCAAATCAATTGATCCGGAAATGTCAGAACCGGTTTTACAGGAAGCTCTTAGGCTTACCACTGAAGATGATCCACAACGTGCTGCCAGATTAAGAGCTCTTGGTCTGAATTTACAGGAATTGGGACGTATCGGGGAAGCAGAAGGAATGCTTAGTGAAGCACTGAAAGCTTACAAAAAGGTCTTGGGCGAAAATTCTCCGGAAACTCTATCTTCAATGGCTGACTTAGCACAGCTGTACCTGACACAGGGGAAATTAAAACCTGCTCAGGAATTGTTTGAAACAGCATTGCCTTTAATGCTAGAGGTTATGAATAAAACGAGTTTTCTGATTTTAGCGAGCAAGGAAAATCTTGCTGAAATTTATCGTCAGCAAGGAAAATTTTCTCTGGCCGAAAAATTGTTTTTAGAGAGTATGCAGGGTGCAGTTGCAGAATATGGTGAGGAAGATTCTCTTGTTATACAGGCCAGGAGTCATCTTGCCCAGTTATATGAAGATACGGGCAAGCTAAAAAAGGCACTGCTTTTACATCAGCAGGTTTACGAGGTCGACTTAGCATTGCTTGGAGAGTCGCATCCAAATACAGCCGGAGACCTGAATAATTTGGCTAGCGTTCGGCGTCGCCTGGGTGATTATCAAAAAGCAGAAAAACTTTTTAGACAATCTTTAAAAGTGATGATTGCTGCACTTGGTGAAGAAACACCACAGACAGTTTCTGTAATGAACAACCTTGCCTTATTGTTGGAAAATCAGGGTTTGTATGATGAAGCAGAACCACTTTTCAAAAAAGCCTTTGCAATTTCCGGAAAAATTCAGGGAGAGAAACATCCAACCTCATTGGCTTTGCTGAACAACCTTGCTTTTCTTAATGAATCTCAAGGTGACTTTATGCGTTCAGAATTGAATTATAAAAAAGTAATTCAACTCAACACAGAAGTATTTGGCGAAAATCACACAAACACCATTGCAAATCAAAACAACCTTGCTTATCTTTATTTACGGGATGAACGTTACAACGAAGCCCAACCAATCTTCACCAAAGTTCACTCTCAATGGGGCAAATTACTTGGTGCAGAACATCAAAATACTTTGAAAGCCCTTAATAATCTGGGGCGTGTTCAAAAATCACTTGGAAATTTGGAAGCTGCGGAAAAACATTTAATGGCGGCTTTGGCGGGAAGAACCAAGGTTTTTGGTAAACGTCATGCCGACACTTTACGCAGTATGAATGATATGGGTGAGCTTTTTGTGGTGCAGGAAAAGTTGGACGAGGCACTTAAAATGTTTCAGGAAACGCTAAAGCTGGAAGAAGAAGTTTTGGGAGAAAATCATCCTTATACTTTTGAAACTCTGAATAACCTGGCAGATTTGCTCAAAATTATGGGTAAAACGGAAGAAGCATACAAATTGTTTATGACAGGCTTTGAACGCAGAAATGCATTTTTGGATCGGGTGCTTTGGGTTGCGGGAGACAATACACGCCAATCTTACATCAGTTTGCACCGACCGGAACAAAATGCTTTGATTCGGATGCTATTGAGCTTGGATGACGAACGTACCGCGCGCGATCTTTTTGAAGTGAGTTTGCGGCGTAAAGGTATTTTACTTAAAATTACCAGTGAAACTCAACAAGTCATAATGTTGTCTGGTTCACCTGAATTGCAGGCAATAACAGAAGACTTGACTCAAACCCGTAAAACATTAGCAGGACTAACATTGTCCGGACCAACTGATGAAAACCGGAAGGAGTTTCCAAAAATCATTTTTGATTTGGAGGAAAAAGTTAACATGCTTCAACTAAAACTTGGAGAGCAAAGTGTGCGTTTCCGGCAGTCCACAAAGCAAGTTACAGTTGACGAAGTAGTTGAGGGAATGGGAGAAAATGCAATGGTTGATTTTATGAGTTTTCGCGGCGAGGATGATTCATTGCGTATATTAGCAGTTGTAGTAAATGCAGGAGAGTTCAGTTTTGTTGAATACGAAGATTTAAAATTGATCAGTGATATTGTCATGGAATTGCGAGAAATTGTTCAGGATGAGGGTGCAGAAGATGAGGACATTAAAAGCGTTGCCTATGATCTTTGGGAGATTCTTTGGCAACCACTCACAGAATCATTGGGAGAAGCAACATCGATTTTTATTTCGCCAGACAGTCTCTTAAATGTTTTACCTTTTGATGTTTTAACAGATTCTGATGACAGTTATTTGCTGGAAAATTTTGATTTACGCATCATAAGTTCCGCAAGAGATTTGGCTCTCGATCCATTGCTTGCCGCAAAAGGTGATTTGATGATTATTGCGGGGCCGGACTATGATTCTGATAAAATCCTTAAAACTCCAGCAGCTCGAGAAGTAAGTCACAAACGATCCCGAAGTGTTGTACGAGGTGCTCGCATGGGCTCCGGATTGCGCGGGCTGAATTTTGACCCGCTGCCCGGAGCAGAAAAAGAAGGAGAAGTCATCAAGGAAGTTTCAGACACAAAGGATCGGAACACCGCCATCTTTTCACAAAGAGTTGCAGAAGAAAAACTTCTCCGGAAAATGTCTGTACCTCCAGAAGTTCTACACATTGCAACTCATGGATTTTTTCTCAAAGAAGACCAAAAATTAAAAAAACGCCTGCAGGGTTTAAGTCGGGGCTCGAGCAGCGTTCCGCCGCCTGCGGATAATCCGTTGCTGCGCGCAGGACTTGCTTTTGCCGGTTTGAACGCGAATGCTTCCATGCTTGGGGAAATTGACACCGACAACGATGGAGTTTTAACAGCTATGGAAGTTTTGAGTTTGGATTTAGCCGGAACCCAATTGGTTGTTCTTTCCGCATGCGAAACTGGTTTGGGAGAGATTCACGAAGGCGAAGGTGTCTATGGTTTACGCCGCTCTTTTCAGGAAGCCGGAGTAAAAAACGTGATCAATTCATTCTGGGAAGTCAGCGATGCCGGAACGCAATTATTGATGACCAAATTCTATGACAAACTCCTTGCTGGGATGACTGCCCGGGAAGCAATGCGTGAAGCGCGTCTGGAAATGCTGGAGGATGTTCAGTGGAGTGCTCCATTTTATTGGTCTGCGTTTGTGATGGTTGGACGTAATACTTAAAAACATGGAGCAATTAGTCATTCATGGTGGAGCAGGAAGTCTGGAAGGGGAAACGACTGAAGCTCAGAAAATGCATGATTCCCTTTGTAAAATATGGGAAGAGACATTTGAAGTACTTCAAAAACGCTCGGCAGAAGATGCCGTTCGGCATGCTGTCCGGACGCTGGAGGATGATCCTGTTTACAACGCTGGAACGGGATCCAAGCTTCAGGCAGACGGTCAGATACGCATGAGCGCAGCCTTAATGGACGGCACTAATAATCGGTTTTCTGGCGTGATCAATGTTCAAAATATCCGGAATCCAATTGAAGCAGCAGCATTGTTGTCCGAAGAAAAACATTCTATTTTAAGTTCTGCACAGGCAACTGAATTCTGTCGAACAAAAGGCATTCCCGAATACAATCCGGAAACTGAGTTTCGCCTGCACGAATACAAAAGTAATTGTGCCGGAATTCACGGAACAGTAGGAGCCGTGGCGCTTGACAAAGATGGACATATTTTTGCTGGAACATCAACTGGCGGAATCGGTTGTGAAATTCCTGGACGTGTCAGTGACAGTCCAACAGTAGCCGGAACATATGCTTCCACAAAAGCAGGTGTTTCCTGTACAGGAATTGGTGAACAAATTACCCAGCAAGCCGCTGCTGCAAAGGTAGTAATCAGGGTTGGGGATGGAATGTTGCTGAATGAGGCAGTTACCAGAACAATGCATGAAAGTGACGACTTCAATTATTTATATGGGCTGATTAGTCTGGACTCGGAGGGTCACGTTGAGGTGGGTAAAACAGCTGCGCTGAGTGATGTTTTCTATGCTTTCCACGATAGTGAAAAAATCAGAACATTTTTTGAGTGATTAATTTTTTGAAGTTCAGTTGCCTCCCGAATATTTCCTGCGCTCATTATCTAACCATTCTCCGATAAATAGTTGTTGAGAATCTGGCATCTGATAACGCTGTTCAAGAATGAAATTGTCCAAAAATGGGCCAGTTTGCAGAAGAAATTGATTCCTCCACATTTCACTTTGTGACAATTTTGCATCAAAGTGCAGTTTGCCAATTCCAATTTGTCTTCTAAAACGAAAACGATCCATAGTGTAACCGGATGCGATAAAAACTAATTCAATCGCTGAAGCTTCGAGATCAAAGTGTATTCGAAAACGTCCATCCTCTTCTGGAAAAACAAGCCTTGCCTTTGGTACATAAAGAGGGGATTCGTTTTCAAATTGAATAAATTGCGAATAATATTCAAGAACAACGACGAATCCTTTGGATTTTAGGTCATTTCCGTTTTCTTCCATTAAAGTACCATCAATCCACTGTGTTCCCCATCCAGGGCGATAGTTCAGTGATTCCGGATAACATCCTCCTGACAAAGTTAGTATCAACATCAGATACAGAATAAAAAATCTCATTCCTCTGGGCTCTCTATAGAGATTGAATCTATCTTGAAGATAAGCTAAACCCTCAGAATTGCAAGTTATTGTTCAGGAATTTACAGTGTTGCCAAAACTTTGTAGTTCTTGACCCTGCACTTAGGTTTTGCTAAACTTACATGATTGGATTTTAGTTAGACTGCGTTTTCAAATGAGAGAATTATTTTTCATAAATTTATCACTTTTTATTACATAACCAAACAAACTCCGTCTTCAGTTCTCACAATGCCAAATGTGGCAAAAGGAATCTATGTGGAAAAAAGTTAAAAATATTTTTGGTGATGAAAACGCAAAAACACTGAAGGGCTACCGGAAAGTGGTGGACAAAATAAATGCGCTTGAACCGGAAATTCAGGCCTTGGCAGATGAAGAATTTCCAAAAAAAACTACAGCATTTCAAACACGACTTGAAAAAGGAGTAGCTCTGGATGAGCTGGCTCCAGAAGCTTTTGCACTCGTTCGGGAAGCCTCACTACGTGTTATTGGGGAACGCCATTACGACGTTCAGTTACAGGGGGGTTTGGCGCTGCATCATGGAAACATAGCTGAAATGGCAACCGGTGAAGGAAAAACTTTGTCTTCAACCTGTCCTGTTTATCTCAATGCACTTACTGGAAAAGGTGTACACATCATCACGCCTAATGATTATCTAGCGAAACGTGATAGCAAATGGATGGGAGCAATTTTTGAGTTTCTTGGTTTGTCTGTCGGCTTGATTCAGCATGGAATTTATGATGAAGAACGTCGCGCTGCATATGAAGCAGATATTACATACGGTACAAACAACGAGTTCGGTTTTGATTATTTACGCGACAACATGAAGTTTTCCCTGGAGGATTATGTTCAGCGAGAATTTAACTTTGCAGTCGTAGATGAGGTTGACAGTATACTGATAGACGAAGCACGGACTCCGTTGATTATCAGTGGACCAACTGAAGATAACATAGATAAATATCATCAAATAAATAAGTTTGTATACGGACTCAGTCGTGAAATCCGTAAGGAGGAGGTGGGCAAACTCCCTCAGGATCAAATGCACAATATTTCGGAAAATCTGGAAGAACTGGAAGACCACGATATTGTACGTGATGGAGATTATGGGCTTGATGAGAGGGCTCGCAGTATCAGCCTGACAGACCAGGGTTCTGTAAAAATTGAAGGGCGTCTCAGGGATCAGTTGGTTAAAGATACAAGTCTGTTTGATTATGAAAACATGGAAATTTTACACCATATTAACCAGGCACTTAAAGCACACTACCTGTTTAAAAATGATGTAGATTATGTTGTTCAGGAAGGTCAGGTAATCATTGTTGATGAGTTTACCGGGCGACTGATGCCAGGACGGCGCTTTAGCGACGGACTGCACCAGGCCCTGGAAGCAAAAGAGGGTGTCAATGTTGAGCGTGAAAACCAGACACTGGCGACGATAACTTTCCAAAATTATTTCCGGTTGTACGAAAAACTTTCTGGAATGACCGGAACTGCGGAAACAGAAAAAAATGAATTTAAGAAAATTTACAACCTGGGAGTTGTTGTAGTTCCCACAAATAAACCGTTGATTCGAAAGGATCTTTCAGATGTAGTTTTCAAAACGGTTGATGCAAAATATCGTGCAACTGTTGATCGTATCAAAGTACTTAACGAAAAGGGGCAGCCGGTTTTAGTGGGTACAGTTTCCATCGAGGTGTCTGAGGCCATCAGTAAATTGCTCAAGAAAGCAGGTATTGAACACGAAGTTCTTAATGCAAAACAACATGAAAGGGAAGCGGAAATAATCTCAAATGCAGGCCAATTTGGGGCAGTGACTATTGCCACCAACATGGCTGGTCGTGGTACAGACATAAAACCTTCACCTGAAACTCTTGAAGTAGGTGGTGTGTTTGTTTTAGGTACAGGAAGGCATGACAGTCGCCGAATCGACAACCAGTTCCGGGGACGTTCCGGACGGCAGGGAGATCCAGGTGCATCTCAGTTCTTGCTCTCACTTGAAGATGACTTGCTGAGGATATTTGGTGGAGAACGTATTTCAAACTTGATGGATAAGCTTAACATTGAAGAGGATGAACCGATTGAGCATGTATTCATCACCAAGGCTATTGGGAATGCACAGAAGAAGGTGGAAGGTTATCACTTTGATATCCGGAAGCACGTTCTTGAATATGATGATGTGATGGAAAAGCAAAGATCCATCATCTATGGCAGGCGCAGAGAAATTCTTGGAGAAGAGGTGCAAAATTTGATTTTGGAAATGTGCGATGGTGTGGTAGACGAACTGATGGAGCAGAATTGTCAGGATAAATATGTAGATCAATGGGATGTTCAGGGATTCAACCGTGCTTTTGAAGGCGTCTTTTCAAAGGTTCCAAACGAAAAATGGTTTGAAGATGAACTAAATCCGGATGAATATTCAGAAAAATTTTATGTCTGGATTGAAGATATGTACAAAGAAAAAATTGAGTTCTTCCGTAATGTTGCAGAACTTAATTTTGAGCCGGATGTTTCTACTGAAGATCGCAAAGAAATATTGGGCCAAATGATCCTTGACCTGGAGAGACAAATTTTGTTAAAAGTTAACGATAATCTTTGGAAAGATCACCTGCTTTCAATGGATATTTTGCGGGAAGGAATCGGCCTCGTTGGTTATGCTCAGAAGAAACCACTGGACGAATACAGAAAACAGGCTTTTGAAATGTTTTCTAATTTGATGAATAGAATTGATAATGAAGCCATCAGCACTTTTTTCAAATTAACAATTGCCCGCCCCATTGCAGGACCTGAACCAGCACCGTTACTGAAGGATGTGGAATTCATACATGGAGAAGTCGAGATGCCGGACGGAACCGAAACAAAAAAGAAAAAACCACAACCTGTCCGTGCACAATACACTGTAGGACGCAATGAACCATGTCCTTGTGGCAGTGGTAAAAAATACAAAAGGTGCTGTGGACTTGCCAAAAAAATTGCCTGAACGTTGATGCTGATTTGTACTCAAAACGAGGTACTCCCGGTTGTTTTAACAGTTGTAGCTTCCCAATTTTCATCCCAGTTTTATTAAAATTAGTAAATGACTTCATTAGCCAAAGCTTACGACCCCCAAGCTTTTGAATCCAAAATTGCAGAACAATGGGAAAACAGCGATGCGTTTCGCGCCGATGCACATTCCAACAAACCAGCTTTCACCATTTCCATGCCGCCTCCAAATGCCACAGGACAACTGCATGTCGGTCATGCAGTGATGCTGGCTTTGGAAGATATTTTTATTCGCTGGCACCGGATGCAGGGCCATGAAGCACTTTGGCTACCGGGAACCGATCATGCAGCCATTGCCACTGAAAATGTGGTTTTGCAGCAAATTAAAAAAGAGGAAGGCATTGCTGATCCACGGGAAGTACTGGGACGTGAAGAAATTATGCGACGTATTGCAGAATATGTGGAAAGCTCCCAGGGTACCATCCGCAATCAGGTAAAAGCACTTGGATCAAGTTGTGACTGGAGCCGTGAACGATATACGATGGATCCACAGCTCAATCGCTGTGTAAATGAAACTTTTGTGCGGATGTACGAAAATGGATTGATTTATCGTGGACCACGTATTGTAAACTGGGATCCGAATCTCAAAACCAATGTTTCAGATGATGAAGTAGAACGTAAAGACACGCAATCACCATTTTTCACCTTTCAATACGGCCCTTTCCAAATTGGTACTGTGCGTCCGGAAACCAAGTTTGGCGACAAATATGTGGTGATGCATCCTGATGACAAACGATATACGCAGTTCAAACACGGCGATACATTTGATTGTGAATGGATTAATGGGGAAATCACTGCCAACATCATCAAAGATGAAGCTGTAGATCCGGAATTTGGAACCGGAGTGATGACAATTACTCCATGGCACGATCATGTTGACTTTGGTATTGCGGAGCGGCACGGTTTGGACAAAGAACCAATAATTGATTTTGATGGTAAATTACTTCCAATCGCACAGGAATTTGCCGGAATGGGAATTGACGAGGCACGACCCAAAATTATGGAAAAACTTCGTGAAAAAGGACTGCTGATCAATACAGATTCTGGATACGTGCACAGTAAATCATTCAACAGTCGCGGTGGAGGTGCAATTGAACCGCAAATTCGCGAACAATGGTTTATAGACGTCAATAAATCGGCTGTCGATTGGCATGGAAAAAAGCAAAGCCTCAAAGAGGTTTTGATTGATGTAGTTCGTTCTGGTGATATTAAATTGGTTCCGGATCGCTTTGATTCAACTTATTTTTATTGGGTAGAAAATTTACAGGATTGGTGTATTTCAAGGCAAATTTGGTGGGGACACCGTATTCCGGTTTATTACAAAGAAGGAGAAATATTGGCCAGCATTCGTCTGCCGGAAGAGTTCGATGGTTGGGAACAAGATCCGGACACGCTGGATACCTGGTTTTCGTCTGCACTATGGACCTGGAGCACTTTGATTGATCCGGAACTGGCAAAAAATTACTCTTTGTCTCTGGAAGATTTGTTGGAGCGCAGTCCAGATTTTCAGAAATTCCATCCAACAAACATCATGGAAACAGGTTATGATATATTGTTTTTCTGGGTGGCACGGATGATTTTGATGACGACTTATATGTTGCAGAATGTGCCGTTTAAGACAGTTTATCTTCACGGGCTTGTACGAACCCGTGATGGTAAGAAAATGTCAAAATCAGTTCCTGAAACCTGTGTAGACCCGTTGGAAAGTATTGCTGAGCACGGAACAGATGCCTTGAGGCTGGCCTTGATTCAAGGTACCGGACCTGGTCAGGATTTGCGGCTTTATCCGGAAAAAATGGAAAGCTGCCGTCGTTTTGCCAATAAAATATGGAACGCAGGGCGTTATATTTTGCTGACAATTCCACTTGGAACACCAACCGCTCCTCCGCAAAAAGTACATTCCGAGTTGGCACAATGGCTTCTACATGGATTGAATGACTTGATCCGGCGCTCACAAACCGGCTTGGAAGCACATCGTTTATCCGATGTTGTTGACTCACTGCGGAGTTTTTTCTGGGGTGAATTTTGTGACTGGTATTTGGAAATGGATAAAAAACCGGAACGTACCGACGAAGACAATCAAGTACTGGCCTATTCTTATTCGACTTTGTTGAAGCTAATGCATCCCTATGTTCCGTTTGTCACTGAAGCATTGTGGGAGCAATTTAAACAGCCAAAAATGCTGGCCGTCAGTGAGTGGCCGCAAGAACAGTCTTATTCGTTCTCGGAATCTCACAATCGGATCGAACTTCTTCGTGAGGCAATATCTCAGATTCGTACATTGCGTGAAAAAGCTAATATCGGCTTGGATAAAAAAATTGGTGCAAAACTTGATTCAGAAAAAAATGCTGAATTGTTCCGGACACATCAAAATTTAATTATCCGGCTTGCACGTTTAAGTGAACTGGAAATAAATGAAAAAACTCCGGACTCTTCCCGGGACAACTTTGGTGGATATTTTAATGAAACCTTTGCAAGCATCGAAGCTACTGCGGTTGATTGGGGAAAAGAAATCGAAAGCCTACAAAAGAAACTCAAGACTGAATCAGGTTTTGTAGAAAAAAGTCTTAAAAAACTCAAAAATGCCGGATTTCTCGACAAAGCTCCAGAAAAAGTTATTATTGAATTGCGGGAAAAAGTTGCGTCTACCGAAAAAACTCTGGAAGCCTTGAAACTGCAGATCCATGAATTAGATAAATTGGTGGAGTGAGTTGATTACAAATTCTTCGTCAATTATAAAGAAAATCTTTAACAAAAGATAAAATGTTAAAAACAGCAGTAATTGGTGTAGGTTATCTGGGCCGCTTTCATGCACAAAAATATGCTGCACTTGCTGAATCAGAACTTGTTGGTGTAGTTGATGTTGATTCTGTTCAGGGACAAGAAGTTGCGGATGAAATTGGAGTTCGGTTTTTTAATGATTTTCATGAAGTACTGGATTTGGTTGATGCAGTCAGCATCGTTGTACCAACTGTGCATCATTTTGAAACTGCCAAAACCTTTATGGAAAAGGGTGTTCATGTTTTGCTGGAAAAACCCTTTGCGGCAAATATTGAAGAAGCAGAAGAACTGGAATCCCTTTCAAGGGATAAAAATCTTCGCCTACAGATAGGTCATTTGGAACGCTTCAATCCGGTTTTTACTGAATTTCAGGAGCTAATTGATCGGCCAAAATTTATTGAAAACATCCGCATTGCCCCTTTTCCGAAACGTGGAACTGATGTGGATGTTATTCTAGATTTAATGATTCATGACATTGATTTGGTTTTAGCAGTAGTTGGTGAATATCCGGAATCTGTTGAAGGTACTGGAGTAAATATCATTACTTCCACTGTAGATTTGGCTAATGCACGCCTGCGCTTCCCTTCTGGCTGTATTGCGGATTTAACGGCCAGTCGAGTATCCGACAAAGCTGAACGAAAAATGAGAATATTTCAGTCAGGACTGTATCTATCTCTCGATTATGGAACGGGTCAGGCACGTAAGCTACATGTAGAATCCGGAACTGCTGTTGACCCAGAGACTCTACGTCCGGAGACTTTCCAGTTGGAAAAAGGTGATGCACTGTTAACAGAGATTGAAAGTTTTTTGTTGGCAGTTCGCGAAGGGAAAAATCCCAAAGTTACTGCTGAAGATGGATTGAATGCAATGCGGGTGGGTTGGCAAATCAAGAATCAACTTTGAAATATTTTATGCTGCTTTTTCGTTCAATATTTATACAATTGATTGTTCCGTTTCTGCTGGCACTTGGAATATTGACTTTTATCCTTTCAATGGAAACAGTTTATCGTCTGATTAACTTGATTGTGGAACGAGGGGTAAGTGTTTTTAGTGTCGGATTGATGCTGCTTTACCGCCTGCCGCAATTTTTATCTGTGACTTTGCCCTTGTCTATTGTGATTTCATGCGTGGTGTTGATGGTCCGTCTCTCAACGGACAATGAAATTTCTGCAATGAATTCGATGGGAATCAGTCATTGGCAGATTGGGCGGCCGTTTTTTTTGTTTGGAATTGTTGCAACAGGAATTACTTTAATCATTACTCTTTGGCTTCAACCTGCCGGTTATGCCGCTTTTGAGCAGGAAAAACTCAAGGTGTTGAAAACACAAACTGCGAAAACCGTTCAACCATTAGTCTTGAATTATGATTTTCCGGGAAAGGTTTTGTACGTACAGGACAAGGATAAAAATGATGATTTGAGCGGTGTTTTTATTACCGACCTGAAACTAACTCAGGACTCAATGGTAACACTTGCAGATCGTGGACGAATTGAAATTCGGGAAGGAGAGCGTGATTTGCTTTTAAACCTGGAAGATGGACTAATTCATTTGCAAGGACCTGCTGAAAATTACCGTACGATTGCATTTGAGCAGTTCCACTATATTTTCCGTCCGCCTCAGATTGTTCCGTCTACTAAAGGTGGGCATATCTGGGGTGTTCCCACTAAGGCACTACTGCAGAACTCAAGCCGCTCGTCAAAAATGGAATTATTCTTAAGACTCACCACTCCGTGGGCTTGTGTGGCTTTTTCGGTGGCAATGGTTCCATTGGGTCTGATCAATATACGTCAGGGGCGTTCTGGTGCTTATTTACGGGGCCTGATTCTGGTGGTGAGTTACTACATTTTATGGATGGGCGCAAAAGAAATGACGATGAACATGAACTTTCAGCCTTATGTTTTGTGGATGCCTCCACTTTTGATTTGGCTCTTTGGGCTTTATGGCTTGAATAAAAACAACCTCAATCTGCAAAATATCTTCAATACTTGAGCTCATTTGGCGAAACGGGTTCAAGCATTACGTAACGCACTAGAAATCTGAGGTATTTAGCAAGTTTTTTGTATGAAATATTTTACGTTTTTATTTATCTCCATATTATTGTTTGGCTCTTCAGGACAATCTGTTTCCAAAGAAACAGATCTGATTCAAATGATTCAGGTACAATATCAGAGTATTCAAAGTTTTTCTGGACATTTTGTCCAAACCAGTTATCGAAACAATACTGAGACTGTCAGAAGAGCAGAGGGCCTGGTTTCTTACAAACGTCCAGGCAAAATGCGTTGGCTTTATGAAGTTCCTGAAGAGCAATTGTTGGTTACAAATGGTCAAACTTTGTGGCTCTTTGATTCTTTGTTAGAAAATGTGACTATACAAAAACTGGAAAAGCTCACTGATGGAACGGCACTTTCTTTTTTACTTGGTGTAGGAGACTTACAGGCAGATTTTAACAGGCGGTTAATCAGTCAGGTTTTGCTTACTAGTCCGGATGCTTTAATTGTTGAACTGGAACCAAAAAAAGCTGCTGCAAATTTATCATTTATCCAGTTAGCGGTGCATCCGGTAACATATAATTTGCAGATAATAGTACTGATGGATCATGAGGGTAATTACCGGACAATCGAACTGGAGTCAATGCACTACAATCTTGTGCTTGAAGATAATTTTTTTGAATTCAAAGTCACTCAGGATATGGAAGTGATTGAAGTAGAAAATTAGCACCTCCTTTAATAATTCTGTTTATTGCACAAGTCTGTAAAAGAACAACAAGTGAAGAAAAAACCAGTGATTGTTTAATTCTACTGGTAATAGTTGCAACCAAAATCCCAAGATAGCATGCTTAAAAGAGAACTCACTTTACTTAATGTTTACGCCATTGCCACAGGCACAACTTTGAGTGCAGGATTTTTTCTGCTCCCTGGAATTGCATTCAATGCGGCCGGTCCGGCAGTAGTCTTGAGTTATATGATTGCAGCAATTCCACTGATACCTGCAATGTTCAGTATGGTAGAGTTATCCACTGCCATGCCCAGAGCAGGAGGAGCATATTATTTCCTCGACAGAAGCATGGGGCCGTTTGTTGGTACAATCGGAGGGTTGGGAACGTGGTTGGCACTGGTTTTCAAAACAGCATTTGCCTTGATTGGAATGGGGGCTTATCTCAGTATTTTCTGGCCGGAAGTTCCCATCGTTATGCTGGCGGTGATTTTAGCGGTCCTTTTTGGAATTGTTAATCTTTTTGGAGCAAAAAAAACCGGGACGTTTCAGGTATTCATGGTCTTTGCCCTGATCTTGATTTTATTAGCTTTCATTGGAAAAGGTATTCCGGAAATAAATTCAGTACATTTTGAAGGATTTTTTGACAAAGGAACTGTATCAATCATTTCAACTGCAGGACTTGTGTATATCAGCTATGTTGGAGTAACAAACATTGCCAGTGTTGCGGAAGAAGTTCAAAATCCAGAACGAAATCTTCCACTTGGAGTTTTTCTTGCCATCGGGACTGCAATTATAGTTTACGCTGTAGGTACAACGATCATGGTCGGAGTGCTTCCTGCAAATGAATTGGCTCAGGATTTAACACCGGTCGCTTCTACTGCAGAAATTATTTTTGGAGAGTGGGGTAAAATCGCTGTGACTGTGGCTGCAGTTATTGCTTTTGCATCTGTGGCAAATGCAGGGATTTTAAGTGCTTCTCGATATCCTCTGGCCATGAGCAGGGATCATCTTATTCCGAGTAGATTAGCAAAACTGACGGCACGTAATATTCCTCACTATGGAATAGCAGTAACTGTTGCATTGATTATCCTGCTGGTTCTTACTCTTGACATTGCCCGCATCGCCAAGTTGGCCAGTGCTTTTCAATTATTGATGTTTGCTTTGATTAGTCTGGCAGTAGTTGTGATGCGTGAAAGCCAAATAGAAGCCTATGATCCTGGATATCGTTCCCCGTTTTATCCGTGGATGCAAATATTCGGAGTTTTTTCTCCACTGTGGTTGATTGCTGAAATGGGCGCTCTTCCCATATTATTTTCTCTGGGACTAGTAACACTTGGTACAGTCTGGTATTTTGCTTATGCACAAAATAGGGTGGTTCGTTCAGGTGCAATTTATCATTTATTTGCCCGTCTTGGCGAACAAAGATTTGAAGGGCTGGATCGTGAGTTGCGTGGAATTATGAAGGAAAAAGGTGTGCGGGAGGAGGATCCCTTTGACGAAGTAGTGGCCCGTGCACAAGTGATGGAATTTACCAAGGAACATCAATTTGGTGAGATTACACGTCAGGTTGCCATTGAATTTGAAAGCAATTTGGGTGTAGATGCAAAAGAATTAGAGCAAGGATTTTTGGAGGGCAGCAGGATTGGTGCTACCCCAATTTCACGTGGTGCAGCTTTGCCTCACATTCGTCTGCCGGATCTCAAACTTGCAGAAATGGTGATCGTCCGTGTAAATGAATTATGCTTTGTAGAGGCACCTGATTTTTCGGGTAAAATATCACTTCAGGGACCTATACATGCTTTTTTCTATTTAATCAGTCCCAATGAGAATCCTGGTCAGCATCTGCGGGTTCTTGCTCAAATTGCAGGAAGGATTGATGATGAAAATTTTCTCAAAGATTGGCTGGATGCTTCAGACGAACAAGAATTAAAGGAAATATTATTACGAGATGAACGCTTTTTATCACTAAGGATTCGCAGCAATACTCCTTCTTCAGTATTCATTGGGTGTTCATTGAGAAATATACGTATGCCAGAAGGCTGTCTGGTAGCTCTTATTCGCAGAAGAGGAGAAACGATTGTACCACGTGGACTGACGGTTTTACTGGAAGGTGATCGGCTGACTATTATTGGTGATGAACAAGGGATTGAACAATTAAACAATAAATATAATTAAATTCATGAAAACGACCTTAAGAGCTGACGGACGAAAAAACAACGAAGAACGTCCGCTTGAAATCTCACTTGATTATACAATGCACGCAGAAGGCTCGGTGCTTGTTTCTTCTGGAAATACGAAAATAATTTGCACAGCATCTGTTGAAGATAAGGTGCCGGATTGGCTTTTGGATAAAGAAAAAAAGCCGCATCACGGCTGGGTTACTTCTGAATACGGAATGCTTCCGCGTTCAACCGGAAGCCGCAGGAAGAGAGAAACCGGAAAAATAGACGGACGGAGCCAGGAAATTCAGCGGTTAATTGGTCGTTCGTTGCGTTCTGTGGTAAATCTGTCAGTACTTGGAGAACACACTATCTGGATTGACTGTGACGTGATTCAAGCTGATGGAGGTACTCGAACTGCAGCAATTACGGGTGGATTTGTGGCTCTAATTTTGGCTTTAAGAAACATCTTTAAAACAGGAAACATCAAAGAATTTCCTGTAAAAGAATACCTTGCTGCCATCAGTGTAGGTATAGTAAATAGTCAACCGATGCTGGATTTAAAATATGATGAAGACAAAGCTGCAGAAGTAGATATGAACGTTGTTATGCTGGAGTCCGGAGAATTTGTTGAAGTCCAGGCAACTGCAGAAGGAAAAACATATTCTCGTGAACAATTGGATTTAATGCTTGATCTGGCCGTACAGGGAATTCGTTCACACATTGCTGCGCAAAAGAAGGTGCTTGGGAATGTACTGTACGACTAATTTTTATTCCTGAAATAATTATGTATCCATATATTTTTTCTCTTGAAATTCCATGGTTTAACATTACCCTTGAACCTAGATTTTACGGATTGTTTTATGCAGTTGCGGTTTTAATCGGTTCACAAATTGTAATTGCTGAAATTGCAAGGCGGCGAATTAAGCTTGACGAGGATGAAGCAATGAACATGACAATGCTCATTTTTTTAGCAGGCTTAATTGGTGGACGAAGTTATGAAGTAATCTTTGAGTGGTCAAACTACTATAGATTCCAACAATTCTGGAAAGTCTTTGCAATTTGGGAAGGTGGATTGGCGATTCATGGGGGGATTCTCGGTGGAATAGTTTCACTCTATTTTTACTGTCGAATCAAAAATATTTCATTAGCCGCCATTCTGGACATAGGTGCATTATGCATGATTCTTGGTCAAGCTCTTGGTCGATGGGGTAACTTCACTAATGGAGAAACTGCAGGGCCAGTCACTGAATTTTGGACTGGAATAGTATTTCCCGTAGGAACAGCCGTAGACCGTTATGCTCATGGTGCACCAGTACATCCGACAATGATATATGAATCACTAGGCAACTTTCTAATTCTAGCTCTACTCTGGAAACTCCGGCTCCGAAATTTTCGTCCAGGGATGCTTGGTGCACTTTATTTACTCTCTTACTCCGCTTTACGTTCCTTATTGACACCTCTACGTATGGATAATCAATATTTTGTCGTTGCTGAGACTAAAATTCTTGCAGCTTATGCTATCAGTGTTTTACTGGTCGGTGCGGGACTGTTTTGGATATATCAGCAAAAACTTTGGCTTCCGGATGAAGAACTGAGTGAAAAATCATGAATGTTGATTTAGTGGAATTATTGACTCATCCTTCCGTTATGCTTGCCTCGATCATCGGACTTGATTTGCTTTTTGGAGATCCGGTTTATAGCTGGCATCCTGTACGACTGATCGGTAATTTGATATCAGGGTTTGAAACCAAACTTCGTTCAATCGGTCTGGATGGAAAACTTGGCGGAATTATTTTGGTGCTGCTTTTACTGTTTTGTGCATTTGTAGTCTGCACAGGCATTTCGCATTTATTAACAAGATTACACTGGAGCTTAAGTTGGCTCTGGTCCGTTTATCTTGGGTGGAGTTTTCTGGCTTTGCGAGATTTGCTGGTTCATGCAAAACATGTTGCTGAAGCCATGGAAACAGAAAATCTTTCTGAAGCAAAACGGCAAGTTGGAATGCTCGTTGGCAGGGACACAAAACTGATGGATTTACCGGCTTGCGGACGTGCCACTGTAGAAAGTGTCAGCGAGAATTTGAATGACGGTGTGATGGCACCTTTACTCTGTTTTTGTTTTTTTGGAATACCGGGAATGTTGTTATATAAAGTTGTCAGTACACTGGATTCAATGGTTGGTTATCAAAATAAGCGCTATCAAGATTTTGGCTGGTGCAGTGCAAAATTTGATGATCTTTTGAGCTGGATTCCTGCAAGGATCAGTTGGCTTTTCTTGTCTGGAACTGCAGCATTGTTCCCGGAATTTTCCGGCAGTAATGCTTTTAAAGTTGGTTGGAAGGATCATGCAAAACTTCCCAGCTCTAATGCCGGCTGGTGTGAGGCCACTGCAGCAGGAGCTTTGAAAATTAGACTTTGCGGTCCAATCTGGCGTGAAGGTAAACTAGCCCACAATTATTGGCTTGGCAGCCAGAGAGACAGAGAAGGCGCAACTGCATGGGACATTCAACTTGCTAGTAGACTGGCTTTGGCAACCACTTTAATTGTTTCCGGAATCCTGGTCTACTTGTTATGGTTGAGCGAATTCAAACCATTTTTCAGCCCATGAAAATCTTGTTCACAGGCGGTGTAAAAAGTGGAAAGTCCCGTCATGCAGAAAAACGTGTTCTGGAAATGTCCAGAGATAAAAAACCAGTTTATCTGGCAACAACAGAATTGCTTGATCCTGAAATGGAGGAACGTATTTCGGAGCATCGACGCCGGCGGGGGGCAAAGTTCCACACTCTTGAAGAGCCACTGCATTTAGCAGATACATTACTAAGTACAGAAGTTCCTGTGCTTGTTGAATGTTTGACGATGTGGCTCAACAATGCCATGCATTACCAACTCTCAGAAAAAAAAATATTTGCCGAAATTGAAAACTTGCTGCTGCTCGAATGTGATGTAATATTTGTGCTGAATGAAGTTGGAATGGGGATTATTCCAGATAATTCATTAGCCAGAGAATTTGCAGATTTGTCCGGACGGATTGCACAGCAGCTTGGTGAGGCCTGTGATGAGGTAAACTTGTGTGTAGCAGGAATCTTATTAAAGATAAAATAAATGAGAAAACTTAATGAAGACTCTTCATGTAAATTTGCCTGGACGAGAATACAAGATTGATATTGGTCTAAATGTTCTTGATCAGTTACTACCGGAAGCAGTGTTGAGGAACTCAACAGATCATGTGGTCGTGGTTACGAACACAACTCTGCATGACTTATATCCGGATCGGGTTTCTCAGGTATTACAAAATTCCGGAGTACGAGTCAGTACGTGTGTTTTAGAAGATGGTGAGGAGTATAAAAATCTTGAAACACTGTCACTGATTTTTGATTTGTTAATGAAGTTCAGTGCAAATCGAAAAACTTTACTGGTTGCTTTTGGAGGAGGAGTAATTGGTGACATGGCTGGATTTGCAGCTGCAACTTTTATGCGCGGGATTCCGTTCATTCAAGTTCCCACAACATTGCTGGCAGACGTGGACAGCAGCGTTGGCGGGAAAACCGCTGTTAATCATCCATCAGCTAAAAACACAATTGGATCATTTAAACAACCTGAGTACGTTTGCATAGAACTGTCTTTTTTGAAAACATTGCCCTCCCGTGAATTGAAGGCAGGTTTTATAGAACTGCTCAAGCATGGATTAATTCATGACGTAAATTTGTTTGAATTTATTCAGGGACAGAGTCTGGAACCGCTGGATTTTGAATTTTTGGAGGAGGCAATTTTCAGGTCATGTGGAATTAAAGGCCGGGTGGTTGAACAAGATGAAACAGAAACGGGGTTGCGTGCAATACTCAATTTTGGACACACTTTAGGACATTTGATTGAAACACATACTGGTTATGGTACATACCTGCATGGAGAAGCGGTTGGTGCAGGTATGTGTTTTGCTGCATTTGTTTCATGGCATTGTAATGAGCTTTCTGAAAAAAACTGGGAGCGCATCTGCAATTATTTACGGAATATGTTGGCTCCGGTTGTTCTCCACAATCTGGATAAGGATGCCTTTCGTGATTTGATTTTGCATGATAAAAAAGCACAAAAGCAGGCGGTAAATTTTATTATGCTAAAAAATTTGGGTGAAAGTTTTATTCAGCCTGAAATGCCGGTGGAAAAGTTGTGGGATGAGTTCAAGAAATTCACAGCACTGCATCCAGAATTTGTGGAATTGAGATGAATAATATTCAGACCATACCGGTTTGTGAGAAAGTTGTGGTTAGTTGGTCAAACCCAAGATTATCCATTGTTCTTTCCCAGCGTATTTCATAATCCAAATCCAGCAGCAAAAGTTCATCCAGTGGCCCAAGCCACCAGGATTCCTCCTGGATTTCCCGATCAAGTTGTCCTGCACCCCATCCGGCATAGCCGCTGCCAAAGTGATAAGATCGTACATCTTGCCCATTAGCAAGTGAATACAGAATATCTTGTGCAGAACTTAAGTTGATTTTTGGTGAAAGAATGGTCGTTTCTTCTACTGAAAAATCGGAACTGTGAACAGCCCAAAAAGATTCTGGTTGAACTGGACCTCCGAGCAGCAAAGGAGTATCTGCAGCAACATTCTCCTTCATTTCGTCTGAGAGGATCTCTTTAACGAAAGTTGTTGTTGGATGATTCATGACGAGTCCGAATGCACCTTCTTCGTCATATCTGCACAAAAGAATAACAGATTTGTTAAAATATGTATCTTTTAGTGCCGGCATGGCAACCAGAATGCCTGGGACTTCACTGAACTGCATATAGTTTATTGTTTGATTAAAATTAAATAATTATGCCTAGTCTACCTCAACAGAATAAAGATCACAATTTGGTAACACAATTTCTCCGTTCAATTCGTTATAAAAGCTCATCCGGACAAAAACCATACGGAAATGCTTTGTCTATATTGCGCGCAATTTTTGAAGCATCAGGTCAACAGCATTTGCTTTATTTAGTCAAACTACGCAAACTCTGGTTTGCTGAGATAGACAGTTTTATGGCCAGGAACTCTTATCCACGAAATATTTCTGTACTTCGCCAATTCACAGTCAATGATGATTTTTGTCAAGAATTGGCCAAAACAAGTGTTTCTACTCATTTTTTGCAGGCAGTAGAAAAGTTAAACGGAGAAAGCTTCAAACGTTCAGAACAATTAAATGGTCAGTTGCAAAAAAAGCTGAAACGTTTGTTGTCTCCAGAAGAATCAGAATTATTGAAACATAAAGTCAGCTTTAAACATCTGCAAACAATTTTGCACTTAACCGTGTATGACGGAAGCATCGCTCAGGCTCTCCGATTTGAAACTGAGGCTTATCTTCGCATCTTTCATCGATTGTTGCCAGAATTAAAATTAGATAGTATAAATTGCCATGTTGGAGATTTGGGGCAGGCACAATATGATCAGCGTCAGGTTGCGTTGCTGGCAAAAGACTGGAATCAAGTCACGCCACCGGAGGTGCATGAACGCTGTATGCCGGCCTTCCTACATCGTGTTTCACGGGGGCATGCAGTGTTGGTGATCTATGTCTCAACTGAGGAAGGTTTGGAATTTTTGAAACGCACTCCTGGATCTGATTGGCTGGTCCAGCATTTACACAAAAAACGGGCAGAGTTGCAGGAAGTTTTACATAGAATCGCATTTGTACCAAAACCTGAACTGGATTTGGAGCAAATTCGTTTGCGCTCTGTTGTACTGGGAGAAATTGATTCGGAAAAACTTTCTTCTGTTACAGAAATAACAAGCAGGAAGTCGACTGCCAGTACCTCAAAAACGACTCTTTCGGCAAAAGAACAGTTTGCTAAAATTAGAATGCATTTAAATGAAGGCACCAGTGATGAAGTTAATTCTGCCTAAAGAGACTCAAAAAGGGTACAGTAACTTTTGTAGCGTTGTTCCGTAATTTTTTTAGTGGCAACTGCATCTTTAATTAAACATTGTGGCTCGTGAATGTGCGTACAGCCTTTGAATTTACAATGCCCCAAATATGGAATAAATTCTACAAAATGAGAATCCAGCTCATTCGGTGTCACCAGTGGTTCCAGTTCACGGATTCCAGGAGTATCCACTATGAAGCCTCCTATAGGAATTCGAAACATTTCTGCCATTCTGGTAGTGTGACGGCCTTTACCAGATTTGTTGCTTATACGACCGATGCGGATTTCCCAGTCAGGAAAAAGAGCCTTTATGAGCGATGATTTTCCTACTCCAGAATGTCCAGAAAGGACAGTTATGCGATTTTTCAGTAAATCCTGCAGCGACTCGAGACCTCTGGATTCCGGAATACTTGTGACTAAAATGGTATAGCCGAGGGAAGAATAGAGGTTTTCAATCGGAGATATTTCATCTGAAGTTACCAAATCAGCCTTGCTCAGGATGAGCACAGGCTCGAGTCCGCCACATGAAGCAGCCACTAACAAACGGTCTATCAATCCTCCTCGGAACGTTGGGGTACGCAACGAGGCAACCATCAGAAGTGTATCTGCATTGCTGACTAAAACCTGTTCCGGATAACCGACACTCGGGCGACGCGAAAGTTTGGTTCGTCTTGGAAATATCTGGAGGATCCACCCCGCATCTTCCGCTGCTGTTAGATCGACTTCGACCTCATCTCCAACAGCAATTTTATTTATGTAGGAGCTTTCTTCGAACAAGTTTCCACGGATGCGACATAGGCGGGGCTCTATTTCTCCAACATCCACATAGTAAAAACTTTTGGTGTGCCTGACGATGGTTCCTGTTTGCGTCAACTCTCTCCAGCAAGCGTGTGGGTCATTCTTCCTTTTCGAGCTCGAAATCTATTCCTTCTGCTCGATATTCGTTTAGTTTATTTCGCAGAGTCCGAATACTGATACCTAAAGTTTTTGCAGCATGAGTACGGTTACCTTTTGTCTCATGGAGAGTCTTGAAAATAAAACGCTTTTCTGCTTCCCTCATTGACATTCCTACTTCTATTCCCATACCATTATCTGGTGAGTTTTGTGGC
>CABXOR010000018.1 GCA_902513935.1 uncultured SAR324 cluster bacterium
CCGGGCAAATTGTTCAGGCACGCACACAAATACATCCAGCGTTTTATTTTGGTAAGGGTAAGCTCACTGAAATTAAATCCAGAATAGACATTGATGAGGTGGATGCAGTACTTGTTGACAATCCACTTAGTCCTAAACAAACGCAAAATTTAGAAAAATTATTGGACTGCGAAGTGCTGGATCGTACCCAGGTAATTTTAGATATTTTTGCAAAAAATGCCCGTACCAGTGAGGCAAAGCTGCAAATAGGCTTGGCTCAGTCTGAATACTTATTACCACGTTTAGTGGGTTTGTGGAAACACCTTGACCGGGAACGTGGAGGAATTGGCGCATCAAGAGGGACAGGTGAAAAGCAGATTGAAAAAGACAGACAATTCTTGCGTCAGCGAATTACTCGTTACAAAAGTCAGTTAATACGTGTAGAAAAGGAACGCAACACTCAGAAGCAAAGGCGCTCCAATTGTTTGCAGGTGAGTTTGATCGGCTACACCAATGCCGGAAAATCCACTATAATGAATGCGCTCACCAATTCCGGTTTGTTAGTTGAAGACCGTTTTTTTGCCACACTCGATTCGACAACGCGTCTTTTAGAAGAGGATTCTCGACCCAAAGTTTTGCTTTCGGATACCGTTGGTTTCATTAGTAATCTTCCACATGAAGTAATAGCAGCTTTTCGTTCTACATTAGCCACCGTGAGAGAGGCAGATCTGCTGCTGCAGGTTATTGATGCCGACGATAACATCGAAGAACATTTGCAAACAACCTCTGAGGTTTTGGAAGATTTGGACGCAACCTGTATTCCAATTATTAAAGTATTTAACAAAATTGACAGGATCTCCCCTACACGTTTACTGATCTTGGAGAAATCTTTTCCGGAAGCAGTATTTGGTTCCTGCGAAAATGGAAGGGGAAACGGAATGGGAAACGGAATGGGGAAAAATTCAACTTTTGTTGAAAAATTAAGAAAACAGATACTGCTTTTTTTTAATGAACGAATGAAAACAATGACAATTCGTCTTGATTATCTCCACTCACAGAAGTTAGCTAATATTTACGAATTGAGCAGGGTAGACAACATTGATTACCAAGAGGAGGGCATTTTAATGACGCTAACAGCAATTCCCGGTAATTTGGAGCGTTTACGACATCACTTAGGAAGTGACTACACAGAAATGAGATAAACTGCTCGAGGTTTGGATTTTTAACAAAGGAGTTTTAACATATAAAGGTTTTTACCTTATTCTGCGTATCTTACGTGGACTGTTAATAGCTGATTTTCTGGACGTTCAATCAAAACATTAAAAGACTTTAAAAACCATTAATATTTAAATAAATTTAAATGGAAAAATTTGTAGTACATGGTGGGATTCCTCTCTCTGGAAGCATCACTCCTTCAGGCAACAAAAACGAGGCACTGCCTGTTCTTGCTGCAACTTTACTGGCACAAGAACCTGTTATTTTACATAACGTTCCAGACATTCTTGACATCACTATTATGCGTGAACTGTTGGGAAGTCTAGGTGTAGAAGTAAAGAAAATTGATAAACATTCATTTAGTTTTGATTCCGGTAATCTTAAATCTGCAAATCCTGATTCAACTAAGGCCTCTAGGATTCGTGGATCGTTCCTCCTTGCAGGGCCCCTTCTTGCCCGCAAAAAATCAATTGTTTTGCCTGCTCCAGGGGGAGACAGAATTGGTTTACGACCTGTGCAAACCCATCTTTCGGCACTGGAAAAACTTGGTGCCAGAATTCATCTAAATGATAATGGGTTTTATCAGATGCAGACCTCTGGTTTAAAAGGGACACAAATTTATCTTGATGAGGCCAGCGTCACGGCTACAGAAAATGCGATCATGGCTGCAGTTACAGCACAGGGAATAACAAATATTTACAATACGGCTTGTGAACCTCATGTTCAGGGACTGTGTCATTTCCTGAAGTTGCTGGGAGCAAATATTGAAGGTATAGGAAGCAATTTACTGGTTATTGAAGGCGTGTCCGGATTGAGTGGAGGAGAGTATACGATTCAGCCGGATCACACTGAAGTTGGTTCTTTCATTGGATTAGCCGCTGTTACTGGAAGTGAATTACGCATCAGGAATGCCGGAGTGCAATATTTACGTATGACTCAACTAATGTTTGAAAAACTGGGAGTAGAAATTCAGGTTGAGGGCAACGATTTGCTAATACCAAAAAAACAAAAACTCATCATCAGGAAGAATCCAAGTGGAGGTATCCCAAAAATTGATGATGCACCATGGCCTGGGTTTCCAGCAGATTTAACCAGTATTATGACAGTAGTTGCCACACAATGTTCCGGTGCGGTTTTGATTTTTGAAAAAATGTTTGAAAGCCGTTTGTTTTGGGTAGACAAGCTGATAGAAATGGGAGCACAAATTATTCTGTGTGATCCCCATCGAGCAGTTATTTCAGGACCTACGCCACTCAAAGGGGCAAGGGTTTCTTCTCCGGATATTCGGGCAGGAATGGCTTTATTGATTGCAGCACTCGGTGCAAAAGGCATAACGGAAATTCATAATATTGACCAGATTGACCGAGGATATGAAACAATTGACAAACGGCTTAATGCTCTGGGCGCCAAAATTTTGAGAGTAAGCGAGTAGTGGAAAAATGGGAAAAAATAAGAATTTATCTTCGGAGCAAGCAAAGGTTTTAGAGGAAGAACAACAACTTCTGCTCCTTGTAAAACAAGGGCTGCTTATGCTTGCTGCTGAAGATAAAGAAAGGAATATAAGTAACCTGCATTTGGATAATATCATTGAGTTGCGAGATTCCCTTGCAGATACTTTGCCTGAAGATGTGCCTGCGGTTATGGCGCAAATGGAGAGAATGGTATTACTTTACAGTCAACAGGATTCACACAATTCTACTTTTGGTTTTAACCATGATGTTCCATATTTTGCACATATCCGTTTGCGTGAAAAAAAACGTGAACGTGATTTGCTGATAGGAAATCAGAATTGCTTTTCCACACACTTACCCTGTCCAATTGTTGATTGGAAAAACGCTCCAGTTAGTCAAATTTTTTACCGCTATCATGAAGGCGATGAATACGTTGAAGATATTGGAGAAAGCGAATTGGAAGGTGAGTTGATAACGAGAAGAATGCTGCTGATTGAAAACGGCATTCTTATGCGAATAAACTGGCCTGGAGGTGTACTTGAAGACTTATCTACAGAGCCAGATAAACATAATAAATGGCACCTGGTCAGTAATAAAGCACCTCGGCTTGAAAGCGGCCAGGACAAAACGCTGGATGAACTACAACCACCTGAAAAATATACAAGCAGCAATGGAAAAACAACAGACCTCAATTTTTCCGGATATAGGGTGGACAAGCATCTGCGGCAAATTACTGCGCTAGTGGATCAGGAGCAATTCGAAGTAATAACACATTCTGAATACGGGATTGTTCTGATACAGGGAGGTGCCGGTTCTGGAAAAACCACCGTTGCCCTTCACAGATTGGCATATTTGATGTCAAAAAAGCCTCAATACTTTAAACCAAAAACTGTCCTGCCGATTGTTTTCGGACCGGCTTTGGCAAACTATATGTCCAGGGTCTTGCCTGCATTGGGCGTTCATGGAACAAGACCACGTACTTATCATAAATGGTCGTCCGGACTGCGCTTCCGCATGTTGCCCGAATTACCGGTTCATTATGCTGAGAACACTCCAATGGATGTGATCGAACTTAAGCGTCATCCGTTGTGGTTGAAATACTACCGTGAAGAAATACAAAACCGGACAACAAAGTTCCGCGAACTGTTTGAGGATAAACTAACCAAAGTCGAGGGATTGGAAATTTTGCTCAAGGCTTGGGATGCAATGTCTGATACAGCTCTGATTCCACGCCTCCAGAATTTGGTAGGTTGGTCAAAAGGTGAAGAAACAATTCAAGGTGTTCCACAGTTTCCCAATGCCAGAATGGAAAAACAACTCCATAATGTATTAGAACAAGCATTCCCTGAGCTGATGGATTCCCCACATTTACTAACTACTCAAATTTGGAATGATTGTCTAGTCAACCAGGAATTGTTATTTGAGACAGTTGAGAGGCTTGCGCCTGGTGAATTTAATGAATCTCAACTCACCGGAGTTTGGTCTTGGGCAGTCAGACAATATCAAAAGCGTCAGGAATCAAAAGAAATTATAGAGTCAGATCTGGTTTCGTTGACCGAACAAACGGAAGACTTCTTTAACGAAGATTTGAATTTCACAGATGAGAAATCCTCGCTTGATGAAGAAGATGATACACTCTTGCTTTTACTATATCAACTGCTGTTGGGACCTTTGAATAGTAAAAACGGCAAGCCTCTCCAATATTCGCATTTGATGCTCGATGAGGCTCAGGATTTTGGTTCACTTGAGTTTCAGCTGTTAGTCAGTTTAACTCCGGAAGATCTTCCCAGTGTTACATTGGCAGGAGATTTGGATCAGCGCATTATGGTTGGACGTAAACATGAAACCTGGGAAGAGTCACTGGGCCATTTGACATTACCCGATGGTTCAAAACCAGATGTGACTGCCCTGGCTCCTTTAAAAATTGGTTACCGTTCTACTCATGAAATAATGACAGTTGCAAAAAAAGTTATTGCCGAACATAGCGTAAATACAGTTTGGCACTCAACACGACATGGTGCTCCGGTTGATGTTTTCCGTTTCAAGGAACGTGGTTCAATGGTGGCATTCCTTGCAGATACATTGAAAGACCTGTCTATTCGCGAACCACTGGCCAGTGTAGCCGTATTGACACGAACTCAGGAATCTGCAGAGAAGCTGTTTGAAGGTTTGCAGCGCACAGATCTTTCTCAATTGCGTTTAATTAGAGATCAAGAGTTTACATTCACACCTGGTATTGAAGTTACAGATATCACCCAGACAAAAGGCCTGGAATTCGACTCAGTTATTATCGCAGATGCAGATGCTTCAACATATGGACCTGACATACAATCTCGACAATTGTTGTATGTGGGAGTTACACGCGCGGCACATCAACTTTGGATTCTTCACTGTGGGAATCCATCGACGTTGATTACCGGGATCTTGGATAAGTAGAATCCGGATTATAATCAATTTATGGTTCGACGAATACTTTTTGATCTCCTGGATTCACACTAATCTATACTGACTCACTTAACCAAAATTATTAATGCTCTAATGCAGCCAGTTATTAACAATCAAATCGGCAGTTTAAAAGAATCTGCCACTTTATTCATTAACCAGCTTGCCTTAAAGCTACGCAGTGAAGGGCAAAACATTTGTCACTTGGGTTTTGGCGAATCACCATTTCCTGTACCAGAACCAATGCGAATTGCTTTACAGGAAAACGCTTACCGCAAACAATATATTTCCGGATATGGATTGCCGGAATTAAGGAAGGCAGTTGCAGGATTTTTTAAAAGTGAATTTGGCTATAACTACTCATTTGAAAAAATATTTATTGGCCCTGGAAGTAAGGAACTGATATTCCAACTAGTTTATTTATTGGATGGTCCCCTCATGGTTCCCGCTCCGAGTTGGGTCAGTTATGGGCCGCAGGCAAAAATCCGCTCAAAAACATTCATTCCAATTTCAACTGACCGGAAAAACGGATATCGGTTACAAGCAGAAGAATTGGAAAAAACATGTTCCGGTCTGAGTTCTTCGCAAAAGTTATTAATACTTAATAATCCTAGCAATCCAACAGGAAGTGTACATACTCCGGAGGAATTAAAGGATTTGGCTGAAGTATGCCGGAAGCATGGAATAATTGTAATTTCAGATGAAATTTATGCGCTGATAAATTTTGGTGAACAACCCTTTGAGGGAATTGCAAAATATTATGCTGAAGGGACAATTACAACAAGCGGTATTTCAAAAGCCTTTTCTGCCGGAGGTTGGCGTCTTGGTTTTGCGATGATTCCTGAAGAATTAGATAAAATAGTACCACCATTATCTGCATTTGTGAGTGAAACTTTCAGTTGCGTTAGTGCTCCAGTACAGTACGGAGCACTTTCGGGATTTGAAAATTATGATTCGGTGAGAAAACATGTTGAACGCTGCGGTGAAATTCATTGTGCAGCAGGTCATTTTTTACATCAGCGATTCACGGGAATTGGCTTGAATTGTCCAAAACCTCAAGGAGCTTTTTATCTCTTTCCTGACTTTGAAAATTTTAAAGAAAAACTTAGTTCCCGCGGAATCACTACGAGTGAAAAATTGAGTAGACGTATATTGGAAGAGACAGGTGTTGCATTGCTTCCGGGATCAGTTTTTTATATGCCGAACGACTTTTTAGTAGTCCGTGTAGCAAGTGTAGATTATGATGGAGTACAGTTGCTTAATAATTTCGCAAAGGAAAATCAGATCACTTCGGAAATGTTTCCAAACCTGTTTCCAAAATTAGCGGATGCAACTGAGCGTATTGAAAAGTGGCTTAGTTGAACATTTTCCAGCAAAATATGTTAAATTTAATTCATAGAATGTTTACATTGATCTTAAATCAGCAAGGGCTGTTAAATTCTGTTTTCAGGCTCACCCGAAATGCTTTACTGTATAATAATACAGACACCACTCATGCAGATATAAAGATTGGGAAGTAAACCGGTTTAAGAAAGATTACAACCGTCACATTGCAATCACGCAAAGACGCAAGTAATAAGATATTGAAAAAAAGGTTTAAGAATGAAGTCAATTAAAGGCTATTTGGGGTCTGATGTACGAATGGATGGAAGTCTCGAAACCAATGATAGTATTCGAATTGATGCAACCTTTGTCGGAAATGTTTCAAGCAGTCATTCTGTCGTAGTTGGAAGACTAGGAAGAGTGATGGGAGAAATAAAAGCACCTGTGATCGAGGTCGATGGTTGGGTTGAGGGTAATATAAAAGCTGGTAAGCTGGTAGAAGTTTTAGGTAATGCACGTATTAAAGGAAATATTTATAGTCCAGTCGGTGGTTTGAAAATGCAGTTAGGCGGAGAATTCAAGGGCAAATTTATCATGCATTTTACTAAAAAGTAAAGGTGCTAAAAAAGGCAGTTGCAATATTTTACTTTAAGCAACTGGATTCGGTCCAGGTGAATTCGGTGCAGATATATTTTTCCTTGAACTTGTCTTTTGAACTACTTCAGGGACCGTAGTAAGCACTGGCTTCCCTTTTTTGGGAGAACCTTCTAAAAGCTTTGAAGTAGGTAATTTAGCAGGTGTCGGTGTCTGAGCAGACTGTGCTGTGTAGGTTTTTGGTGTAGGACTGCTTTCGGTTCTCATAAAAACTGCAAATAT
Organism: uncultured SAR324 cluster bacterium; assembly: GCA_902513935.1. Next base: position 7,287 of record CABXOR010000018.1, read on the forward strand.
AGGCTGCCGCAGCAACTTCAGCAATGCTGGAGATTTGCTTTCATCCCTGAGATTGTTCGTGATCATTTCTGGAAGATTATCCAAACTTTCCAATTCAATTGTTTTCGACTCAGGAAGTCTAAGCAGCATTTGCCGGTCTGCCTCACTCATTAAATCAATTTGTTTTTTAATTGCTCCTACAAAACCTTCGATAGCTGCATCCGGAAGTTTTTTCTGGATCAGCAAGTTTTCTATTCTTGAGAGTACCTTTAAATACTGTGAAGTCTCATTACGTTCAGCACCTTTTGCTGATACTGTATTCCCGTCGGGAGTAACTGCTTGAGCTTTAGAACCAACGGTTGTAGATCTCTCTTTACTTTGGACTTGCCGCTCCAGGCTAGTTTGTTTATCCGTTGTAGTGTTAGATGCTACTTGCATAGTTTAACATGTATGTTCGTGCAATTTGGTTTATTTATAATTCACTGAACTAGTTTAATGCACTTTCTAAGACTATTTTGGAATTCAATATTTAAGCCACAGAGATTATTGTGTTTTGATCTTTGCTATACGTGTGTAGCTTGATCTCGTGTGGTAGTTAGCTGATAATGGATATTCGATATTGTTTGAAATACATAAAATATGAAAAGATATCAGCTGATAAAGGATATTCGATATTGTTTGAAATACATAAAATATGAAAAGATATCAATGGAACGCACAAGATTATGAGAAACATTCTCTACCTCAGCAAAAATGGGCCAGAGAACTTTTGGACAAATTATCACTGCTTGGAACAGAGGATGTGCTTGATATAGGTTGCGGTGACGGAAAGGTAACCACCGAAATATCCAGTTTAGTCTCGAAAGGAACAATTGTCGGTATCGATAACTCTTCTTCGATGATAGCGCTGGCATCAAAACGATATCCACCAAAGTACTACCCAAATCTTTCATTCCAGGAGATGGATGCCGGAAACTTATTGTTTCATGATTGTTTTGATCTTATTTTTTCAAATGCTGCACTGCACTGGGTAAAAAATCAACAACCCGTCATTGAAGGAATTTTCAAAGGATTAAGGCAAAAAGGGAAGATCCTCCTGCAGTTGGGAGGCAAAGGCAACGCAGCTGAAATTGTAAGCGTAATTTCCGGAATGCAGACAGATCCTGAATGGCAGTCATACTTTGAAAAATTTGATTTCCCATACTTTTTCCCTAATACAGATGAGTATGAATCAATTCTTCTGAAAACCGGCTTTAAAATAAACCGGTTAGAGCTTATTCCTAAAGATATGGTTCATGCAGGCAAAACAGGCTTGGAAGGATGGATTCGTACTACATGGTTACCATTTACTCAACAAGTACCTGAAGAAAAAAGAGATAAATTCGTCGATGCTGTTTCTTCAAAATATATTGAAAGAACACCTGTTGATTCAAAAGGCAGCCTCCATGTTCAAATGCTTAGGCTTGAAGTTGAAGCAGAAAAAATATGAATTATTGATTAGATAACCTGCTCACCTCAAAAACTCAAAATTCAACACCAAAAATGCTGCTGATTCCCGCAATTGATTTAAAAAACGGACGCTGTGTTAGACTGCTTCAGGGAGAAGCAGATGCAGAAACAGTATACTCGGATGATCCTGCAGCCATGGCCCACTCATTTGAGAATGCTGGTGCAAAGCGTTTGCATCTGGTTGATTTAGATGGAGCATTCAGGGGACAAGGTACAAACTTGGACTGCATCCATTCTATTCTTAAAACTATTTCAATTCCTGTTCAACTTGGAGGAGGTTTGCGTACAGCAGATGATGTAGAACGAATGCTGAAGTTGGGAGTGTCCTCAGTAATCATTGGAACTATGGCTGTAAAGAATCCAGATGTTTTTGAAGAAATTATTAAACATTATTCTGGCGAGCAAATTATTCTGGGCATTGATGCCCGAAACCGCAAAGTTTCAATTGAAGGCTGGCAGGAAGGAACAGAAATTTTCGATGTAGATTTTGCCCTACATTGGAAAAAAGTTGGAATAAAAAGAGTAGTTTTTACCGACATTGCGTGTGACGGAATGCTCAGTGGACCAAATATGAAGGCACTGCGTAATTTTGCCCGAAGTACCGGATTAAAGATTGTCGCATCCGGTGGTGTATCTTCAATGGAAGATCTGGAACTGCTTAAAACTCTGGAAGCAGACGGTGTTGATCAGGTAATCAGCGGAAAAGCAATTTATGAAGGTAAACTTGATTTAAAGAAAATTTTCAAATGCTAGCACGCCGTATAATACCTTGTCTCGATATAAAAGACGGCCGTGTGGTAAAAGGTACCAGCTTTGTCGGATTGATGGATGCAGGAGATCCGCTGGAGTTAGCGCAGCGCTATAATGAACAGTCTGCTGATGAACTTGTTTTTCTTGATATTACTGCTTCCAAAGAAAATCGGAGTACAACAATTGAACTTGCGACTCGCTTGGCACGTGAATTGTTTATCCCTTTTACAATTGGCGGTGGAATCTCTTCACTTGAAGACATGCATTCACTTGTAACAGCAGGTGCAGATAAAGTTTCAGTAAATTCTTCTGCAATCCGGAATCCGAAACTGATTACTGAAGGCGCAAAGCGTTTTGGTTCACAATGTATCGTCGTGGCTATTGATGCAAAAAAACGTGATCAAAACTTACAAAAACAAGATACAAAAGACAAATTCTCAAATTGGGAAGTCTTCAGCCACGGCGGAAGCCTTGCAACCGGATTGGATGCAGTGGCATGGGCCTGTGAAATGGAAGCAAGAGGGGCTGGTGAAATATTATTGACTAGCATGGATGCAGACGGTCACCAGGATGGTTTTGAACTTGATTTGACTGCCGCAATCAGCGGAAAGCTCAATATACCGGTAATTGCATCAGGAGGTGGTGGAACTTTTGAACATTTCCGTGATGCTCTCACAATAGGAAAAGCCGATGCTGTTTTGGCGGCATCCGTATTTCATTATGAAAAATATACTGTTTCTGAAGTTAAGGAATATCTCAGTCAAAACAATATTCCAATACGCAAAGTATAACACTCTCTGAGAAGAACGGAACAATGTCTTTCGTTTATAAAAATTTTCGCTTTTCAAGACTGATCTCGCTGGCAATATCTGCCCTCATTTTAAGCAGTGCACCAGATATCTTCGCTTACAAAGAAGAACAAGGCCGTACCACCAACAACCGCCTTTGGTCAATTATTGATGGAAAAGTAGAATATCTCAAATCACCTTATTCTTTTGAAAAAGTTAGAGTATCAACACCAAAACCGGAACAGTTTCAGCCTACTCCTCAAACAAAATACGAAAGAATTACATCCAGGCAGCTTCAAAACATTCAGTTTATTCCAATTAATTATAAAAAAAGATTCATCCGCAAGGAAGCTCGCAAACCATTTGCGACAAACTCAAAAGGTCGTTATGAGTCCTTTCATGAAGACCCTAATGCTTTAAAAAAGTTTTGTAATGTCCAAGCTAAGACTAAGTTTTGTATCCGCAAAAGTGGGAGTGGAGGCAAATTTAGTGGCAACACTCCCAAGAAACGTCCCCGCAAGAAAGACTTTAGTGATAAAAACAACTTCAAGAAAAAACTGGAATCAAAAGCCTTTGTTAAGCAGTTGATACGCCAGTCAGACCGTTGACAGAAGATGTATCCAAATACTAATAATTTGATTCGACTTGCAGACACGCTTTCCATGAGAGAGATGGATCGGCACGCAATTGAAGATTTAGGAATTTCTGGTTCGATTTTAATGGAAAATGCAGCCCGCAGTGTTGCAGACTGGGTTGAAGAAAATAAATTAAAAAATGAACCTGAAGCCGGAGTTGTAGTTTGCTGCGGAAAAGGTAATAACGGCGGCGACGGATTTGCGATTGCCCGTCTGTTAGCGAACAGGGGGTATGATGTCAGTGTTGTAGATGCCGGGCAGGCTAAAAAAAGAGATGCACAGAAAAACCAGTCATTGTGGGAAAAATTTGGAAAAAGCGCTTCTTTTCCGGATACAAATGCGGCCCGACTGATTGAAGAAGCAGATGTTCTCATTGATGCCATTTTTGGTATCGGAATGGAGAAGGTGATTGAAGGTGCTTACCGGGAATGGATTGAAATTTTCAACTCAAACAAAAAAGCATTGCGAGTTGCTGTAGATATTCCATCCGGTGTTTCAACCGATGAGAGTCATATTTTTGGAGTAGCCGCAGAATGTCAGCAAACTATTTCATTTCAAACTGGCAAGCCGGGATGTTTCCAGCATCCTGGTGTAAAGTTTTCCGGTAATGTCCACATTACTGATATTTCTATTCCGGAAATTTGGCCTGAACAAATACCCTCAAATCAAGACGATTCTGTTTCTTCCAATTTATATAATTCGACCTATACATATTTACTGACAGAGGAATTCGTCAGAGATTTCATTCCGGTTCGTTTTCCGGATGCGCACAAGGGTTCCTCCGGACACGTGCTGACTGTCTGTGCATCTGTCGGTATGGGAGGTGCGGCAAGTTTGGCTTCTTCAGGTGTACTTAAAAGCGGAGCTGGTTTAGTAACGGCATGTGTTCCTAGCGAACTTCGTGATCATCTTCCAGGGCAGGCTCCGGAAATCATGACTGTCAGCCCTAAAAATGCACCGGAATTTTTTACGGAAGAACATGCAGATTTTGTAGAACAACTTGCTTCAGTGCGTGATGCTGTCGTACTCGGCTGCGGACTGGGTGTTCACTCCCGGACCGCCAATTTTGTGCAGCAACTGACAAAACACCTGGAGGGTCCGCTGCTGATTGATGCCGACGGCCTCAATAATCTGGATGAAGTAACCCTGAAGGAACGACTTGGTGTCGCAGTCATAACTCCGCATCCGCGTGAATTATCAAGACTTTGTGGACAAAGTGTAACAGAAATTCAGGATAACAGGATTGCAACAGTTCGGCGACTGTCCCAGGACTGGAATGTAGTTTTGCTACTTAAGGGTGCTTACACCGTAATCGGCAGCCCGGATGGGAAAATATTTATCAACCCCACAGGAAACTCAGCTCTGGCCACTGCCGGATCTGGAGATGTTTTAAGTGGTTTCATTGGGGGGTTTCTTGCCCAGGGACTTTCTCCTTTAAATGCAACTTTGACAGGTGCCTACCTTCACGGCCTTGCTGCAGAATGCTTAATCCAAAAAAATAAATCAGACAACTTTGTGGCTAGTGACCTTTTTGAAGGCTTGCGATTAGCAAGAAATGCTATCAAACTTCAAAACAGTACATCATAAAGCACTCAGCCGATTCAATTGATGTTAATTTTATCTTAGATCAAACTGGGCCATTTTTCTAGCCATGACCCACATTCTCATCAGCTGTGACCCTTAATTCTGAATCATAGAACCTTTCAATGCCTGCTTTCAAATCAAAAATAGATATTCAGTCTGCTGACTTTCATAATAACACTGAAAACATGGGGATATTGGTTGATAATCTCCAGGAAAAACTCCAAAAATCTGCTTTGGGTGGAAGTGAAAAAGCACGGAAAAAACATAGCGAGCGCGGTAAGCTTTTGCCCAGGGAGCGTGTACGTTTGTTTCTCGATCCAGGCAGTCCTTTTTTAGAATTTTCTGCTCTGGCTGCACTTGATGTATACGAGGATGATGTTCCTGCAGCAGGAATGATTACAGGCATCGGGCGTGTTTCCGGAACAGAAGTGATGGTTGTGGCAAATGATGCAACTGTTAAAGGCGGAACATATTATCCGCTGACGGTAAAAAAACATTTGCGGGCCCAGGAAATCGCACTGGAAAATCACCTGCCCTGTATTTACCTGGTTGATTCCGGAGGAGCGTTTCTTCCACGACAGGATGAGGTTTTTCCAGACAAGGAACATTTTGGCCGGATTTTCTATAACCAGGCAAATTTATCTGCCAGAGGTATTTCTCAAATTGCAGTCGTAATGGGCTCCTGCACAGCAGGAGGAGCATACGTTCCTGCGATGAGTGATGAAAATGTGATCGTCAAAGATCAGGCAACTATTTTTTTGGGCGGACCTCCTCTGGTTAAAGCTGCAACCGGACAATCTGTAACTGCCGAAGAACTTGGTGGTGGAGAAATACACAGCAGGATTTCCGGAGTCACGGATCATCTCGCCCAAAATGATACACACGCCTTGAGCATCGCCAGAGAAATTGTGGCCGGACTGAATCGGAAAAAAGAATTGCCGGTAAAGATAAAACCAGTAGTTGATCCGCTTTACCCGCAGCAGGAACTGCATGGGATCCTGCCTAAAGACAACCGACATTTTTATGAGGTTCGGGAAATCATAGCACGTCTGGTTGACGCTTCTGAATTTCATGAATTCAAGGCTCTCTACGGTACAACGCTGGTGACTGCCTTTGCACACATTCATGGTTATCCGGTCGGAATTGTGGCCAACAACGGGATTTTGTTTTCTGAGTCTGCACTCAAGGGTGCACATTTTGTGGAATTATGTAATCAGCGAGGTATTCCGCTAATTTTCCTGCAAAATATTACCGGTTTCATGGTTGGTCAGGAATATGAACACGGAGGAATTGCCAAAGATGGAGCAAAAATGGTAACTGCTGTTTCCTGTTCAAAAGTTCCAAAATTTACTGTAATCATTGGAGGTTCCCATGGCGCGGGAAATTACGGTATGTGCGGAAGGGCCTTTGGACCACGAATGCTCTGGACTTGGCCCAGTGCACGTATTTCCGTAATGGGCGGCGAACAGGCTGCTTCAGTTTTGGCGACTGTCAAAAGGGAAAACATTGAGGCTTCAGGGGAAAAATGGACTAAGCAGGAGGAAGAAAAGTTTAAACAGCCCATTCGTGAACAATATGAATTTCAAGGGCACCCATATTATGCGACTGCTCGGCTTTGGGACGATGGAATCATCGATCCGGCAGATACCAGGATGGTACTGGGTTTGGCGCTTTCCGCAGCATTTAACGCACCGCTTGAAAAGACTGAGTATGGGGTCTTCAGAATGTGAATAATCCTGCTTAAAACTGGCTTGAATACTGCATCTAGCAAACATAGACTTAAACTATCTTGCTAATTTCCGATAAATTATCTGGCCTAAATAGCTGGGGGTGAAAGATGTCTTCATTTAAGATTAGTAAATTGTTTTTCCCGTTGGTTTTTATACCGCTTTTATTAATACAGAACAGCTGTTCTGAAATAAGTGAATACGGAGAAGCAAGTGATTATGAAAAATATGGAGCAACTGCAACAACTGCAACCGGATCAAGCACCATTAAAGGAGCCGTTTTAACTACTTGGGGCAGCGTATTGTCCGGAGTCAGTGTGAGTTATGCATCCGGAACATCTACGTATTCTACCACTACAGACAGTAGTGGTCTTTTTACTCAATCCTCACTTGCAACCGGTACATACACTCTATCCTACAGCAAAAGCGGCTACTGGAATGAAACCCAGTATGCAACACTTGAAACAGATGGCGAGACACTAGAACTTTTAACGCTCAAAATGCTTTCGAAAAGCCGCTGCTCCTCCTCAACTGGGGATATTTCCGGTACTATAACTAGTGCACTATCTGCTAGTGCTAAAATTGAAGGAGCTACGATAAAAGCTTACAGAGGATTATGGTTTAAGAAAGGACTTGAGTATTGTATCAACAACAACTACTGCTCTGTCGTAAAAACCGCAACCACTCCGGATAATGGGACATATACACTGAGTGACATGCCAACGGGCTATTATACATTTTGGATCAGCGCATCAGGATATATATCCAGCACTTATTGGGCTGTTTCCTGTGGCGACAAGACCGGACGGAACAAAGCCCTTTCTCCGACTTTGCCCAGCAATTCAATGCGTATTATATTATCTTGGGAAGAAACTTCCCCAGTGACTGGAGTAGACTTAGACTCACACCTTACAGGACCTGACAATGGCAGTGGTAGGTTTCATGTATATTATAATGATAATGAAACGTATTTCTACTTTACAGACACCTATACTAATTGTTCTGGTTGCTCAAACAGTCAGATGTTAGATAATGTAACACTCAATAGGGATGAAAAAGTATCAACTGGGGCCCCTCCAGGTATTGAAACTATCACAATTGGTAATGTAAAGAGTAGTGGGCTCTATCGCTATAGCGTTCATGATTTCTCTAACAAGAGTGATACTAACTCTGATAATTTATCTAAATCTGGAGCATTTGTAAATGTCGACTACAATGACGGTTCGGCTATTACATCTAAAACTTACGAGGTACCTACTAATGAAATCGGAACTCTTTGGGAAGTCTTCACTTTCACTACCAGCGGAGGTTTTGAAAAGAAAAAAAATATGACCAATGAGACTACAGTAGGAAACGTCCAATAATCTGTCTTTACCATGATACCAAAATTTTCCTGCGAAACAATTCCTCTGCACAGCACGGCAAGTGACGCAACTTTTGAAATTGATGTCTGGCGTTATCATCATCCGGATGCCACTCAGACGGTCTACCTGCAGGCCGGAATTCATGGCATAGAATTGACCGGCATCCCGGTTGTGCATGAATTCATGAAAGAAATAGAGACTCATCAGCTGGACTACAATTTCATTTGTGTCCCTCTTTCAAATCCAATGGGTCTGGACAGCCAGATCATGGGCGTACAGACGGGCTACAACAATCTGCACACCAACCAGCAAAACTGCTGGAACTGGAACCGGATTGGAAATTTAAAGGATGAACCCAGCCAGGAAGGACGCTGGATTAAAACCCTGCTGGACTTATCTGCTCCGGCCGATATTGTCCTCGATCTGCACACCGCCGGACTGGAAACGGCACCGCATATTTACTTTCACGAGACAGAAAAGGAACACGTTACTGGTTTGGGTATTCCTCACCTTCTGACCTGGAAGGTACCATCAGACAGTTTTTCAGATACGAATTTTCAGCGTGGGAAAGTCGCCCTGACCTTTGAACTTTCCTCAAGCCGCAGTGTGTATGGAGAATGGGTTAAAGAAAGTCTGATTTATCTGAGACGTTTCTTTGGGCTGCTCCCGAAAGTTGAAGGATCACGAATTTGGCAAACAGAAAAGCAGCTGAAAAAATGGTATTCTCCAAGCGGAGGAATTCTTTGCTGGCACAAAGACGCAGGTGATTCAGTTGCAAAAGGAGATGTGATTGCAACACTTTATACTCGAAAAGGATGCATGGATTTGAAATCACCTTACACGGGAGTGCTGCTGCTCAAAAATCCCATTCACGCACCGCATGAACGACAGGAACTGGCTAAGTTTCTTGTCGAATAAGCTTTATAACTCAGCAAAATGGCAGAAGATCCACACATTCTTGGTTTGGCTCTAGGCGGCGGAGCATTTCGAGGCACGGCTCATCTTGGCGTACTGAAAGCTTTGGAAGAAGAGGGACTGCGCCCCGGATTTTTGTGTGGTACAAGTGCCGGTGCAATGGCCGCAGCATTTTATGCGTTCGGAATGGCTCCGGAAGAAATCCGGAATGTTGCGCGTAATTTGCGCTGGCTGAAAGCAACAAATTTCACATTTTCTAAACTTGGTTTGCTCTCAAACAATGAAATCGGCAAGTTCATTGAAAAATATCTGGGCGATGTTCAGATTGAAGATTCCTCCATTCCGCTGGCAATAGTTGCTGCAGATATTTCAACAGGTGAAAAAGTAGTTTTCAAAACCGGAAGTCTGGCAACAGCCATTATGGCCAGTACCTGCATTCCAGGCGTTTTTATGCCGACTCAGGTTGACGGACGAATGCTCGTAGACGGAGCGATTGTAGAAAATGTGCCGATAAAAGTTCTCCAGGAAATGGGAGCAAAAGTTTGTGTGGGTGTGGATTTGGGCAGCGGAGGCTACCGCCAGCCTGAAACCCTGGTAGAAGTGCTACTGAATGCATTCAGTATCGCCATTGATCGTACAATTCATCACCAGAGTGAACAGGCTGATGTGATAATCAAACCTTCCCTGGCCGGATACAGTTTGACTGATTCAGGAAATTCGATAAAACTATATGCGGAAGGCTATCGCAGTGGAATAATGGTACTGGATGAAATCAAGCTTCTTGTAGAAAAAGCCGGACCTTCTTCTCTAGAAGTCATTGAACATAAATTCAGAAGCTGGCTGGAAACTTGACTAACTGCTTCTCTGAAAAACTCCTCATTCCATACCTTTCCACACTTGAAAAACTCCTGAGCCCGAGTATCGCGCAGGTTGAGGAGTAAATTCTAAAAACCTTCTCCTAAAACTTAGATGCTGAAAAATGTCTGAATTATCTTTACTGGCGATTGCGATTGGCGGCGCTGTCGGTTCTGTTTCCAGATTTTTAGTTGCCAGAGAAATGGGACGCCTGCTCGGAAATTTTCTGCCCTACGGCACTTTGGTTGTGAATGTGCTGGGCTCGCTGGCCCTTGGTTGGCTGGCAACGGTTTTTCTGGATCGTCCGGGAATCAACATTGCTCTGCGGCTCGGAATTGCTGTAGGATTTTTAGGTGCATTTACCACATTTTCCGCTTTCAGCTTCGAATCAGTTCAACTTATGCTGAACGGTGCAGTCTGGCGGGCAGCAATCAATGTCGCAGCCAATACTGTAGTCTGCCTTGGAATGTGTTACCTCGGTATACAATTAGCCCACTTAAGTTGATCCCGCCTCTGTTTTCAATCTAATTTATCTTACATACTATAATCCTTAATTCCAGCAACTAAAAGGTCAGCTCATTTGGACTTGAAACCTCGGAGGCTTTCAAAATATAACTAAGCAGAACAGACTCTTTCTCAGGGAGAAATTTTTGCGGGCACACGTTTTCTATTTCTCCTGGAGTCAATTTTACTTTGCCAAATTTTTCCCAGTTGTTTACGTGTAACACTTGGGAGGCCAGAATCAAACCTGAGTGAGGATTGACCTCGTTTAATCACAGGGATTCCTGAAGGTACAAGCTTTAGGCGTTTATCCTCATCCTCCTCTAACATGGCAAATTCAAAAAATCCACTGATTTTGCTTTTGACCAGTACCTGCTTATTTACTGTCTCGATCCAACTGAAGTATTCATCTCCCTTGAGATGGGCTTGAAAGGTGGAACCATCTGGTTGAGCAAAAGTAATTAAAAATGGTGCTGCGGAGACTGCCATTAGATTAAAGGTAAATCCGGTAAGCATGGCAAATGTCAAGCTGATGAGTTTCATGTTTCTCTTATTTGCTGATAGTTAAAGTCATATTGTCCCCGGCTGCACTGATACTGGTGGCACTGATTCCGGAAGAAGAGTTATCGTAGAGTTTGCTGTTCGGAGTACTGCTGTTATTAAATGTCGCACTATTAGAACTGTAAAACAAATGTGTAGTTCTTCCGCGAGATGAAGCATTGTCTAGACCGGCGTCATTGGCTTCCTCGAGATCCACCAGTTTCGGTGATTGTGCCTCGCAATTATTGCTACCAGAACAAGAACTAAGAATATCCTTAACATGCCAGATTGCTACTCCTCCAATGTAGTTACTTCCTGCGTAGGAATTCGAACTAATGTCCCACAGTGTCCCTAAACCTTGATCATAACCTCCTGAACTTCGGTTTTCAAAGAGGAAATATTCTCCACTGGTGGAGGTTGTGGCTTTGTAGATTCCACAGGAGGCTGCATGAATATTGCTTTGATAAACTGCCGGCAGGGTGATATTGTTTGTCCCGGAAGATACAGTCTGGGGAGTGCAGATACTGAGATTTTCCTTGGACCAGGCACTTAGATGCACAGGTGTTGCTCCGCTTTTTTCACTGGATGATTTTCTGGTCCAGGACCCGGCCCCCATCAGTCCAAAGTTGCCAATTCCTTCACCTACATTAGAAGTGTCATACAAATCCGGTAAACGAAAATAAGCATGTCCCAGTTCGTGAGCAATTATACCAATTGTCGCATCCCATGTATTGGTTGAACTGCTCCCCTGACGTTCACCAAACTGTGAGAGGCCGTTTTGTCCAGTATTTGGCCAACCTAGCAAACTTACGTTGTCCAGCGTCATGAAAGCTTCCCCTGATACATTTGATACATTATTATCCCCATTAGCATCACAACCAAGCCCCCCCGCCATTGCCCAAATCCCGCCGGGAGTATTGATACTTGACGCGCTTTCCCCTCCAGCCACCAGAAAAATTACCTGCAGTTCAGACACACTGAGTTTACCGTTGCTGTCATTGTCATAAGCAGAAAAATTAACACTGGAATCGGCTGCTGTAATTGCTGTAGCAGCGTAACATGACCATGAATTTCCCTGTGTGTCAGGATGGTTCTCTGTCATACTGACTGTTACAACACCGTCATTAGTACAGCCTGATGTTTCTGGAACAGGTGTGAATTGGTATTTGCTGTAAGTCGTCTCGGCTAGGTAATGATTCAGCTGTCCATCACTGGTGCCGAAAATTTTGTCAGCCCAGATGGTTTCGCTACTTTGAAAAGTAGCATTGGAATACTGTACACGAACGACCAGCAAAGGAACCTTAGTGGATGCAGTCAAGGATCTGCTTGAAGCACAAGTAACTGTGGCAACGGTTGAGCTACTGGAAGACGTTGAACTGCCACTCTCTTGTTTACTGCAGGAAATGAGGAACAAAAGCAGAGAAATAATTAAAATGATGAAGAGCCTGAGATGTTTTAGAAAATGCTGCATATAGAAGATTTTATTGAAGTTTATTGCTTATCAAATAACAATACTCTACACGGAATGGCGGAGAGGGAGTCATCCACATTTAGACATTAAATTATTGATATTATATCATAAATATTATTTACTATTTAAATATACCCCCATTTATACCCCCAAATAACACGCTCAATAGAATTTTCATTTTGAGGATTACTGAGCTATTTACGTCCATAATTATAGAATCTTTTATCAAATAAATATATTGGATTTGTTCTTTGTTTGAATATTTTAAATGAGAGGAGTTACTTTGGGAGCTGAATATCAGGGCTGATAGACACCTATATGGACACCTATCCGAACAAGAATTAATATACCTCTTTTCCAAAATCAGAATTAGGATCAAGAAAGCGTTTAATTACATTGCGAAGCAACTTTGAAATATTGTTGTTGTAATCATTGCAAGGCAAGCTCCCACAGAACGTGATTGAACCGACGGAAAAGACCGCACCACCGTTAGCAGTTTGGTAAAATACCATATCAGCGCGGATTAGGTTTTTGATGGAATCACCTGGCCAAGTACCCGTATGCGTCAATTGTTCTTCTGGTACTAGAACGAAAAAGTCCTCTGCATCTCCAGTATAATCACGACTGTGGCCTTCTGAACTTGCTAAGACGACTGCATTTTCTGGAGTACCTAATCGAACATCTGCACGGTCCAATTCGAATCCTGCAGCACCACCCCCAGAAAGTCCAAAATCACCAAGCCTCTTATCGTCAATGCCTTTAAAAGCCCAAGAAAATCGCGATTCAAAGGAAGCCTCTAGACGCTGGTAATAGGATCCAAAAAAAGTTCCCTGAGCTGAAAAACCGACTCCAGCGATTTGCTGAGGCGGACGACCATTACGTCGCCAAAGCCCACCATATTCACCGTCAAATGCATTATAATATTCTCCCGGTTCAGCTGCCCAGGCACGGATACCACCTTCTCCTCGACGAATTTCGATGACACTCTTTTCTTCTAGATGCATTGCCACTTTCCAGTAAAAACCGTTGCCTCCCAAATATACAAATCGGCCACCCCCGTCTCGGTATGCCTCAATTGCATCCAGAGTCTTATTTGTGTGATATTCTGGGTGAGTTGCTGTCAGCACAGTGCGATAGGGTTCGAGAACAAGCCGACCTTCTTCATGCACCTCTTGATCCGATATAAGGTCATAAGAGAATTCCTGTTCCTCCAACCAATCAATTAGATGAGTGTCGGCCTGTAAATGCCTAAGTCCAGAGCCATTTTGATCTACAATAGAGAAATAACCAGGCCGCATTGTCAAAATTGGGCGAAGAGCAGAGGAGTGACAGATTCCGCTTCCATCAGTGTGGAAATTATAGGTTGAGAGTCCGTATTCTGGATGATCGCCAGAGTTCCATGGATAAGCATCCCAGTCCTTTGCCCTTTTTCTCCAAAGATCACCAAATTCACCTCTCGCGTAGTTTGCATAAATAACGTAGGTGAATGTAGGAATGATAAGACACAGATCCGCTGTGTTCTTGCCCTTTGGAGGACAAATCACAAAAGGAATGATATCTTCTTGATCCCTACACTTTAACTTAGCACCATATAATCCGGAGTCGAGGTCATCCGGAACAAGAAAGCTAAAATCAGTTTGCCAGTCACAATCGTGTAAGTCATCATCATGAAAGTGAATGGCCCCATACTGTTCAGGTGCATGCCGCCAACACATCTCTTTCGCTGACCAATTTGACCCGGTCATTGCACGGGCTGGCAAATTGACTAGTCGTCCGTTGAGTTCGTGAGAGCCGTTATCAATCAGTCTTGTCGACGACATTTCTTTCGCAAAATCCCAGTCGGCAAAACATCTCTCATTTCTGAGAATAGGAAAATTCTCCACGCCTAGAGCAAAGCTATGTATCCTGGGACGTTCTATCTTGCCATTGAAATAGGAACTTACACAATCTTTCTGTTCTGCGCCGAAGAGCAGCGGAGAAGACATCCTATCTAGTGGCATATCGAGATTTATTGTTTCGATTATGGCAGTCGGCTCTGTATGTTTGGCTGAAAGAGGCAGACAGCCTACAGACAAAGTTTGCTCTGCAGCATCATAGGCTATCCATACAGTATACCAGTGCCTGATATGTAGGGGTTTTGCGTGGTTGATGTTATTTTTTCCGATCTCACCAAACAGTGTCCCGTCCTTTTTTATTCCGAGTACACCACCACTTCTTTTCTGATCACCCCAGGATATAATTGCCTGACGCCCTTTCTTTGGCGTTGTAGGCCAAATTGTGGTAGACATTGTAAAGCTGTTCAAGTCTTCAAGGGGTCGGGCAGAATCAACAATCCCATAAGAACCAAGGTGAATATTCTGGATGCGTGATGGATATTGGCCAGTGAAAGATGCATCAACGCTTTTCTCACGAATGCCCGGTCCTACCGGATTGGGATCAGAGCAGCGAATGCGAACAAGGCTTGCTTGAAATGGAACGTTAAATGTTGAGCTGACTTTAAATTCCAATGTATCACCAGGACGTGCAGATAACTTATTCACGTAACCGATTAGAGGGATCATTTTGATTTTTTTAAATTAAATTTAAACCTGTTTAAAGAAAAAATTCTAACAATATTAATCATTACAAAAGGTTACTGTTTCCAACTATTTAAGAATGTATCTGTTTAACTCATAATATTCCAATTGAAAGTACAGGGTATTCCCAAATCATCCCGATAGAAAGGTGCTTATTTAGTTAAGACTGATAATCGTGGTTCTACACTCCAGAAATTCAGTTCACGCTCAACTGTTCGAGCGATGCGCAAAAGCTTAGCCTCTGTAAAAGGTGCACCAATAAATTGTAGAACAAAAGTGGCACAATTTAATAATTTCCAAGATGTAAAAATTTGTAAATCGTTGATATTGCTGGTGCGGGTTGAGAGACTCGAACTCCCAACAATCAGACTCCAAATCTCAATTGTTGGAATAGTAAAGATAAACAAGGATAATAATATTAATATACTATAGCATTAATCTATTCCTGCCTCTCCCCAGTATATCCTAGTTATTTAATCTTAGTGGAACGAGAATGGAACGAGAATTTGTTATCTTACTTTATTGAACCATACCTGAAAATCAATCTAACACAGTTTTAACATTTCGCCGAATATTACTATCTGTCTAGCTTCTTTTTAAATCATCTAACATTATTTAATTCATGTATGCAGAATAGTCAGTGTTCATATCTTTGTGTATGTCGTTACGCATGATGAGCTCATCAGCAGCACAAACTACAATTACGCTATGAAACAGATGCCATCTCCTGAGGGAATACCCAACTACCGTATCAATGTAATACTTCTCATATTATTTGGATGAAGAACACCTGAATAAAGCAGAGGGGGCTGAGGGCACAAAACGGGTATCAAGCTATATATATCACCCCATCAACCTACAAGAGATAGACTTTAGGTTTGTTATCTTATTATACATAGTCAAATTGTGAGTTTTTTGATAAATGAAAAATCCATCTGCATCCATGCTTGTTATTGGTGATGAAGTCATGTCCGGGAAGAAACATGAATTAAATATAAAACATTTATCAGTATTAGAACCCATTAAATTCGCCTCTTTTTTGAAAATTACCATAAAAAGGTTCTCCCAACCATTTTTCATTATCTACTATTTTTTTACCACGTAAAATGACTTTTTTAACACGACCAGTCACTTCTTTTCCTTCAAATAATGAATAATCGCAATTACTAAAATTTTTATCTGATGATAATATATGTTTCTCATTTGGATCAAAAATTACAATGTCAGCATCACTACCAATCGCAATTGTTCCTTTTTTCGGAAACAATCCAAAGATTTTTGCTGGATTGGTTGACATTAACTGAATAAATCTGTTCATTGAAAGTCTACCTCTATTAACACCACCATCAAATACAACCGTCATTCTATCTTGTAAACCTGGAGCACCATTTGGAATTTTGGAAAAATTATTTCTACCAAATGGTTTTTGATTTATTCTACCAAGATGCCCCTCCTTCATACAGTATGGACAATGATCAGTTGCAATAACCTGCAAGTCATCAAACTTTAAAGCCCTCCATAGATCATTTTGAGCTTCTTTTGAACGAATAGGAGGGCTCATAACAAATTTTGCTACGTCAAAACTATCATCTTGGTAAACACTTTCGTCAAAAAACAAATAGTGTGGACATGTTTCTGCAAATGCTGGTATTCCTCTATCACGTGCTTCGACAACATGTTTAAGAGCTTCTATTGCTGAGAGATGTACAAAATAAACAGGAGCTTCAGCAAGTTCAGCTAGACAAATTCCACGATGAGTCGCTTCTCCTTCCAACAATGAAGGTCTAGTCAGATTGTGATAGCGAGGTGAAGTATGTCCTTGTTCAAGTGCTTCGCGAATGAGTTGTTCAATAACAATTCCATTCTCAGCATGAAGACTTATCATTCCACCACAATGGCCAACTAATTTTAGAGCTTGGAAAATAGCACTGTCATCAACCATCATTTTGCCAGGATATGCCATAAACAATTTAAAACTTGTAATACCTTCGTCAAAGATTGCCTTCTTGATTTCAGCTAATGATTGTTTGTCAATGTGTCTTGTTATCAGATGAAACCCATAATCAATTGAAGCTTTTCCTTCTGCCCGTTGCAATGCTTTTTCAATTGATTCCAATACACCTATATCTTCACCTTGAAATGCAAAATCTAATATGGTTGTAGTACCACCAAAAGCGGCTGCTTTTGTTCCTGAGAGGAAATCATCAGCTGTTGTTGAATCTCCAAAAGTATTTTCTAAATGAGTATGACAATCTATTCCGCCAGGAAATACGAGCATACCAGTTGCATCTACCACCTCATAATCTAAACCATGCTCTAAATTTTCACCAATACATTTTATTCGTTCATTTTCAATTAAAATGTCGGCAGTATAGTCATCTATAGCAGTAACAATTCTTCCGTTTTTAATTATC
This sequence comes from uncultured SAR324 cluster bacterium, assembly GCA_902513935.1. The sequence goes on from CABXOR010000018.1 coordinate 24,895, forward strand.
ATATGACTAGACATATATTTTTTCTATCTATTCGTAAATTATAAAATATTAATTTCTTTTAAGACATTCTTAAGTTTAGATATTTCTTTCTGGTCCAAGTTATGCCCAGGGGATCGAACATTATCATTTTTTAATCGACCTAGAAGTTTAAGACATGCTTTAATTCTAGCTGCAGCAAATCCTTCTGGTTTAGTTCCATATATTGCTCTTGCCAACGGATATATTTGTTGGTGTAAATTTATTGCAGAATTGAGATCAGATGTTTTCACTGCTTTATCCAGAGAAACTATTTGTTCTGGTATAATAGTTGCCAAACTTACTAGACTTCCTTCACTGCCAATCATAAAGCAACTCATAAGATGTTCATCACCTGAAGCCATAACAGATATGTTGGGATTGATTTTTTTAATCAATCTTCTGTTTTCCTCATACCGGCTTGTTTCCCAACTTCCTTCTTTAACTGCTACTACTTTCGGTAACTGAATAAGCTCTGTGAGGGTTTCGGGACTATATGCCATAGAGCCTGAACCCATACTTGCTTGGAATAGAAATATAGGATAATCACTGACTTTTGATATTAATTCATGATGAATAACAGCCATTTTTGTTGATAAAGAAAGGGCCCAAGAAAATGGAGGAAAAACCATTATTGCGTCAGCTCCCGCTGATAAAGAATCTTCAGTATGCAATTGTGCTTCACTACTGCTTTCACAGTTAATTCCGCAAACGATTATACCTTTATCTCCTATTGTATTTTTTGCTATTTCGACAATTCTTCTTTTTTCATCACGATTCAGTAAATGGTTTTCACCTGCATGACCATTTATCAAAAATCCAACTATACCTTCATAATTAATTAAATTGTTAAAATGATCAATTAATCCTTCTTCATTAATGCTTCCATCTTTATGCATAGGACATATTGTGGCTACGTAAATGCCCCCAAATTTATGTTTATTTATTGATAGCATTTATTAATCCTTATAAATTGATATTGATTAATTGATTAGTCGACTGGGATCAAAAAGGGACATTTCTGTTTCTTGACCCATTATAAATTGGCTTAATAACCATCCCATATATGGGCCACTAGTATAGCCAGAATGTACTGATCCTATAACATATGCATTAGAAATTTCTGGTACATTACCAATTACAGGTAATGCATCTGCTGTTTCTGCTTCAAGTCCCAACCAAACTCTCACCATTCTTCCATAACACAATTCTGGGATAACATGGCACGCAAGGCGTAAATTCCCTTTGAGATTTTCTGGAATTGCTTCTACACCACCACGTTCTTTATCACCTAAACCTTGCCATCCGCCGCCAATCAGAACAGTACCATTATCAAATTGTTTCAATGAAAGTAAGCCATTTGCAATACTTAAAACTGTTTTCATGACCTGTGGCATTCTTTCAGTTATTATCAGTTGATTTATTAAGCATTTAATTGGGATTTTTACATTTAACCAACTAAGCATATCTTCAAGCCATACACCTCCTGCTAATACGATTCTTTTGGCTATAAGATGCTCATTATTCTCTAAATATATTTTAAAATTATTTTTATCATTTTCAATTCCTTTTACCTTAGAGTATTCCATGACTGCACTATTTTCTTGGGTAAGAGCTCTTTTAAAAGCTTGCCCAGTAAGATAGGCGCTAGTAAAACCATCTTTAGCACACCAAGCGGCACTTCTAACGGAATTATTTAGACCTGGCTCTAGTCGTTGTGCTTTCTTCCCTGAAATTAATTTTATTGGTGCTCCCATATCCTGCCGTGCTTGAACACGTTCATATAATAATTCTTCCTCCTCTTCGGTGAATGCGAGTGAAAGCCCGTTAACTTTTCGGGTGCCAATACTACTGTGAAGCCATTTTTCAGTACTATTCCAAAGTTCCCATCCTTTTATTGCATATGGAATAAGTGCAGCACGTGTCATGTTAAGCGTTAATGTGCCAGCATTAGTTCCCGAAGCTTCACGACATAATGCTCCCCTATCAATAACGATTGTTCTCATACGATTTCGTGAAAGATAGAGCGCAGTACTACAACCCATCACACCACCACCAACTACAGCAACATCATAATTTTCCATTATAAAGGTGCATCCTTTGGTATGGGGATATCATCATAGGAATATTCCCCAATTATCTGATCTATTGGAATAGGTCTAAATGGTGTTCGACCAGTCCATTGACCAGCCAATTCCCTGCTTCCTACTTTTGATGCTAATATAGCTTCTATTGCTTCAGAACAAGTTCGACCTTGGCAAGGTCCCATTCCACATCTAGTCCAAGCTTTTAATTGATTCATATCTCGGGCACCTGATTCAATAGCTTCATCTATCTCTGAACGATATACATCTTCGCATCGACAAACGATTGTTTCCGAAGTAATAGTTTGGATCAATTCAGATCTGAATTTCATTAGTAGTACTGCTGCTTTGCCAAAATTTTCATTTTTTTTAAGTGTAGTACGTTCAGATTTAATTTTTACTTTATATTTTTTAGAAGACATCATATTTAAATCTCTTACTGCAGTCATTCCAGCAATTCGTCCCTTCTGTACTGCTGAAAATGCTCCAGATATTCCAGTAGCATCACCAGCAATGTAAACACCTGGTATGCTTGATCGAAAGTCATCGTCAATTAGCGGAACCCAGCCTCCTTTATATGGATCATAGATATGTTTTGCTTTTAAAAGTCTTGTAATTTCGGTAGAAGGGAACAAACCATGTCCTATAGCTAAGCAATCTCCTTCTACAATCTTTTTATATTTTGAATCAAGAATAATACTACCTGCACTGTTTATTGGTGCAATACTTATCTTAAGAACATTATCAACTTGCTTTGTATTTGTTACGGCATGACCACCATATATCTTTATTCCAGCTTTCATAATATTTGCAAACCAACTCATTCCCTTAAAAAGTTGATCTGGTCTCGATAACAATCTTGGAAAAGCTTTGATCCAATCTGATTTACTATTTAGATCAATTATTGCAGATACTTTACCCCCAGATTTAATAATTCCATTTGCCACAGCTATTAATAATGGACCACAACCAGCTACCACGGTAGATTGACCAGGTAAAACATATTGGGATTTTAATAATATTGTAGAAGCCGCCAGTCCAATTACACCAGGTGTAGTCCAGCCCGGAAAAGGAATTATCCGTTCAAGCGCTCCGTTAGCAATAATTAGTGACCTAGTATGCCATGAGCTCAACCCATTTGGTCCAACTGTACTTACAACTAGGTCGGATGAGATGGACCATACTCGGTGTTTAAATAAAGCTTTAACGTTACTATTTTTTAATATTTTTCTTTGTTTTTCACCTTCTTGATATTCGTCAGATTTGAATGAGTCATGTGGTTTAAATTCATTTGGAGGTGCTCTGTAAATTTGACCTCCTGCAGATGAATTTTCATCAATTATTACAACATCAGTTCCTTCTTGAGATGCAACATTAGCTGCAGCGACACCAGCAGGCCCAGCTCCTAAAACAACAAGATCTACATTTTGGATATCATTGGGAAAAGTTTTTGTCACTTATTGATTCCTGTTTTAATAATGATTCCTTCTTCAACAATCTCCTGACAAGCAAGAACTATTCTGTCATTAACTAAAACCAAACATTCTTGACATGAACCCATCAAACAAAAAAATCCTCGGGGTTCTTTTTTTCTTGAACTATATTTCAACGTTAATTTCCCATTAACAAATAATGTAACTGCTAAAATTTCACCAACTGGAGCCTTTACTTCAAACCCATCTATTGTCAATGTTGCGTAGCCTTTACGAACAACTCTATTCCCTGAAACTCTAAGGTTTTGCTTAGTGTTTATTTTGTCCAAATATTTAAAAAATTTTTTTATACTAACTTTAAACACTAAAATTCTAGATTAAAATATTAGTTGGCCTCATTTAATGAATAAATTTATATATAATTTTACGACTGGTTTAGAAATTATAGCAAAAGGATTATTTATTTATGTTCTAGACAAAACTGAAATTCAGATTCTAAAACTGAAGTTTGCTCCGAAGTACTGAAATTTCTTTTTCATGGATTAAATAGTCAATTTAAAAGGATATTAAATATTAAATAAATTTTTTGAATTAGTTGAGATCATTTTTTTAATATCATTTGTTGAAAAGCCCAAGTCTTTTATTAAAGAAATAAAATTCTTAAATCCTAAATGTGGTTTCGGTAAAACTGAAACACCACAGTCACTAGACAATATTACTTTTTCACAGCTAACTATTTTAATAAATTCTTTCAGTTTATTAATTTCTAGTTTATTAATTGTATGTTTTTCACTATCTACATGGGTTAATGGAATTTGAGTTGCTTTAGATATAAAGAAATATGAAAACTCAAACATAACATCTAAATTTTTCAGATTAATAATTTCTTCGTCATTTAAGTTATTTGCTGGTATTAATATTTTTTTTATCCCTGCTTTTATTGCATAATTAACTAAATTATAGTTTTCAATTCCTGAAATATGACCTGTATTTAGTACAATATTTTTTTTAGCTATTAAATCTAAAATTTTTAACGTTTCATCATCTTGAATTTTATCTTCAGCTATATAAAAACAATTATCAATATAGCTTTTAGAGCGATTTTCTTGATTAGCTACAAATTTAGTATGATGAGTTGGGAAAGATATAAACAACGCTCCTTCATCATTTTCATAACCGTAATTTAACGCTATCTTCGCATTTTCATAATTAACTCCCCCAGCTGGAGGTTCCATTATTAATCCACCAAAAATTTTCAGTTTTAAATTTGGTTGATATTTTTTTATTAGAGAAGCATAACCTGATGAATTGGAAAAGTTATCCATTAATCCAATTGCATACATCCCTGATTTTTCAGCTTGATCAACTACATCAAATATATTTGTACTTCTTTTATTAATGTGTGGACAACAATGAATGTGATTATCCACTGAACCTTTAAGAATATCTTCCATAATAAATTAGTATTATCTAAGTATTGTACTCACAAATTCAGCAGTTCTAACATGTTTAGGACTTTCAAAGATATTATGAGGTGTATCATAATCAACAATTGCCCCTTCATCCATAAAAATCACTTTATTTGAGACCTCTTTTACAAATACCATTTCATGAGAAACGATTAACATTGTCATACCTTCACTGGCTAAGACTCTAATTGTATCTAAAACTTCTTTTACCAATTCTGGGTCCAATGCAGAAGTTATCTCGTCTAAAAGAAGTATCTCGGGATTTAGACATAGTGCTCTTGCTATAGCTACCCTTTGTTGCTGTCCTCCTGATAATTCTTCAGGATATGAGTTTAATTTATCTTTAAGGCCAACTTTGTCAAGTAATTTAATTGCTTGTTCTTCAACCTCTTCCTTTTTCCTTTTTTGTATTTTATATGGAGCTATACAAACATTCTTTAATACATTCATATTTTGAAATAAATTATATTGCTGAAAAACAATTGCAGTTTTATTCCTTGCATAATTTAAATGATCTTTATTAGTATAATTTATAATTTTGTTACTTATACTAATAGTACCAGATTTAGGTAATAGTAGGCCTACTAATAATTTAAGTAAGCTACTTTTACCGGAACCCGAAGGTCCAATAATGCTGACAATATGACCTTTGTCGATGGATAAACTTACGTTATTTAAAACATGATAATCATCATAATAAGCATTAATATCATTAATTTTAATTTGTTGCATATTTTCTCTCCATATATTTCCCAAAACGATCTAAGGGAAAAGATAAAATAAAATATAATATTAATACCGTGCCAAAAACTAAAATAGGTGAAAAGCCTTTATTGTTTAAAACTTTTCCAGCAAACGTTAGTTCCATTACTCCAATTTGAGAAGCTAATGCAGTGTCTTTGATAAATAAAATGAAAAAACTAAATGCCGGAGGAAAAATTACTTTCCATGCTTGAGGGAAAATTACTTCTTTTAAAGTTTCATAATAGGAAAAATTCATTGCTTTAGCAGCATCCCATTGAGTTTGATTTACAGATTCAAGGCCACTTCTTACTATCTCACTTATAAATGCCGTAGCAATTAAACATACTGTTACAATGGCGATTATAAATAGAGAATCAGTAATTTTTACAATTTGAAAAATGTAAAATATCAAAAGCAAAGATACCAAAAAAGGAACCCTTCTGAAAATTTCAGTATATATAACAATTAAAATTCTTAATGGAATTAGTAGTGCTGATTTTGTTTTTCTAAAAATAGCTAAAAGAGTACCTAAACTGAAACCAACTAAACAACCAATTAAAGATAGTAAAAATGTAACTCCCATTGCCTTTAATAAAAAGATAATGTTCCAAATTGACAAAAAAGAAGGTAATTCTTGTATAAGTCTATCCATTTATTGAATAATCCTAATTTTCGCTTTAAAAAAATATTTACCAATTATTGCTAATAATAACGTGGCAAAAAAAGTTATTATTATATATATCAAAGCAGTAATTGAAAAAATTTCTACTGATCTAAATGTTTCAGAATTTATATTAAAAGCTCTTCCTGTTAATTCCTCAACTCCAAAAATTGCTGCCATAGAAGTACCAAGAGTCATCAAAATATAATGATTTGACAAAGGAGGAAATAATACTTTCATTATATGGGGTAAAATTACAAATCTTACTTGCTGAACTATACTAAAGCTCATAGTTCTAGCGGCATCCAATTCATTTTGTCTAATAGACAAAAATCCAGCACGCTGAATTTCACACATATATGCAGCTGCATTTAATGTCATAC
>CABXOR010000019.1 GCA_902513935.1 uncultured SAR324 cluster bacterium
AGGTGCCAAGTTGAAAAATAATTTTTATGCTAAATGGATTTTCGGGGCAATTTATTCAGATTCATGTTGGCTGGAACAAGCCAAAGAACAGTTGGAAAAGCAGAACTGGAAAATTCAGCTCCAATCTTCGGAATTCACTTTTGACCAAACGGATTATTATGCATCAGAAATGGGCACTAGGTTGAAACGCCGTTTCTTGAGTGTCAGTGGTATTTACAGCTTGGAATCATCTGCTGATTGGAAATTAAGAATGATGGAAATTGAAAATCAGTTCAGACGCAACGGTAAGAGGGGAATAAACTTGGATCCCGGTTTTCTTGATTTACACCGAGTTGTATTACTTTCCGGAAAAGAAGGTCCGCAAAAAATTTATCTGCGGGATGGAGTATGGGCAGATCTTGTTTTGCTGAAAAACAAAGGGGGATATGGAGATTTAGCATGGACATTTCCTGATTTGCGGGATGGTCGTTATAATGATTTTTTTTTGAAGGTTCGTGCAGAGTTTAAGGAAGAAAAATCTCTCAGCTCAAATATTTCATGAAGTAAGGCCATTTTTCAGGGAGGGTCTGAGAAAATTAGGGTCTTTTGAAAATAAATTAAGTTTAGTTCACGTTAAGAATTATTTACAAAATCATTTAGTAGTTTATAAATATTCAATGGAAATCTTTCCAAAAATTGTTGTGGTAGCCGGACCAACGGCAAGTGGAAAAAGTGATTTGGCACTTCGACTGGCTCAGGAATTTGATGGAGAATTAATTTGTTCTGATTCAATGCAAGTATACCGACAAATGGATATCGGAACTGCTAAACCAACTGGGGATGTTCAAAAAATAGTTCCGCATCATCAACTAAATCTTATTGATCCAGATGAATCATATTCTGCCGGAAAATATGCAAGGGATGCTTCCAGTATTATTGAGGAGGTTGCGGCACGAAAACGTCTGCCGATATTGGTAGGGGGTACAGGTTTGTATTATCGTGCACTGATGTACGGGATCAGTAAAATTCCATCAATTCCAGAAAAACATAGAAAAAAAGTGACAGGCTGGCATTCTGAACATGGAACAAACTATTGTTGGAAAGAACTGCAAAAACTTGATCCGGAAGGTGCTGTGCGTCTGCATCCAAATGACACTGCAAGAATTTTACGCAGTCTGGAAGTAGTGCTTTCAACAGGAACAACTCTAGCAGCATTTCAACATGATAAACCGTTTGCGGAAGCTAAATATACTTTTCATGCAGTTGCGCTTGAATGGGAACGTGATGTTCTCTATGAACGTATAAATCAGCGTACATACATCATGCTGGAGTCAGGATGGATTACAGAAGTGGAGAAACTGTTGACCCGTTATTCTCCTGAACTAAAACCTCTTCAGGCAATTGGTTATCGGGAGGTTATTCAGCATCTTCAAAACAATTTGGAATGGGGCGCGATGGTCAAAGAAATACAAAAAAGAACTCGGCAATATGCGAAACGACAAATGACCTGGTTCCGTAATGAAAATAATATCGGATGGCATAAACCTGGTGACATTGACCAAATCTTGGATAAGATCAAAGTTTACCTTGAAAAATAGATGTTTTTAGAGGCAGAATGAGAGGATTGATTTCAACTTAAATTTATAACAATCATTAAAAAAACTAAAGGAGCCTTTGTGAAAACCTATACCGTTGATCATCAAAACTACCATATATTCAAAACTGGAATTGGTGCAAAAAAACAATTTGTTCATTTCCAGTGGGGAAAGTTCGATTTCAGAATGAGCTTTATCATCTTAACAAATATAAAACAGGACAATCCTGAAAAGACAATTTCTGCAAAAAACGGCAGTAAATATTTAATAGAGAAATTTGAAGTTCTCTACCAGAACGAATGGTATGAGTTCATAAAACCAACTGCTCATGGTATGCAGTTAGAAGAAACTCTTTGGCACAGAAACGGACAAGATTATTACGTGGAATTTCCTAAAGATCTCATTAGTGTGGCGTTGGAGATTTGTGCAGAAGAGCTAGAGCTGAAAGTCCTCCAGGACGTGGCAGCTTAAAAGAGTAAGTGATTTACAAAAACCAAAAATATTTATTGTAACGCCCTGTCCATGAGTTGAACAATAATTAACCAATTATTACAAATACAGTAATGGAAGAAGCTTCCCAAAACACGGAAACTGTTAAGAAAGTTTTTATTCAAACTTACGGTTGTCAAATGAACGAATATGACACCGAAAAAATGTTTGAAGTTCTCAAGCATCAAAATTACTTTCAAACAGACTCACGGGAAGATGCAGATTTAATTATTCTCAATACCTGCTCTATCCGTGAAAAAGCTGAAAATAAGGTTTACAGTGAATTGGGCCGCTTAAGGAAACTTAAATCCGTTAAACCTGAGCTGAAAATTGGTGTCGGTGGATGTGTGGCTCAACAGGAAGGTAAGGAAATTTTACGTAGGGAAGTTAGCGTTGATTTTGTTTTTGGAACGGATAATTTGTTTGAACTTCCTGAAATGCTCAAAAAAGTCAGCCGAGGTCAAGAAATAATTCAAACAAAACGACATGCTCGGCAGAAAGTGCGCAATTTCATTCCGGAATATGCATTTCAACAAACTCAACATCACGGAATCAAAGCACATTTGGCAATTACAAAGGGCTGTAACAACCATTGTTCTTTTTGTGTTGTACCATTTACACGCGGAATAGAAGTCAGCCGTGAACCAGAAAATATTTTAGCAGAGGCACAGCGTCTCACTTCTGCTGGAACAAGGGAAATTTGTTTGCTGGGTCAAAATGTAAATTCTTACAAGGCTAACGGAGTGGATTTTGTAGAGCTTTTACACCGCTTGGATGAGCTTGAAAATTTGCAACGTCTGCGTTTCATTTCTCCACATCCAAAAGATTTTCATGAAGAATTAGCTGATGCATTTGTAACTTTACCCTCTCTCTGCGAACAAATGCATCTGCCTCTGCAATCCGGATCTGATCGGATACTTCGTAGAATGAGACGCTGGTACACGATGGAAACGTTTTATGAAAAAGTGGCTATGTTGCGTAATCGACTTCCTGAGGCTACGCTTTCTACAGATTTGATTGTAGGTTTTCCCGGAGAAACAGAGGAAGAGTTTGAAATGACAATGGAGGCAGTCAGTACCATACGTTTTGATCTAATTTATTCGTTTAAATATTCAACTCGTCCAGGAACCCGTGCTGCAGAATATCCTGAACATCTTACAGATAATGTGAAATCAAAGCGGCTTCAAATTTTACTTGAAACCCAGAGAAAAATCGTACAGGAAAAAAATGAAGCCCTGGTTGGATCCATTCAAGAGGTACTGGTTCAAGGGAAACATTACCGCAAAAATTCTGTCACCGGACGTACACAAGGTAACCACTCAGTTCACATAAACGATTCCTGTGCTATAGCAGGAGACCTTTTGTCTGTTCGTATCACGGGTGTACTTCACAATTCCTTAGAAGCTGAAATTATTTCCAAGAGTACTGTTTTAAGTTGATTTTATTAATAACCAGATTGGTCTCAAGGTTTTTTCCAAGATTTGCTGGGTGTATGTGACCTTTATCTTATTTGGTTTGGGGACGTGTCAGTGGATTCGGTGGGGTGCGAGGTGATAATTTGCGTCCGCATAATTCATGATCACTGTAATTTATTACACGGCGCAAAGGTGGTTTTTCAGAAATGTGAATACAACTGTCTCCATAATTTTTCCAGACTGTTGCGCTGCAGCCCAACACAGTTGTTGTACCTGCCACGAAAATAATTTTAATAAAATATCTGCGAATGGAAAATTTTATAAATAGAAATAATGACTTTGTTGGAAATAACATGGAAAAAATTCGCAGTTTGAAGAATCTTAGGATTATTCTTGTATAAGTCAAACGTTTGTCCGAGCTAAAAATCTAGCTATTGTTTTAACTCACTATAAATAATTCTGGTGTTTATCTGGAAGAGCAATCTGGATGCCACGTTTTTTAAATCTGATATTTGCGAGTGATTGTGAACCGAATTGGTGTAGGTGTTTCAAAAGAGACTGATCCGGATGTTGCAATTGCAGAAGTATTGCACTCAGCAGTCAAACAGGCAAAACTTCCAAAAGTGAATTGGGTGCTGACTTTTTTTACTCCTGCACATTTTATCCATGCAGGACGTCTGCATGAATTGATTAGGGAGCAAACAAATTGTGATTGTATCACCGGTTGCAGCGGAATGGGAGTGCTTTCAGTACTAGGAGAAATCTCAAGTGGTCCAGGATTGGTTTTAATGGCGGGCTATACTCCGGAGCTACGTCCGCTCGCGATAGCGAAATACCAGGAACTTGAACACAGTGCTGGGGTTACTCAACAATTCCGTGAAACACTTGAGAACTTTGGTGGTGAGAAACCGCTATTTTTCTTCTTTCCGGATGTTTATCAGCATCAGCCGCACAATTTTATCAATATGTTTAATTTTCTCAAAAACCATCCGTCTGTATTTGGGGCAGGATCTTGTAATGACGGCAGCCATGAAACTTCCATTCAATTTGGTCCAGATATTGTTACTCTCAATGGTGCAGGTGGATTAGCCTTAGACGGTGTGACTGAGTTTAGTGCAGGAGTAACACAGTCCTGTGCGACATTCGAAGAGCCAATGTTTATCACCGAAACAAAAGACGATCTAATCCTTTCACTCGATGGGAAACCCGCTTTAGAAGTGTTTAACGAAGTAGCTACTGAATTGGGATTTTCAAATTTGGAGTTGGCAGCACAGCAACTGTTGCTAAGTTTCCCCCTTGATCCTGAGCAGCCTGTTTTCACTGGAGAAGGCTCTATGGCCCGACATGTAACCAGGATTGACGCGGCATCCCAAGGCATCAGCACATCACAAATTGTTCACGAGGGCGGAGTTGTTTCTTTTGCCTATCGCAACAATGCAACTGCTGAACAAGATTTGCAGGCAATGCTTTCCCGTTTGAAAAACAAAAATACGAATACACCAACTTTTGGAATTTATTTTAATTGCGCATCTCGGGGCGAAGCGCTTTATGGACGACAAAATGTGGATACGCAATTAATTAGGGAAACGCTGGGAGAGTTTCCTCTGATAGGTTTTTTTGGAGGTTATGAGTTGGCGCAAATGCCACAAGGAGTAAAGTTATACACTTATACTGGCGTTCTTGTTTTGGTTTATCTAGAAAATAAATAACTAAACCCGGCAAGAACCGCTTAAATTAAGTGAATATTTGTACATATAAAACCAAATAGAAAAATACCAAAAAAGAACCAGGTATTACCGATGATTGTCAGTTTTCCATAAGAAAAAGTTTACTATAGTCAAAGGGTTATTTTGAAAAACGTACTGTATCGTTCTGCCAAATCTGTGGCTAAAAAGAGAGTTCTATTTTCGAATTATTTTTTTGGGATTGCAATTGCTCTGTTGCTGTCCGGATGCGGTTATGTAATTGAAGGTAGTAATCCGGTACTGCCTAACGAAGCACAAACTCTTGCACTTCTTCCCATCCAAAATCAGACGTTTAAAGCAGGTTTGGAAACAGATTTGGTTGAGCAACTGAGTCGCTTGTTGCGCTCAAACAGTTCGGTAAAAATGTTGAATTCAGGACAGGCGGATCTCAGACTGAAAATTACTTTGCTAAAATTGAAAACAAGTTCCTCAGGATTGAGCAAAGATCAGATTTCATCAGGTGTGAGAGCGATATTACAAGGTGAGGTAATTTTGGAAGACATGCGTACTGGAAGTAAGGTGTGGGAGGAAAAAATGCTCCAAGTTAAGCTTTCTGAATTCGGAGGCAATGATTCAGACACTGTTTCAAGTATTTCACTTTCTGGAAGCATACGTGAATTAATCAAACAATTTGCAAAAAAACTTTATAATCGCCTCTTTACCACTTTCTAATTTATGCTATAAGTATGAAACCCGCATATACTAAACGCATTCATAAAAATGACAGCATATTACAAAAAGATCATATTTGAAAATCGCATCCATTTTTTATTAGTGAAAGCTTCTGTTTAGTATAAAAACAGTCAATCCACATGTTGTAAAAAAACAAGCATGCATGACTCATTTGAAACCGGTCTTCCGCAAAATTCTGCAAATTACACTCCCCTTTCACCGATTACATTCCTAAAACGTACTGCCTTCGTCCATCCGCATCGCACTTCTGTAATTCATGGGAAGCATCGTTGGACCTGGGTGGAAACATACATCCGATGTTGCAGACTTGCTTCAGCCTTGAGTAAACGTGGTATAGGCAAGGGTGATACAGTGTCTGTAATGGCTCCAAATATTCCGGCTATTTTTGAAGCACATTTTGGAGTGTTGATGACAGGAGCTGTTTTAAACACTCTAAATATACGGATGGAAGCAGAAACGCTAGCTAATATTTTTGAGCATGCGGAAACAAAAGTTTTACTAACTGACCGGGAATTTTCTCCACAGATCAAAGTGGCTTTATCCAAAGTGAAGCGGGACATCCTGGTGATTGACATTGATGATCCGGAAACGGATTCCGGAGAATATTTGGGTATGCTTGAATATGAAGCTTTTTTGACAGAGGGTGATCCGGAATTTGAAGCAGTGCTGCCGGAAGACGATTGGCAGGCGGTTTCACTGAATTACACATCCGGAACAACTGGAATTCCGAAAGGTGTAGTTTACCACACACGCGGAGCTTATCTGCTGGCAACCGGGAATGTGTTGGCCTGGGAAATGCCTCACCGTCCTGTATATCTCTGGACTCTGCCGATGTTTCATTGCAACGGCTGGTGTTTCCCGTGGACAATCACAATGCTGGGGGGGACACATGTCTGTTTGAGAAAAGTAACTGCAAAAAACATTTATAAATCCATTGCGGAACACCATGTTACTCATTTTTGCGGTGCACCGGTTGTGATGAACATGATCAGCAATGCGCCAGAAGAAGAGCAGCGGGAATTGCCGCACAGAGTAAAAATTATGACGGCTGCCGCACCGCCGCCGCCGACTGTTATTGCCAAAATGGAAGAAGCCGGTTTTAATGTTACACATGTTTATGGGCTGACGGAAGTTTATGGTCCGGCTGTTGTATGTGAATGGCAGGAGACTTGGAACGAAAAAGACAAAACAACTCAAGCACAACTCAAAGGCAGGCAGGGCGTGCGTTATCATGTGCTGGAAGGATTGACAGTTGCGAATCCGGAAACACTGGAACCTGTTCCGGCTGACGGTGAAACAATGGGAGAAGTATTGATGAAGGGAAATATAGTCATGAAGGGCTATTTCAAAAATCCTGAAGCGACAGCACAAGCTTTTGCAGGCGGCTGGTTCCATTCCGGAGACATCGGAGTACTGCATCCGGATGGTTACATTGAGTTGAAAGACCGCAGCAAAGACATCATTATTTCTGGTGGAGAAAATATCAGCAGTGTTGAAATTGAAAACGTTCTCTATCAGCATCCTGATATTCTTGAAGCTGCCGTAGTGGCTCGTCCGGATAAAAAATGGGGTGAAGTTGTCTGCGCTTTTGTTTCATTGAAAACCGGTTGTTCGCTAAATGAACAGAAGGTGATCGAGTTTTGCAGGACAAAAATGTCCGGATACAAAATTCCCAAATACGTTGTTTTTTGTGCACTTCCTAAAACTTCCACCGGAAAAATTCGCAAATCTGTCTTGCGAGAGCAGGCAAAAAAGTTATAGTCTTGTGAAGGTAACTTTAGGTCTGTCCTATTATGAATCAAAAAATTCAACTGGTTTTGCCGGATTCAATAAATTTTCTTTCAAAATAGAAAATGGATAAAACGGGCATGACCAAAAAATTTTTTATTGAAGATTTAAAACTTAATGCATTGCGTGTCTTGACACGTGTTGATTTTAATGTACCCCTCAACAAAGATTTGCAAATTACCGACAATGGGAGAATTGAGGCCGCTTTGCCGACCATTCGGTACATCGTTGAACAAGGAGGGAAAGCGATCTTGATGTCACACTTGGGCCGTCCGGGTGGAGAGCGGGTCGAGATCCTGAGCCTAAAACCGGCCGCGGAAGAGTTGTCACTGTTGCTCGGGCAGCCTGTAATCTTTGCTAAAGATTGTATTGGTGAAGAGGTTGAGGCTCTGATTGAAGGGATGCAAAACGGAGAAGTGATTTTGCTGGAAAATTTGCGTTTTCATAAAGCAGAAACGAAAAATGAGCCTGAGTTTTGCCGCGCATTGGGCAAACTGGGTGATGTTTATGTTAATGATGCTTTTGGAACCGCACATCGGGCCCATGCTTCTACTGCTGGAGTTACAGGATTTATTCCGGAATCCGCCGTCGGATATTTGATTCGTAAAGAACTGCAGTTTCTTGGTGGAGCAGTTATGAATCCTGCAAGACCTTTTACTGCAATTTTAGGTGGCGCTAAAGTATCCGATAAAATTAAAGTTATCGACAAATTGTTAAACAAAGTTCAAACTTTAATAATCGGAGGAGGAATGTCATGCACTTTTTTGAAAGCTCAAGGTTACAAAATCGGCGTTTCCCTGTTGGAAGAAGACTCCTTGGATTTCGCAAAAGAACTGATACAGAAGACACAGGAGAAAGGTGTTGAACTCTTGTTGCCCGTGGATGCGGTAATCGCTGACAGTTTTGACAAAAATGCATCAACCCTAAGCGTTTCTGTAGAAGAGGGTGCTTCGGATGGTTGGCTTATTTTGGACATTGGTCCAAAAAGTGCTGAAATATTTTGCAACTCCGTACGCAAATCAGGAACTGTCCTTTGGAATGGTCCTATGGGGGTCTTTGAGATGGAACCCTTTGCTCAGGGAACACTCGCAATTGCACAATGTCTTGCGGAAGTGACTGACAAAGGTGTTGTGACAATTATTGGAGGCGGAGATTCCGCGGCAGCGATACAACAATTTGGACTCAGTGAACGGATCACTCATGTCTCAACCGGAGGTGGGGCGTCACTTGAATTTTTGGAGGGCAAAGAACTTCCTGGAGTGAGCGCAATTCAGCAATCTAAATAATATTTCAGGCTTTTTTCATTTAGCAGCACATTCAATAGTAATTTATGGATAAGGACACGGGACTTCAGGAAGACAACGATTCGACAGAGAATCAGGAGAAAAATTCCGAAGTAACTACAGAGGAGAAAAGTACGAATGTTTCTTTCAGTTTTTTCCTTTATCGTCTGATAGCTTATGCTGATGCCCGCCGCTCAGTTGCTTCTTTTGTAATCATTCTCTTTCTTGTTACGATCAGTGACAAACTTTTTGAGGACTTCCTTTTTGTGCCGTATGTACAACTGGTAGAGTCTCTATCAGGTGTTCATCCAGGAGGTTTTGCGGAACTCGATGTTGGATTTGCTCCTGAAGTCTGGCAAGCTCTGCTGGGAATGGTTCTGGGGACGCTTATTTTGGTGATTTCGATTGCGTCTCAAAGCATACCGAAACTGATCGATTTTTACATGAGAGATATCCCGAGTTTGCTTTACATCTGGTTTCTAATTATTTCTGGCGTACATGCATTAATCATTAAAATATATGGCGAAATCGGTCTGGTTCGTGAACCAAGCCGGATTTTCAACACCCATTTCCTGTTGACAATTTGTACAATCATCGCCTTCCCCTATGTTTTTTACATTCTGCGCTACACCAAACCTACCAACATTATTTACCGTATTTATCACAACAATATGGACCAGATCAGGGCGCTCACTTCTTCGAGAAACCGTGCGTTGGCCCAAATCCCAAATGTCGTTGAATATCAGCAATACACAATTTTTGAGGCACTTAATCAACTGGACGATATTCTTGAATTCTCTTCTTTCAAGGAGTTGAAGGCAGATATTGTTCACGATATGAGTCTGACCCTTCAAAATTACATACGGCTCAAACGTGACATTGCTCCCGCTTTCTTCAAAGTTTCTCCAAAAGTTCGCACTGATATTTCTTTCAAAACTATGGTGGGACAATTTGGAGAGATGGAACGCAACCAAAGTTTTTATGAACAGAAATGCTTCCGTCTGCTGGGCAATGTTTATATTCGCTTACTTGAACATGGTGAATTTGATTTATCTTCGATGGTTGCAGGTGAAATGGCTAATTTAGGTTTAACTGCAATTGAAGAAGATAATACTGAATTGATTGACATTATCATCATTCGTTTCAATACATTACTGCGTTTTGCAATAAAGCATGGTGTCCGGAACAATGAACCGCGGAACCTGTATAACCTTGGATTTTATTATGGAAATTTTATCAGATATTTGGTGGAGCATAAAAAGACAGATCACGTTAAGCGTTGTTTCATGTATTTGCGGATTTACGGAATAGAAATTTTTAAGCATGGAAGTAACAGTCCTGCAATGTATTTCATAGTGGATGTGATTGCCACAGAAATGAAAAAAGTACTGGAGCAGATTTATCATGATGACTGGGACAAAGAATTACAGAATGGGATGCTCAGTGAAATACTTCAGGTGGATAGTCCTCCAGATTTTAATAAAGAAGATCTTGCCCGTGGTGTACTTATCAACAATGGTGTACGTGTCCTGCAATTTGGGCTGGCCTTATTCTATCAGCGGGAAGGAATGACTGATTTTGTAGAACGTATTGCCAAAGACGTACTAGATGATCTTCAGGTTTTAGGAGAAGCATCTTTTTCTCAAGTCATAGAAATGACTTCAAACCGCCTACTTTTTTCTGGACCAACTTTTTGGGAGGATACAGATAGAGGTAATCTAAACATCTATTACACTTCAGATCAGGATCAAATTGATGGATTTAAGAAACGTCTATATGATTTAACTGAAACTCAGTTGAAAACCGAGATGACGCAGAAATATCAGTTGACTGAAGTTGAACTGAATTTACTCTGGGAAATGTCGCGGATGACGAAAGAAAAGGAAGTATTTCAAATTAGCACTAATGTTGAAACTTTTGAGTTAATTCTAAATGATTTAGAGAAAATTGATGAGGAACGTTTGGATGCATTGGTCACTTTGCGGGAAAAACTGAATTTCAACTCTGATAACCCAAAACTCATTGTCTCAACCAGTCGTCAGCTTGCAGTCGGTACAGAAGTGAAAATCTTTGAAAAAATTTTAGGGCAAACAAAGCAGCTTGAGTTCCAGGCAGTTGCTCAGTTGAATACCCCAAATTACTTATTTGTTAAAGTGATGGATGAGGGAGAGGTCGTCAAAATTGAAAAATTATCATCACTAACCGTTAAGTTCAGGCCATTGCGCCAAAAAATGGTTTATGAATTTCATGCAACTTCTCTAAACACTGGAGAAAATTCTCTGCTCCGTATTGAGCATTCCAACAAAGTCAAAATTGTAGAAGAGCTTTAATCAAAAAGTGAAGCTTGTGCTTCAGGAGATTCAGGATTATTTTCGTCAGTTACAGAATCGTCAAGCCTCTTCAAGCAGTCAGGATTATCAAATGTGGGGAAACTAACTTTTCTGGAAACTTTCCACGCCTCTATTTTTTCAGCAGGAAGAGGAATAAGAAGTTTTTCTGGTTCGGTTTCTGTTCCGGAAAGATCGAGCCAGCTCAATCCGTTATTCGGAGTCAATATAACTGGCATTCTGGGATGAATTTTCTGCATTAATGAATTTGCTGCAACTGTCAAAATGGTACATGTACGCCTGAGTTCTCCTTCAGGTGATGTCCAGGAATCCCATATTCCAGCAAATGCCATCATACTATTCCCCTTGTCAGGAATTTCCGATTTCAAGCGGATAAAATAGGGTTGATTTTGTCCTTCCTCTTTAGCCCATTCATAAAAACCGGTGGCTGGAATCAAGCATCTTTGTTTCCGGAATGCTTGCCGAAAGAAAGGTTTTTCTGAAACCGTCTCCGCACGTGCGTTGATCATGGGGGATCGTTCTTTGGCCCAAAAAGGAATAAAACCCCATTGACGCATTTCTAAACTGCGTAAACCGTCCTGCTGGACAATCACAGCAATATCTTGAGAAGGACAAATATTGTAGCGGGGTACAAGCATCATTTCAGATTGTTGGATTTCGAAAGTCTGAATCACTTTTTCCTCGCTCTCTATCATAACAAATCTGCCGCACATTTCTAAACTCCTTCAATTTAGCTCCGGTATTTCTGTAGGAAGGTTTTTTTGAAATTTGGGAAGCGCTTCTCCTTGATGGCATTACGTGCCTGCTTAATGAACGAGATGTAAAAAAACAGATTGTGGTAGGTGTTGAGTCTCATACCCAATATTTCATTGGTTTTGAACAGGTGACGTAAATAAGCACGGGAATAGTTCTTACAAGTAGAACAAGCACAATCCGGATCCAGTGGAGCTGGATCTTCCTTGTATTGATTTTTCTTAATACTGATTTTTCCGTGTGAAGTAAAAAGCGAGCCGTTACGGGCGTTGCGGGTTGGCATCACACAGTCAAACATATCAATTCCTGCTTCAATTCCTTCCAGCAAATCCTCCGGATCTCCTACACCCATCAGGTATCTTGGTTTTTGGGGAGGCATTTTTGCAGCAATATGATGGACCACGCTATACATTTCCTCTTTTGTTTCTCCTACACTCAAACCGCCAATTGCATAGCCGTCAAAGCCAATATTTACCATTTGCTCCAGACTTTGCTCACGCAAATTCAACTCACCTCCACCTTGAACAATTCCGAACAACGCTTGTTCTCCGGAAACTCCTGAACCTTGACTGCTGGCATCTTTGCTACGTTGTGCCCATTTGGTAGTCAGGGCAATCGAGTGTTTTATTTCTTGATGGGTTGCAGGCAGTTCAAGGCACTGGTCGAGACACATCATGATTGTCGACCCCAGGTTTTGCTGAATAGCAATAGAAATTTCAGGTGTGAGAGTTATTTTTGAACCGTCGATATGACTACGTATCACTACACCTGACTGATCAAACTTAAGCAGTTTAGCCAATGAAAATATCTGAAATCCGCCGCTATCAGTCAAAATAGGTCCATCCCAGTTCATAAAATGATGCAAACCTCCCAACTTGCGTACCAGTTCATCACCGGGACGAAGATGCAAATGGTAGGTGTTTCCCAAAATGATTTCGGCACCCAACTCACTAACTTCTTCCGGGGTCAAGGCCTTGACGGTTCCAAGTGTTCCAACCGGCATAAAAACCGGTGTATGGATTGTACCATGTAGAGTTTTCAAAATTCCTGCACGGGAATTATGGTCTTTTGCCTCAATTTCAAACTGAATCATACAGGGCTTCAGTTGGCGGGAATAATGCTCTGCATTAAGGAATTTGTCTGTTCTTGCTGCCTTTTGAAAAGTTCTTCTTCATTTTCACTTACAGGTGGAATGTCAGGATCTATTTGAAAAAGTACTTGACTCCGAGCAACTATTTTACCTGTACCGGCATCAATGCAAATTTTCCGAATTGTTCCAGGGAACTCCGCACGAATTTGATTGAACATTTTCATAACTTCCAGCAAACCTAAGACGTCTCCTTCTTCAACATGCTGATCTTCCCTGACATATTCGTCTGCTTCCGGAGTTTCTCGCGAATAAAATGTCCCACCTGTCCATGCTAAAATTTCATTGCTCTTTGCAGACGGCGGGGGTGCAAGCTTCGCAATCAATTCTGCATTAGACTCAGAATTCTGAAATTCTTTAGGAATTTTTACTTCCAGAGTGTTGTTACCTCGAAAATCATAATAACCTGCTTTTTTTGCAAGAATTGACGGAAGCTGCAATAATTCCATACTCATTTGATGTCCTTTGTGGGCGGCACTTATATCCTCCCACAATTTCAGGTTTTTACTCAATTTAAATTTTGCTGGAGGTTTTTTTGTACTCAGTATTTTCTTCAACTCTTTCCATGATAAATCGGTCTTTCCAAATCTGGTTTTTAATTCACTGTAAAAAGCAGAAGCAGTTTCCAGTAATTTTTGATCGTTGCTCCAGATCTGCTCACTTGGAGGAACTCCAGAATGTTGCTCAAGACGTAAGAAATGATAAAGGTCGGCTAAAGTTTGTACAGGATTCTGGAAAGTTGAAAGTTTGTTGTGAAGGTTTTTTGATTTCTGAAAACCCAGCCAGCCCATCAATAAGTGAGGCTTGTTCAACAACTTTTTGAGAGGCCGCAAGATAAGAGTTATTTTTTGATCATAAATTAGGATCCCATCTCTGCCGTAGTTTTTTTGGACCTGATCACGTTGAATCTTCCAGGCCAGATCCAGATTTATTTGATCACAAAAGTTTTTCAATTTTCCAGCAAGTGCTAGATACGAAGATACAAAATGTGTGTTTGGCTTAAGCATCGGATCGTTGCCCAGCAGCCAGTGTAATAAGCCATAGTGGAAATCGACATTCAAATGCAAATCATGTCCTCGGACTTCCATACAACGTAAAATTTCAGTAAGTTTCTCAAAACTTTCCCGACGTGAAATTCCATGTGTAATGGAAAGAGCAACGTTTGAATCATAAGCTCCTGCCAAGTTGTAGGGTTGCAATAGACCTGTATCACGATTGCTTATCCCAATCCCCTGGTCATCACGTATTTCATTTCCAGTTGCAGCAGACCAAGCTCTTAATACTCCTCCTGCATGTGGTTTTAGTGCGGGAGTTGTCGCATTCAGACGGGCTTCAACACCTGAAACAAAACGTGGCAAACGTTTAGGGCGAGAAAGCTTTTCTCCGTAACAATTTATTAACAACATTGCAGCAACCAGGGAATTAACCACAAAAGTATCTTCAGGATTGTCAGGATTTGAAAATTGGAGCTGATAAGTCATTTCTGTGACTCGATGTTCTACCTGTATACGAGTGTTTACTTCCATAAAATAATGTTTATCTTCTTCAACAATACACTCGAAAGTTGAAACCGAATCGAGATTCAGTGATTTGCCGAATTCCTCTGCCTGTTTGCACATTGAACTTAATATTATTGCATCAGAACGTAACACTTTGGCTTGTGGGGTTTTCCCTGCTGATTCATATTCATGTGCGGCTGCTTCCAGCATTTCTTCTGTCAAAGAGACTTCGAGCAATTTTTGCTCGTGCATTTGTAGAGAACAATCACGTCCGCCAAGTTCGATACACCACTTTCCATTCCCCAGCAATTGAATTTCATTATGGCGGGCATTCTCAATGTTCAGTTCAATGAGAAAATTCTTGTTGTCACCCTCTCCGGCAGCTTTTGATTCAATCAAAACTGACATCACAGCTTCAGCTATTTCTTCTACAGAAGTTACGACTCTCTGGCCTCTACCCCCTCCGCCGCCCACATGTTTGAGGCGTATACGCTTACCAGGATTTTCTAGCCAAATTGACTCAACTTGCCGAACAGTTTCTTGCTGTAATTCTTCAATCGTAAACAAGTCGATCTGCTTTGCATATGAAGCCTGCAAAATGGTTACTGCCTGATCAATAAGTTCTTCGGATTGCAAGTTTCCAGGAAGACTCAGTTTATGATTTTTGATAATTTTCTGGAAATATGTATCCGGCGCTTTTCCTGCCTTACGCAATAAAGTCAGCGCGTCTATTCTGTCTTCTCCAGGTGTAACTGAAACATTTAGCGAACGTGCAAGCTGCTTGGCTTCATCCTTTGAGCCGGCCTGTTGAATTACTTTGGAGTTCGGTCCAATGAAACTAATTTCTGCATTCTCAATTCGTTCTACAAATTCTGCATCTTCTGCCATAAAGCCATAGCCTGCAAATAAATGCGTGTAACCATTCTCATGACAAATATCAATTACCTGTTCTATCCGCTCAACTCTTTCCTCCTTTGTGGCGCCCATGTAATCTGGGACATGATGTACCTGTTTACGGCGGTTTCTAATTGCACGTAATTCTGGAGCAAGGGTTTGCGGGAAAATGATGCTGTCTTTTTCAGAAAGCAGTATGCCATAGGTTGCCCCAAGTTCTTTGAAAATATTTATTGTTTCTAAACGAATTGGTCCCCTGCAGACAATTAGGCACTTGACATGATTAAATGTGAAAGACGATTGCCAGGAACTTTCAGGATCAAAAGTGATTGCGCTCATGAAATGTTTAAATTATGGAAATAATGTCTTTGTTTAAAATTGTTCGAAAAGTTTTTTTATTAAAAGAACTGATCAAAAGAGATCTGAGAATCTCGCTATATCTACTATAGTTAATAATCGCAAACCGGAATATGTTTGCCTGAAATTTATTAATTTTGTTTAGTTCAGGTACTTTCTAAAACTGGTCTTGGAATAATCAGGCAAAAAACTTTTCCCACAATTTATACATTCTAAAACGCCTCAATTGCCCTTTCAGGGCTTGAATTTCATTAAATTCTTTAATCGAGTCAGCATGAATACCACGCCCATGCAGTAAAACTGGTACAGGATCATCTGTGTGAACTCCTTCTTTGCTCCAAGTTGTATGATCGGCAGTGATGCATAAACGCAGTTTACCAGGCCACTTTCCCATAAATCGTCCAAGTTCTGCATCAATTTTTTCCAGGAAATCTTTCTTTTTTTCTGCATCTCTGTTGTGTGCAGCAATGTCACAACCTTTTACATGTAGGACAACAACGCTATATTGCTTCAACAATTTTGCAGTGATTTCGAATTTTTTATTTAAATCAGTATCCAGATTTGCAGTCATTTCCGGAGTTTTACAGACATCCATACCTGTGACTTTTGCAATTCCGAGAATAGTGTCATCTCCTGTTACACAAATACCAGACAAACCTAAACCGGAGGGGCGTTTCAAAATTGGGAAAGCATGCACTTGTCCTGGTTCTCTGGTCAAAATCGCATTTGCAGGTAAAAGTCTTTTTGATTCTCGTTCAAGATTTACTGGATGTCGCGCTAAAATCTTTCTTGCCTCAATCTCAAACAAATGCAAATATTTTGCAGTTCGCAAACTTTTTTTTTCATTTTTTTTTAGTACTTCCGGATGCCTAGGTTTTTTACCAGAGAGGAAGTTATCTCCCGGATCACTTCCGGAAAGGCAATCTCCAAGCCCAGATCCTCGTATAACTAACGCTACACGATGTTCAGTTCCGGAACCCACATTAAAACTTACATCATCAATTTTTAATCCAGATAGGCTGGAGGCCAATTCTTTTGTGCCTTCACGAATACGTCCTGCACGACGGTCAACAATCATTCTTTCGTCATCCAGTGTAGCCCAGTTCCCACGAAAAGCTACGTCACCGGGCATGATTTTCATGCCACAGCCAATTGCCTCAATTAATCCTCTTGCTATTGAAAATCTAAGTGGATCATATCCCAGGATTGCCAAAGTTCCCATAACTGTTGTTGCAACAGTTCCAGGCCTTACTGGATCTGCAACCCCGCATTGCCCTTCCAATGCCAGCTGGTCCATTACTGGAAGATTTGCTGCCTGCAGAGGTGTTTTGTCGCCCAGTTCAAAAATTGGACGATCCCCCATGCCGTCAAATATCAATAGCAGTCGAGGAATTCTTAGCACAAAAAAATGTCAGGATTTGGATGTAAGAGTAGATTTCACCTGCTCCTGCAGGGTATTTATGATTAATTGCATCAGAGTGTTTGTTGTTTCGTCAAAATCTTCATTGTCGACAACTTCAATCTCGTTGTTTTCACTTTCTGAAATACAATATTCATGAATAGATCGGATATTTTCAAAACTACGCAAATAGGGTTCTTTTTTTCTTAACTCATTACCTTTTCCACGTTCGAAAAATCGATTTTTGTGGTGTTTGTCATTCATCAAAGAAAGCGTGATGGGAATGTGAAAGGCCCTCTTGGTTCCTTCTTGCAAAGTTTGCTGCATATATGGCAACAAATGGACACCTTCGATAATCATACTTGTACGCTCTTTTACAGCACGATCAACTACAGCTTTCACTCCCACACTAACCTGCTGGGCCTGCAAACAAAATCCGCTAATTAATCTGGCATTTTTGTCAATCGTCTTTGGCATTCCAACTCCGGCTTTGCTTGAAGAGTTGTGGAGAGAGGGAAGTAAATCCCTTTTAAAAACGAGCCGCATTATTTCACGAATAGTATCCGTACCTATAATTTTGTTGATTCCCAATCTTCCTGCTAAGAAAGTGGACATGACTGATTTCCCTGTACCGGAAGCACCAGCGAGATATATTATCACTGGCCTGTCAAGTTCATCTATCCGACTCGCTAATTTATATAAACCAGCAAGATGAGGACTATATTTATTCTTTATAGTGCTGAAAACCTCCTCAAATAATTTATTTTTGCTGATTCGCAGAATATCTTTCTTTATCAAATCTGCTTCCAGTTCAAAAGCAATTTTGTATGCTTCTTCCGGTTTAATTCCCGCTGCTGTGACCGATTGGGTTAATAATCCTTTAGAAAATGGTGAGATTGCGTTTCTACGAAAAACACTGATTTGTTTTCCAGAAGGAAACAGTTCCGAGGTAAGCGTCCTGAGGAGTCCTTTACCGTAGCGCGAAACTATCAACTCATCTACTGACTGCATCAATGATTCGGAAGTAACTTCAGTTTGCTCCTGGAAATAAGATTTTGCATCTTTGGAAATTTGATATGCCTGATCAAAGGATAATCCACGTTGCATCAGTTTGTGGGCCAGCATTCCCCTCATGAAGGGGTGCTTTGATTTGTCTAGGCGGATAACTTGAAGTTGCATCATGGAACCTGGTTATTCACAGCAGGCGGAGGTTCAGCAGCTTCTTCAACAACGCTGTATGCTTCGCACCCTTTGCTCCATGCGGAAACACCGTCAACAAAATGTTCTTTTTTCCAGATTGGGACAGAATGTTTAATAGTATCAATAATATATAGACTTGCTGCATAAGCATCACTTCGGTGAGAAGTTGCTACGGCAATGGCGATTGAACAGTCTTTCACAGCAAGTTTACCTAGACGGTGAATAACTTCTACTGAATGAAGTACCCACTTTTGCCGGGCTTCATCAATTACCATTGATATTTGTTTTAGGGCCATGTTCTCATGTGCTTCATATTCTAGAAACGAGACTTCCCGCTGCTGACTGTGGTTACGCACATCTCCGTAAAAAATTATGACTGCTCCAGCTTGAGGATGTTGTGCACGTTGGCGCAAACCTTCAAGATCAATTACATTACGAACTACTGAACAGGTCATATCTTTTGATACTAATTTTTTCTGCAACATTCCCCTACTTTGTTCAGAATCCTCGGACCTTTCCAATTCACAAGGTTGCCGGATTCCATGTTCGTATTTACCAAAGTCCGGTCTCGATGGAGCATCTGCCATGAGAGCATTTTCTGAGCATATTTCAACATTATATCCTGGTATCCTGGATCATCGGCACGGTTTATAAACTCTTCCGGATCCTTCTGCAAATCAAACAAAAGGGGCTTCAAGGCGGTCATATGGACGAATTTGTAATGTTCATCACGCAAAACGGTAAGTGAACACTGATCCGGAGACAACCCGAATTGCTGTTCTATAATCGGTTGAAAAGAACCGATTTCCCGAAAGTCATATTCCCAGTGAACTTCTGTGCGCCATTTATCTGGAATTCTGCCATGCAAAAAAGGTAGCAAGGATCTGCCATCGCATTCTTCAGGAATTTCTGTTTCCAGCCAATCGAGGATCGTTGGCATCACATCAATGGCTTCTGTGAATAGTTCAACCTGAGTTCCTCTCCCCACAGATTTTTTGGAAGCTTGTTTTGCAATTTCTGGAGTCCGTATGATCAGAGGAATATAATAAGACTGATCGAAATATCCGGACTTACCAAATGAATAGTGATCCCCTAATTGTTCACCGTGGTCGCTAGTGAAAATAATAAGGGTAGAGTCATATTGACCTGACTTTTTCAGATAATTAATAACTCTTCCCAAATGATGATCAACTTGGGACATTAATCCATAATAGGTCGCACGTGCCTGCAAAACATCTAGGTCACTCATCATTGCAGCAGGCTCGATAAGCTTGTCGTAAAAAAATAAGTTACGTTGAATTAATTCATGAAGCATTTTGAGAAGAGGATGCTGCCGGCCTTCCTCCTCCAGCGATTCCCTGCGGATTGGTTTTGGAACCTCCGAGGGATCATACATGTTGTTATACTTTTCCGGTACAATCCAGGGAGGATGCGGGCTCAGATAGGAAAGGTGCGCAAACCAGTTTCCATCCTCACGAACACTTAACCACTTGAGCAACTCATCTGTCAAAAAAGCTACATTACTGTCTTTATCCGGGTACACTGGAGGGGCAAATGTTGCTCCACGTCCCTTTCCTCCGGGATAGTTTGGAATAGAATCAAAAACAGTGTACTGATTCAATGAGTGATCATAACCCTTGGTTATCAAATCAGCAATCCACGGAAGCTGGTTGTCAGTCAAAGTCACTCCGCTGCCCATTCCGGGAATCATCCCTTCGTATGTGCTGAGCAAGGGGTCCTGCTGATGTAATTTTCGAGGGTCTGCTGAAGTGTCAGTGTAGCCGAACAATGTGGGGTCATAACCGCATTTTCTCACTTCTCGAGCAATGTTGGTAAACCGATTGTTTAGGGGAGTTCCGTTATTTACTGAACGGTGATTCATTGCGTACAGTCCCGTGAATAAGGATGCCCTGGATGGCCCGCAAGGAACTGTTTGAGTATAGTGCTTGTGAAATAGCACTCCTTGTTTGGCCAATTGATCCAAATTGGGTGTTTTCACGACTGGATGTCCAATACATCCCAGACAGTCACCACGCCACTGATCTGCAGTGATGAATAAGATATTTTTATGTTTTTTCCTCATTTACTGTCTGGTTATCAGAACACAGAGTTCAGACTTCTTCGTCATGTAAGAACGATTCGTAATCTTCAGACGACAACAATTCCTCCGAATCGTCAGGATTTGAAAGCTCTATACGGACTACCCAGCCCTCGTCATAGCATTCTTCGTTAATTAACTCAGGACTATCCTTCAATTCAGTATTAACTGCGATTATACGGCCGCTCACAGGCATATAAAGCGAAGAAACCGCTTTTACAGATTCAACTGAACCAAATTCATCGCCGGCATCAATTTCGTCTTCAATCGTCGGGAGCTCCACAAAAACAATGTCCCCCAATGATTTTTGCGCATGGTCAGTAATACCGATTTCTGCTTTTTCCCCCTCTATTCTTATCCACTCGTGGTCGCGAGTGTAGAGATTGTCTTTTGGGATTTCACTCATAATACCTCTTTAAATTAATTTTAACAGGTTGCCCAAGATAGTATCGTATTTCCATATAAACAAGTTCATTGATGTACAACAATACAATACTAATTTAGCCATAGAACAATATAAGTCCAGCAAAAAAAGCACTTCTTTTATTTTGCAGACAATTTGTAAGAAAAAATCGATGGAAGATACTAACAAAGCAGGATATGATAATATTCATAAAAAAACATTATTAAATATTAACTACTGAGAAAAAAATAAATGCAAAAATATTACAAGTTGTTCGCCTTGATTATGATAACGGGGTTTTTCTGGGTTACTCCTGCCTTTACCCAAACCTCTGATGACTTGGAACAAATGATTCGTGCATCTAAAACACGTGCAGCTCTTGTTCAAAATGTTCAAAAAGCTGTTGTCCATATCAAAGTCGAAAAAATTATGCGTAGTCCTGATGGCCGTGCCCTCAACAATCCAAGAGACCTCTACAACGATGAATTTCTTCGACGTTTTTTCCCGGAACTCCAACCTCCAGATAATCAACAACCAAAAAAACGAGAACAGCCAAATCGTGAATTTCGACAAAAAGGAATGGGTTCTGGTTCAATAATAGATGAAGAGGGTTACATTCTGACTAACCACCATGTTGTCGGCGAGGCAGACGAGATATTGGTTGTACTATACAATGGAGATGAAAGGAAGGCAAAGCTCGTTGGAACAGATCCTGAGTCGGACATTGCAGTTGTGAAAATTGAAAGTAATGGACTTCCAGTGCTGCCAATGGGGGATTCAGATAAAATACTTGTTGGTGAAAATGTGATTGCAGTAGGGAACCCATTCGGACTAATACAGACTGTCACATACGGAATTGTCAGTGCCAAAGGTCGATCCAATGTAGGCATCAATGAATATGAAAATTTTATTCAAACAGATGCTGCCATCAATCCTGGAAATAGTGGAGGTCCCTTAGTCAGTCTGCGGGGTGAAATTATTGGAGTCAACAGCGCAATTTTTAGTCAAAGCGGCGGCTATCAAGGTATTGGCTTTGCGGTGCCTATAAATATGGCCCGCAAAATCATGCGGGACTTGATAGATAAAGGCATTGTTTCCAGGGGTTGGTTGGGAGTAGGAATCCAGGATGTCAGTCATGATCTTGCTAAAGCTTTTAAGCTTAAAAGTATCAAAGGCAGCCTAATTACTGGAATTATGCAAGATACTCCTGCACAAAAAGCTGGCATACGTAAAGGAGATGTCGTGATCAGAATCAATGACAAACTGATCCAAAACAGTAACCATCTGCGCAACGAAATTGCAAACGCCGGGGCTTTCGCTGAGATAGAAATGGAACTGATCCGGGATGGAAAAACCGTTTTTTTGAAACTGAAGCTGGATGAACGTCCAAAGAAAATTGGGAGGAAGAAAACCTTGCCGGAGCCTACTCAAACTCTCGAACAGGTAGAATTGTTGGGCATGACAGTAGAAGAACTCTCGGAAGAAAATGCCAAACAGCTTAGAATTGAACCTGGGATTGGTGTTGTGATTAGAAATGTTAAATCCGGAAGCCCGGCAGAAAAATCTGGGCTGCTCCCTGGAATGATTGTACAGGAAGCAGAACGTCAAGCTGTCAGAGACCTTGATACTTTCAAAAAAATTATCAATGGGATTGACTCAGTACAAGGGGTTCTCCTTCTGATCAGAACCAGTAACGGATCACGATATATTTTTATTCAAGAAAACTGAGCACAGGACTAATCTGAAGTGAAGAAGAAAACGAAATTGCATTTTGATCAGTTGCAGCTAAAATTGCATCAAATTATTCAGCACACTAATATTTCGGAGAAAATAGATTTTTATTCACTTTTGGATGAAATGTCAGTTTATTATTGTCTTAGCACTGAAGAATTACTGACACGTGGTTTCCGAAAAGCTTATCGGCAAGCTGTAGAAGGCGTTTAATTTTAATTTCACAGTCGAGTTTTATGAATTTTTCTTTTCTCCTGGTTGGGTTTTCTTCCCTGATTTTTGCGTTATGGACAGCATATGGGCTTTACAGGAGATATAAAGGGACTCTTCCGGAACGTCCCAAGCAGCGAAAATGGTGGTTTAGTGTGTGTGCAGACTTTTCAGAAACGGTGGGCATTCCAGTCAGCATTGTCAGGTTTTTTGTGTTGTTCTACACACCAGTTGGATTGGGTCCAGTATTCTATTTTATCTACTATTTGGTCATCCGGAACAAGGAGCCTATACCGCTGAAATCTCCGAGACGCAATCTGCAAATATCAAAAATTGAAAGCCACTATTTCGGTTCTTAGGTTACCATGACATCCGTCTCATACCAGCATTCAGAAAAATTACCGCTGGCAGGACTACGTTTTCTGGTAACACGTCAGGACAGTACTGAATCTTCACTTACCGGAATGCTAGAATCTCTGGGGGCTTCAGTACTTACTGCACAAATGACTCAAATAATTCCGACAGAATCATGGGAGTCGTTTGATGAAACTGTTCAGCAAATTTCAAAAATTGACTGGGCTCTTTTCACCAGCAAAAATGGGGTAACTCACTGCTTGAGTCGACTTAATGATTTGGAGGTTTCTGCTCAACAATTATTTTCGTCTATCAAAACTGCCTGCGTCGGCCAGGCAACTGCTTCCGTTCTGACTGACAATGGGATTACTCCGGAACTGGTTCCAGAACATTTTCAAAGCGAGGGGCTGATTGATGCTTTTAAGCAGCATGATTTATTTGAAAAACGATGTTGGTTGATTCAAGCTGAATCTCCGCGGAGAATCTTGCAGGATTCCCTGCAAAAAATGGGAGCTAAAATCATCTTAACTCCAGTTTACAGGAATGTTCCTGTCGTAGGAGATTATACTTTTTTACTGGCTGAACTTGAGCAGCAAAAATTGGATTGGATTTTGTTTGCAAGTCCATCTGCAGTTCAAAATTTTAACCAAATATTACCATCTGGCTTTTGGGAGTCATTGGCTGCAGAACCAAAAATTGCCTGTCTCGGTAAAATTACTGCAAAGGCAGTACGGGATTTTGGTTGGAGCGTTCAGGCTGCACCGAATATTCAAGACTTTGAACATCTTGTTCAAAGTCTTTGCGAAATCAATTCTCAAATTTCAGTAAAATATGAGTAATTTTATAACACTTGCTTTTTTAAAATAGTATTGTGAACGAAGGATTTATCAGAGCTGTCAATCATATAAACAGCGTTTCGATCGTGATTAAGGATTTGCGGACACCCTTGTAGTGAAAACGGGGGATTGACCGTGGTAATTTCAGTAAACATCTTTGAAGGTCAACAATAAAGTCTTATCCTTCGGGAATTTGCTGTTGGCAGGTTGTATCTATCCAGCCTCGATGCACGGTCATTTTTATTAGGAATATCCCGTAATTAAGGCAGTGTGTTTTTTAAGTGAGAGTTTGTAAAATGAATGAGAACGAATCAAAATATTATAGTATTGAAGAAATCCGTAAATTTCAGGAAAGAGGAGTTCAAGTTCTGGATTCCAGTTCTGTTTTCATTTCTCGGGATGTAGAACCTGAAAATATTCTTCCGGGAAGCATCATCTATCCTTGTTCCAGAATCTCCGGAGCAAAAACACAAATTTATTCATCAGCCCATATTGGAGTGAGCGGTCCTGCTACTATAGAAAATAGTTGGATTGGGGAAAATGCTATTGTAGGAAATTTAGGACCTGTAACTCTAAAAGATACAGTTGTAGGCCCTCAAACTATACTCGGCTCAGGAGTTGCGGAAAATGCAGTTTTTTTGGGTAAAGAAACAATGATTAATGATTTTACAACCGGATTCGGATTCCGAGTCCGGAAGGGATCGCTCTATGAGGAAGATACATCCTCTGCCCAACATACTGATACAAAAATGACAAT
This sequence comes from uncultured SAR324 cluster bacterium, assembly GCA_902513935.1. The sequence continues at coordinate 24,974 of CABXOR010000019.1, forward strand.
CCTTTTCCCCTGGACCACTTTGGGAAGTAATATTAATTTTTGTGATGCCCTGATTTCTGGAGGCACTGGACCGGAACTGGGGTATTTTAGTGAAGTTGGTAGTGGGAGCATTCATTTTAATTATAGTATCAGGGGTGATAAAGCAACTGCGTCTTTATTTGGTGATGCCTGTCAGGGTTTATTTTTGAATCAGGCACGTCTTTTTATTGGCGGGAACAACACTCTTCTGGGGCCGATCAAGGCAGATTTCGGTGTGATGACTGCGGCTGGATCCAGGAGCAATGGCATACTGTCGCCAGGATTGAATTTTGGACATTCTTTACCAAAAGGTAAAATTGACTATGAACCGCGAATATTTTCAGGAGCAGTGGGAATTGTAACAAAACAGGTTGATGTGCTTGCGGAGTTGACTGCATTATTCCACTGGTATCAGCAAGTACGTATTGGTTGTATTTCCCAAACAACGGAACAAAAATTCGTTTATGAATCAGGACTGAATATAGTTGAATTAAATTATGAAGAACGTCTTTTTCAGTTGAGTCGTTATGTGGAAGCTTTGGAAGGATCTCTAAGCATGTTAAGCGGCAGCAATAAAATATCAAAAAAAGAAACGGCAGAACAAAGACAATTGTTGGAAAAATGGCCAAAAATACAACAGCAATTGGCCACACCAAAAGCATTTGAATTATTGATTCCTGAATCCTTAACTAACGCTATTGCTCGAAAATTAGCTGAAGGTAAATTGGATTACACAGTTATAATTAAAGGAATGGATAAAGAGGGGAAACAAAAGGGGAAATGCTGGCTCAACGCCATTGCGAATGGTGTCAGGAATATTATCAATTCAGAAATAGCAATGGACGGATAAGTTTGATAGAAGCGCATCTGGAGAAGATGCGCTCAACAAATTATGCTGCCAGTTTTGTTTTTGCTTCCTCAGCTACTTGGGCAAACAATGTAGGTTCTTCCACGGCTAAATATGCCAAGGTTCTACGATCCATTTCAATGTCCGCAGCTTTTAATCCATAAATGAACTGACTGTAGTTCATTCCATGTAAACGGACAGCTGCATTGATTCTCACTATCCAAAGTCGTCTAAAATCGCGTTTTTTCACTTTTCTGTCACGGTAGCTAGACTCTCTTGAACGATCAACTGCATCTTTAACTGTGCGTAAAAGACGACTCCGTCCTCCACGATAGCCTTTAGCCGCCTTAAAAAGGGATTTTTTTCGCTTTCTAGCGTGAACTGCTCTTTTAACTCTCATAAAAATTAATCTCAGTTTATCCGTTTGGAAGCATCATATCTACAGAATTGGAGTCTGCTGCAGAAACCATTGCTTTTTTGCGAAGTACACGTTTTGTATCCTGGTTGCGCTTACGCATACCGTGTCGTAAAAAAGCTCGTTTCCTCTTGTAACCTCCACCTCCGGTTTTTTTAAAGCGCTTTGCAGCTCCGCGATGGGTTTTCATTTTCATAGCATTCCTACTTTCTTTTTTTTGGAGGAGCAAGGATCATATGCATCGAACGTCCTTCACTACTAATTGGCTGCTCCACAGTACCGTCGTTACCAATTTCAGCCTGAAATTTTTCTAATAATTCTACACCTAAATCTTTATGTGCTATTTGACGTCCCATAAATCTGACACCAACTTTTACTTTGTCGCCATCTTCTAGAAAGCGAAGTGCATTCCGAAGTTTAAATTGAAAATCATGTTCTTCAATTTTAGGCTTCATTTTCACCTCTTTGAGATGAACTACTTTCTGATTTTGTCTTGCAACGTGATTTCGTTTACTTTGCTGGTATTTGAATTTACCATAATCCATCAAACGGCAGACAGGAGGCTTAGCTTTTGGAGATACTTCTACTAAATCCAAATTAGCAACACTTGCCTTTTCAAGCGCATCATCCGTTGAAATAATACCAACTTGCTCACCGTTTCCATCGATAAGCCGTATCTCACTGACACGAATCTGATCATTAATTCGTGTTGATTCTTCATTTCTTGTCGGAGGACGAGACCTTCGTATTCCTATGAGCTTTCTCTCTATTTGAATTAAACACTGGTAGGCGCGGGCGGGATTGAACCGCCGACCCCTACCGTGTCGAGGTAGTGCTCTCCCACTGAGCTACGCGCCTGGATTATTAACAAACTCAGGATTGAGCGTCGGCACTGACCGACTCTTCCACCGGGAAACCCGGCAGTACCATAGGCGCAAGGGGACTTTACTTCTGTGTTCGGGATGGAAACAGGTGTTTCTCCCCTGCCAGAAGCACCGGCACTCAAGCCTGAGTTCGTGTGTTTGGAGGTTTTGGAATTTAAGAGCAAATGAGAGGGTCTCTTTGGGTTTTAATCTTGTATTAAGTCAGGTCGCCCGGCCAATTAGTACCAGTAAGCTTCACATGTTGCCATGCTTCCACTTCCGGCCTATCAAACAGGTAATCTTCCTGCGGCCTTTGGGGACCTAATGGTCCGGGAGATCACTCTTGAAGCCGGCTTCCCGCTTAGATGCTTTCAGCGGTTATCCGTTCCAGACGTAGCTACCCGGCAATGCTCCTGGCGGAACAACCGGATCACCAGAGGTCTGTCCACCCCGGTCCTCTCGTACTAAGGGCAGATCTCCTCAGATCTCCTGCGCCCGCGGCAGATAGGGACCGAACTGTCTCACGACGTTCTGAACCCAGCTCGCGTACCGCTTTAAATGGCGAACAGCCATACCCTTGGGACCTGCTTCAGCCCCAGGATGCGATGAGCCGACATCGAGGTGCCAAACCGCGCCGTCGATATGAACTCTTGGGCGCGATTAGCCTGTTATCCCCGGCGTACCTTTTATCCGTTGAGCGATGGCCCTTCCACACGGGGCCACCGGATCACTAAGACCTACTTTCGTACCTGCTCGAGCTGTCGCTCTTGCAGTCAAGCTCCCTTGTGCCTTTGCACTCTGCGCCGGATTTCCAAACCGGCTGAGGGAACCATTGCGCGCCTCCGTTACTCTTTAGGAGGCGACCGCCCCAGTCAAACTGCCCACCAGGCAGGGTCCTTGTCCCGGATAACGGGACTAAGTTAGAACACAGAAAAAATCAGGGTGGTATTTCAAGGGTGGCTCCAGAGGGACTAGCGCCCCCCCTTCAAAGCCTCCCACCTATCCTACACAAATCTTTCCCAAGTTCACTGCCAAGCTGCAGTAAAGGTGCACGGGGTCTTTCCGTCTTGCCGCGGGTTGACGGTATCTTCACCGCCATTTCAATTTCACTGAGAATCACATTGAGACAGCGCCCAGATCGTTACGCCATTCGTGCAGGTCGGAACTTACCCGACAAGGAATTTCGCTACCTTAGGACCGTTATAGTTACGGCCGCCGTTTACCGGGGCTTCAGTTCGGGGCTTCGGTCCGAAGACCTAACTCCTCCCATTAACCTTCCGGCACCGGGCAGGCGTCACACCCTATACATCATCTTGCGATTTAGCAGAGTGCTGTGTTTTTGCTAAACAGTCGGCTGGGCCTGGTCACTGCGGCCCGCTTAAGCTCCAGGAGCAAGTCCCTTCACCGCTGCAGGCACTCCTTCTTCCGAAGTTACGGAGTTATTTTGCAGAGTTCCTTAACATGATTTCCCTCAAGCGCCTTGGTATTCTCTACCCGCCCACCTGTGTCGGTTTGGGGTACGGTTTGCATCTACTATGCTTAGAAGCTTTTCTTGGCAGTGTGGAATCGACCGCTTTGCGAAGCAAAGCCTCTCGTCATCGACTCTCGGCGTTAGATAAAGTCCCGGATTTACCTGGGACTTCCGCCTACGGCCTTGAACCTGGATATCCATCACCAGGCCGGCCTATCCTCCTGCGTCCCTCCATCACGCGCACATGCAAGTACCGGAATATGAACCGGTTTTCCGTCGACTACGCCTTTCGGCCTCGTCTTAGGTGCCGACTAACCCCGGGCTGAATAACATGGCCCGGGAAACCTTGGGCTTTCGGCGTGTGGGTTTCTCGCCCACATTTTCGTTACTTATGCCAACATCCTCACTTCCCTGCGCTCCACTGACCCTTTCGATTCAGCTTCACTGCACAGGGAACGCTCCCCTACCGATTTATATAAATATAAATCCCATAGCTTCGGCGCATGACTTGAGCCCCGTTAAATTTTCGGTGCAGGCTCGCTCGACCAGTGAGCTGTTACGCTTTCTTTAAAGGGTGGCTGCTTCTAAGCCAACCTCCTGGTTGTCTGGGCGCTCCCACTTCCTTTCCCACTTAGTCATGACTTGGGGGCCTTAGCTGATGGTCTGGGTTGTTTCCCTTTCGACAACGAAAGTTAGCTCCCGCTGTCTGACTCCCGTGAAACAACTCGCCGGTATTCGCAGTTTGGTTGGGTTTGGTACCCTGGTGAGGGCCCTAGTCCATCCAGTGCTCTACCTCCGGTGGTCTATCACGAGGCTATACCTCAATATATTTCGGGGAGAACCAGCTATCTCCGAGTTTGATTAGCCTTTCACTCCTACCCCCACCTCATCCGAGAACGTTTTAAGGCTCAACGGTTCGGTCTTCCACCTGGTCTTACCCAGGCTTCAACCTGGACAGGGGTAGATCACTCGGTTTCGGGTCTGTTGCCGGGGACTGAACGCTCATTTCGAACTCGCTTTCGCTGTGGCTTCGTTATAAACTTAACCTGCCACCGACAGACAACTCGTTGGCTCATTATGCAAAAGGCACGCGGTCGCACGTGATCCGAAAATCAGCATTGCTTCCACTGCTTGTAGACGCAGGGTTTCAGGAACTATTTCACTCCTCTGTTCGAGGTTCTTTTCACCTTTCCCTCACGGTACTGGTACACTATCGGTCTCTGGGTAATATTTAGCCTTGGAGGGTGGTCCCCCCAGATTCAAACAGGATTTCTCGTGTCCCGTCCTACTCAGGTACCGCCTCGGACATCTTCAGACTTTCGCTTACGGGGGTCTAACCCTCTATGCCGTGCCTTCCCAGACACTTCAGCTAATCCTCCAATTATCCTTTGTTGGCGGCCCTACAACCCCACCGGGCGTACCCGGT
>CABXOR010000020.1 GCA_902513935.1 uncultured SAR324 cluster bacterium
TCATTTAAAAGGCTACGATAGTGTTAAAAAAGTATGTGATTTTCACTTAGGATGTTTCTAATTGTAGAACATAAGATTTAACATTAGTCGGTATTATCTGCAAGAATTGGGGGATTTTAGTTGGAGGGAGTCTGACTTGTGGAGAATTAAGTAGTGGTTACTTGGAGGGAGTCTGACTTGTGAAGAATTAAGTTGGGAGTTACTCACAGAAGATGATGGGGTTTTTATGAGAAGGAACATTTCATAAAAATTTAGAAAATTATTCCACTCTTTGAAGTAATGATTTATATTTTCTGTTATGCGTATTGTTATCCATTGTAAGTGTACTATTTAAATCCCCATCTTCTTGTAAAACTAATTCATCACTAATATCAGAAATATTTTCTAACTTGATATTAGTATTAGTACAATCACTGCTTATAAATTTTACTAGTTTAATCTTATTCACATTTATCTTTTCCCAAACTGATACATCTTGATTGCAAATCGAAGAAATGTTTACAGTATCTGAGACACCAAATTGTAAAGGGCGGTTACGTCAGCTGTGCTATGGGCTAGATTCCAGATAAGGCATTAATTCTTCTGTGGCAATGGACTTGATTTACTTATTTATTAACTAATTATTTAAGTATTCACTCTGGCAAAATTTCTCCAGATCCATTGAATTCTTCAGGGAGATCTTTGAACTTTGGTAAACCATCTTTGACCGAAACAGTTTTACTCTCATAATTTACATGAATGGAAGGTTTAAACGAAAAACCCTCCAATATCACAGCAAAAATATCTACTACGTTTGATCCTGGATGCTCAGTCATTAAATGGCCCCCGCATTTTTTACAGAACTTTCTATTGCTGTGATCCGTCTTGGAGAATGTTTTAATATTTTCTATCCCTTTAGTAATTTTAATTTGATCAGGCCCCCAAAAACTGTAGGAATTTATTGGAGTTGCGCTCCATGCGGCACAGTCTTTACAATGACAATATCCCGTTGCTGAAGGTTCTCCAGTAACTTTGAGTTCTACAGCACCACAAAAGCAGCTGCCTTTTATTTTGTCATTAGCCATTTTTAGTTCTTTTCTTAATGATTAATTTTTGTTATTGGTTTAGGCAATTAATTCTTTCATAGTTTGTTTAATGCTTGCGTCTTTAAAATGCAATCCTTCTATTTTTTCATCCAAAGAAACATTTTCATAAGAACCTGAATATTTCTTTTTTTCGATCTCCTTCTCATCAAGGTTCTTGAGTGCACTAAGGCTGGCGATTTTTGCAGCCCATGCAACAGGATTCATTGTTCCAATTTTTTTCGAATACTCTAAGCATTGCTGATAATCACCCATCACATAGCATCCCAGCATGATATCTCCTAGTCGCTTATCTGTATTGGAGGCACCCTTTCCGTTAGGATCCAGTTCATATGCTGTTTTTAATAAATCCACTCCTTTTTCCGGATCACCAGCCAAGACAAAGTATTCACCAAAACCTGAAACAATTCTTGGATCATTAGGATTCAATTCATAGGCCTTGCGGCCATGGATTTCTGCATTTTCAAAATCTTCTAAAAATTTGTAAATTTCGCAGAACATCCGATGACATTCAAAGTCATTTGGATTAATCTTCATAGCCTTTTCAAGAGAGTTTTGACATTTTTCCCAAGCAGTGTCTTGATCAATGTATCCTCCACTCATTCCTTGTCCCAGTGTACATGCTTCCCAAGCATAGGCCTGAGCATTGTTGGGATCAGCTTCAATAGATTTTTCAAACATCTCCAAACCGCTTATTACACCTTCCTTTGAAAACTTGTGATGATTTTCCTTGCCTCTGAGAAGATACTCATAGGATGAAAGATTTTCAGTTGGTTTGCGTTTAGCTCTTTCCAGGCTAGCTATCTCAAGTTCACCGACCAGGGCAACCACAACTTTTCTTACTATTTCATCCTGCACCTCAAAAACGTCTTCGAGCATCCGGTCGTAGCGTTCACTCCAGATTGCATTGCTTTTGATTGGATCCGTTAATTCAACTGAAATTCGAATACGATTGCCCGACGACCTTATGCTGCCTGATGCAACGAAATTAACCCCTAGTTCTTCAGCAATTTTCTTCTGATCAATATCTTTGCCTTTAAAACCAAATGCTGTATGCCGGGAAATTATTTCAATCGAATTAATCATTGAAAATTCAGTAATAATGTCTTCCACAATCCCATCAACCAGGTAATCATTTTCATCGTCATTGTTAAGATTTCTGAAGGGTAGAACTACGATTCTTGGTTTAGAAATTTTTGTTTCTGAATTCTGTACTTCTTTATTCTGTACTTCTTTATTCTGTACTTCTTTATTCTGTACTTCTTTATGAGTCTCTTGTTCCACTTCACTAGATTTTAATCCAGGATTGATATGAAAAATCTCGAATTTCCCATCAATATTTTTAAGTTCAGAATGTCCTAGATTATCAATGGTTAACTGAATCCTTTTTGTTATTTTTTCCTGAACCGACTTAGAAACAAGAATGCAGCCCGGCTCACAGATTCCTTCAAGTCTGGCCGCAATGTTCACTCCACCGCCATAAACATTGTCACCCTCAACTATTACATCATCCAAATGAATGCCGACTCTAAAAGTTATTTTCGATTCATCTGGCATGCTGATGTTTCTGTCGTAAAGAAAATTCTGGAACTCTATGGCCGCTTCTACAGAAGAAACAGGACTGGCGAATTCAGCTATGACTGAATCACCTGCTGTATGAAAAATTCGGCCTCCGAATTCTGTAATGATTGGATCAATGATATCTCGACAGATTTTTAGGTTCTTGAGGGTCAACTCTTCATTAGAGTCCATTAACTTGCTGTAACCGACCACATCTGCTGCAAGTATTGTGGCCAGTTTTCGAGTGGTTTTCGTCATGTGTGCTACCAAGTCTTAAATTATAGTTTGGATATAAAATTTTAGAATTAGGGTTACATAGAATTTTACTCTTAGTCTAGACATTTCTTCAAGAATAAATTGGCGACTACTTATATGCACAATTTATATAACATTATTCGGTTTGTTTTTCAAGGTAGTGGGGATTTTACTTGGAGGGTGTCTGACTGAATATCAGAGCTGATAGACACCTATATGGACACATTTTCCGGAATGATGGACACCTATATTGACACCTAATGATCCTTTTTTAGAGAGTTTTTACTGCACTTTAGGTTGCGAAATAATCAGGTTCTCTACCTTTTTTCCATTTAATATTACATCCCATACTTGGCTTCTGTTCTGTTGGTATAATGGAATTCTTAATTAAGGCATTTGCCGCATTACGCAGATCTTCACCTGTTACAGGTTTGGAGTTTTTTGGTCGGCTTGAATCATACTGGCCCCTGTAAACTAAAGTGCGTTTTCTGTCGTAGAGGAAAAAATCTGGAGTGCATGCTGCCCGATACGCTTTAGCTATCTCCTGGCTCTCGTCAAATAAATAAGGAAATGGAAAAGAATATTTTACAGCATCCTCGGTCATTTTCTCAGGGCTATCATCAGGATAACTTTCAACATCATTCGAACTAATTGCCACTACACCAAGACCTTTCTCATCATATTCAGATACAAAACTTATAAATGAATCTCTAATATGAACTACGTATGGGCAGTGATTGCAGATGAATACAACCAACAAAGCAGGATATTCTTCAAAAGTTTCCAAAGATACTGTTTGCCCTTTGAAAACTGAATTCAAATTTGGAAGACTAAATCCAGGTGCAGGAATACCCAGTTTTTCCATTGTAGAAATGTGTGCCATGAATTTTAGTCCTTAGATACTATTTTTATAGTGAATTTTAAATTATATAAAAAAACTCTTAACAAAAAATTGTTGCGGCTTATAGGATATTATATAGACTCATTTTTTTATTTTCTCCATAAATGTATTTTTCCCTGTTATGAAATGGATTTTCCTATTTATTTAAATTGCTTTCTGTAAGAACTTAACAGTTAGGCAAGATAATAAAATCTAAAAAAGTTTCATTTACGAGCAGCGACCACTATCACCTCAACTTTGTATTCTGACGAAGCAAGTTTAGCTTCACCACATGCACGTGCTGGAGAAGTTCCAGGTGTTATCCAAGCATCCCAAACTTCATTCATTTTTGCAAAATCAGCCATATTGTCGAGCCAAATAGTAGTTTGCAGAATTAGTGTTTTATCTGAACCAGCCTCATTTAGTAATGCCTCAACCTTCTCAAGGCAAGTTTTAGTTTGTTCCGCTACTCCATCTTCGGTATTACCTACCTGACCCGCAAGATAGATGGTATCATTATGAATCACAATTTGACTCATACGGTTTCCAGTTTTTATTCGAGTGATTTTGTTCATGTTTGATGTCCGCTTTCTAAAGTTTTATAAAATCAGCAATCACTGAGGTTAAATATACGCTTCCCTTCTTCAAGCCCCAGAATTATTTTTGGTACTCTTGTAAATAATGATTGGCATGTCTCCCCTTTGGGATGCTCTAAAATTGGAGAAGTTCGGCTTTCCCATTTGTCAACATAAGGTGGCCAACAGGTTTGGTGTATGCGCTCCAGGTCTCCATTGAATTCCGGAAGATTTCCACGGGATGTTTCAAAGTCCTTTACAAAAATTCTAGATTCAGCCGGTCTGGTTTCGTAAGGAGACATCTGCATATCATCCCACTGAATCCGGCATGCTTCTTCGAAAAGCATGAACATAACTCCATTGTAGGAGGGATTATCAACCATTAGTGACGAATGACAACAAGTTGAAACCAATCGAAGTGATTCTCCTTTCTCACGAAGAAGAACAACTTGAAGTAAGTCCTCTCCCTTCTCAACTACCAAATCATTTTCCCAATAGGAAAGTGTCGGGATTATTGGTACCTGAGGTCCCCCGTTCACTGAAGCCCACTCAAGATGCTGAAAACAGTCTACACAACAACACTCAATTACTCGCCTAGGCCTACCATTATTCATCTTAAAGACCACTTCACCACAAAAGCATGAAATCTTTTTTGGTGAGGGGTCGCAATTGTTGTAAATACTGTCAAACATGTTTGTTATCTATGCCCTCTTTCTAAATGGTTGCTTTAACAAACACTCAATATAGATGTAAACATCATTCGAAATATTTTACAAGGCTCAGGATTGAGTATCTTGAGTAATTTTTATAATAATGATATAGTATATATTAAATCAAAAATGTGAAATATAGATGAAACAAGTACAATTATCAGACAGACAGAGCAGCTTTATCTTCTATAAACAAACAACTGCCAGGAATGAAGTTCACCTACTAAATTGGTGAAAAATTTCTGCTATTCAATCTTTCGAATCATGTGATTACCTTTTTCTATAACATACAGGACTATTCCATCAGTGGTAATTCCAGTAGGTACTCTAAATCTTGCTGCTGTGCCGTTGCCATTTATAGCAGAACCACCCCCGGAACTACTGCCTGCCAGAGTGGTTACCTCTCCTGTAGAAATCACTATCCGACGAATCAAGCTACTGGTTCTATCAGCCACATAGAGGTTGGTGCCATCAGTGGTTATTCCAGTAGGACCATAAAAACTTGCTGCTGTGCCAGTGCCATCAGTAGCATATCCGCTTCCTCCGCCTGCTAGTGTTGTTACAGCTTTTGTTGAGATAACTATCTGACGAATCAAGTGATTAGATGAATCAGCCACATAAAGGTTGGTGCCATCAGTTGTGATTCCCAAAGGGCTATAAAAACTAGCAGAAGTGCCTGTGCCGTTTGTCGAGCCATTGTCTCCTGCTGTTCCTGCCAGTGTTGTTACTGATCCATTGTCAATAACTATCTGACGAATCAAGTGATAATATGAATCAGTCACATAAAGGTTAGTGCCATCAGTCGTGATTCCATACGGAGATTTAAACCTTGCTGCTGTGCCGTTGCCGTCTGTAGAACCATGGGATCCTGCTGTCCCTGCAAGTGTTGTTACAGCAGCTTGAGTTGAAATCACTATCTGACGAATCACGTGATTAGATGTATCAGCCACATAAAGGTTGGTGCCATCAGTCGTGATTCCCTTTGGTGATTTAAACCTTGCTGCTGTGCCGTTGCCGTCTCTAGAACCATTGGATCCTTCTGTCCCTGCAAGTGTTGTTACAGCAGCTTGAGTTGAAATTACTACCTGACGGATTGTATGATTTTTAGAATCAGTTACATAAAGGTTGGTGCCATCAGTTGTGATTCCAAAAGGTTGCCAAAACCTTGCTGCTGTGCCATTGCCGTCTCTAGAACCATTGGTTGATTCTCCTGCATGTGTAGTTACATCTGCATTGAGACTGAGTTCAGCACCTTGAAGGGATCCCCCCATTTGAACACAACACATAAAAAATGAACTCATATTCATTGCCGTGGCATTCCCTGCAGTATCAGTAACTGTAATTGTACAATCTGAGTAAGTACCTGCACTTAGAGAATCTAAGGTGATGGTATTATTGTCAGTGGTTGCAGAAGTGTCACTTGAAGAACAGGAGCCTCCATATGTGATTGTTCCTGCTTCGTTTGAACTGAAGATGTAAATTAAGGAGATGTTGTCATAAGATGGATTAGGTACTGCTGTGACTTCTCTAATTGTTGGTGCAGTCGAATCTACATTAAAAGAAGTAATAGTGAGAGAACCTTTTAAATTTAATTGTTGGTTAGTAACAGTGATGGTACAATCCGAATATGTTCCATCACTCAATGAAGCTAAAGTGATTGTGTTGTTCCCACTAATTGCAGAAGTTGTACTTGAAGAACATGAACCTCCATATGTGATTGTTCCTGCCATATTAGCATTGAACACATAATCTGGTGTTGAGTCATTTGTCGTAGAAGGGACTGGAGTTACTTCTTTAATGGTGGAACTATAAGATCCTGTTGACTCTTCTTTAAAACCATCACTGCAGGTATTGACGAAGATGCTTAAAGTTATGAATAGATAATAAATTAATTTTTTTTTCATTTTTCTAAACTACTTTAATGCAGAAAGCTTGTTTCATAAGCCACATATTCATGTCTTGAAATTTGATAGCGTGCTCTCAGGAACAATAGGACATAATTATTCCTAATTAGCATGATGCGTATATAATTATTTTTTTGAAAATATTTACCAAACAAGCATGTTAGTCTATGCCTTAAGATAAAAATTATTTGTAAACACAAAAGATAAGTTTTGAAATTCATATTTGTACATGATTCAAAAAACAAAACCAAATCCTGCCACATATAGGCCCCCTGAATCCATGAAGCTTTCCCTAAAAGCAGAAGCTGAATCAGATTCTAATTCCAAAAATATATACCTGATATGTTGATAGCCCAACAAAATTTCAATAATTCCGAATTCTGCCCCTAAAATACCTAAGTATCCGTAGCCAAATACATTCGATGAATTGAATATTTCACTATCACTTGTTGTCACCGTTAATTTACCACTGGAAACTGATTTACCTCCAAGCGTAAGAGTATAATCATGACCGAAGGTATATGAGAGGTCTATCGACTTATTTTCTATATCATAAGTGTCACCCGAAATGATCCCCTTTTTTTTAAAAACGGATTGACTAACTCCAAAACCCTCCCAGATTATTGAATAAGTTGAAATGGCAGCTTCTAGAAGATCTGAAGTATATGTGCCTGACAAATACCTGAATTTCATGTTTGGGTTTAATTTGAGATACGGGGAACCTCCTGGAATAATTGAAAGTCTGTTTTTTTCAGGTGTATCCGTGCTAAAAGGTCTAACAGTAGAAGAACTTTTCCTTTTGTAATCATAAATACTTATTGCTAAAACGGAACTAAAACTATCGCTTAAAATGAATAAAGTAAGCAGAACAATTCCGTATCTCAAATAAGACATCTTGTATCAACAAAGCAACTGAAGTTTTAGCACTTTATTTTACTAGCACAATTTAGTCCTTAATTGCTGAAATTGAGTCAAATTTTTATCTTCAAGCGAATAACCAGAATTTTTGATAATGTTTCTGTTGATTGCCTAGTGGGAGTTAATCAGTGGAAATGACGGGGCTTGGTTGTGGAGGAATCTCCACGTGGAGTATTAAATTACTCGGAAAAAAAAATTTATTCTTCCTTTATCGTTTTCTTTTTTCCGAAATCCCGTAGTGATGCACACAAAACGAACCAATAAAAACGAAGCTGATTGAGAAAACCTTTTCTTTTGGAAAGTTCATCATATTTTTCTATACCACAAACTGTTTTGATATTCTTTTTCATTTGATCTGTTCAGAATTTTTAAAAAATGGTTAAATATATTGTGCAGCTTAGAGACATCGTTTGACGAAATAAGGGCATAAATTAGTATTGATTTAACTATACATGTTTTAGGGATTAATTCTGTGTATTGCTTCACAGAAAAGAAAAAGTCCCTATGGAGTTGCGCTTCCAATTTTGACCTTTAAACTGCATTTATCTTCAGTAACATTCTATTTTTTATATTTTCCCTTCCTAATACGGTTAATAATTAAGGGATCTATTGATCTACTACAATTCGAAATCCGAATTGGTTGGTAGTACTGTCGGGCCTCACGTGTTCTGCGGATGTTTCAGCGCATGCACAATACCGCGTAATTCTGAAAGCACACGCGTTCACCCTATAAGCGGATAGCCGGAATGTGTGCCACGTCCGATATCCGAAAGCAATTCATGATCATGGTCGGGGCGAATCACGACCGCATGATCAATGCGGCAGGTTTGACGGCGGTGAGATTCTTCATCTAATTGACTCTTTTCGATTCTCGAATTAAGAAAAGTGAGATTGGATCGAACGACAATTCCATATTCTAGTCCTTTCCCCAGGCCATATTCCTACTGAGATTATCCAGGCCGCAATCACAGACTGGCCTCTCAGCAGGAATTTTTAGGCATTATGAGGCTTCGATTATTGAGCCGTACTTGCCTTGTCTGCTGGTAGGACTCCAGATTTCCGATGTCCCACCATAAACCAGCTGGAATATGCCAAGCCCTGCAATTTCGCTCTTGGGCTAACCATACCATCAAGTGTCCTGGGGAATCTGGACTCCCACCTTGATCCAAATATTGACTCAATAATTCGGGAAGATCCGGCGGCAATAGATACGCACCAATGGCCGAGTATGGAGAAGATGGATTGTCTGGTTTTTCTCGAACCTGCTTTATGTAGCCCTTAGAATCCAGACTAACTTCGGAATATCGGTTGGGCGGAATGGAACCTTCTATTTTTCGAACCATAAAAAGTGGTTGCTTCAGATTTTCAGCTTGCCTACGAACCACTTCAGAAAGTGAAAAGTCCATGAGATTGTCGCCAGCAAGGACCATCCATGGACTCAAAGTAGAAGATCGGAAACCTTGATCCAGCAACAAACGCAAATCCGCAAGAGCACCTGGAGCTTCTTTTGCCTCTTGGGCTTCGTTGACAACAACTTCCACCGGGAATTCTTGGCTAAATGCCCAGTCTTCAAACTCCGCTTGGAATCGAGCATTCACAACTACCGCGGCCTCTTCAATAACTCCTGTTTCCAAAGCCTGAAACAATAATCGAGTGAGTAAAGTCTGCCCCTGGATTTCCAACAATGGTTTAGGACGATTCCTCGTTAAGGGATACATCCGAGTGGCAAAGCCCGCTGCGAGGAGGGCCAGTTTCAAAAGACCTCTTTGAACAGTTGAGGCTCGACCACGGTAATTCCTGCACCCTTTGCATCCACTTCTAATGCCGACCATTCTTCTTTGCATTTCATCAGAGCAAGGACCGCCCCTCCTGAACCACACAGTTTGGCCGCGGATCCGTGCCGCCTGCACAGATTGATCATTGCTTGATCTTCTTCATGAATCGAAAAAAGAGAAGCACGTAATTCAAAGTTTCGATCAATGCATTCCGCAAGTGTGGAAATATCCCCAGCCAACAAAGCAACGCGTCCTTGCTCCACCAGAGGTCTATAGGCATCCATGACTCTTTTTATCTGAGGATCTCCGCGACTCCAACGCTCCATGATCGGAGCATGAACAGACCCACTGGGTCGACCAGGTTTTGAAGAAATCAAAACCCTTAAAGATGGAAGTGTGTTAATTGGCAGCACTTCAGTTTTATTTCCTGAAAAATCCATCCATAGGAACTCCTCTTGAGCTTGAATCCAACGATCCATAGGACCCGCAATGATGCCGAGGTGTTCCTGTTCTACTGCCAAAGTTGCATCAGCCAAGGATCTCCATGTCCATTGGAACCCAAGTGCTTTCCCCATAGCTCTCAATGCTGCCATCACCAGAGCGCTGGATCCTCCCAAACCAGCTTGCAGAGGAATGTCGGAGATGAATCTCAAACTAAACTTTTGTTTGACCGTATGATGTTGGGAAAAAACTTCTCTGGTAGCTTGGAGAAGAGGTATTTCTTCAGTTGTAGAAATACTAGGATCCAAGAACACCTTTGCCTGCCAATTCCAAATGGGGAACCCCAAACCAAAACCTCCGTAAATGTCAGAAGGGTTCCCTATCAGGCTGACACGAGGCTGAGCAGTTGAAAAAGATTGTTTCATCAACTCCTTAGACTCCAAGCATCTCCAACATATCTGGATTCAATTCCCGAGGATTGCCAATAGCACCAATTTCTAATTAGTCTTGAGTCCAATAAAATTTTCCAATTCATTTCTTAACATAAACTTAATTCGATTACTATCAGGGATAGTTTGATTATTAATTACTTTTTCCCAAACCAAATTTTTAAGGATATCAAAAAACAATTGCATGTTCAAACCTTCTTCATGGAGCGACAATTTTTGTGTCTATTTTAATAATTCTCATATTTATCTCATTTAACACATTGGTGGTTAAAGCAAAAAAACTTATTAAAAAGATCTTATCTATACCCTTACTCTTTACTACGAATTTTAACTAATACCGTCCCTTCCTGGAAGAATTCGGTTCAAGTGAAATTTTATCTAGTATCCAGATCCTGTCGCACCCGAATTATTTTGAGGTTGGCACTTATGACTACATGCTAATCTGCCTCATTTCCTGATTCAGAGAGAAGCCAAAAGTAAAATACCACTTTCCCACAACGTGTTTGGCTGTAATGGAGCCACAAGATTTTAATTTCCGGGAGATTCTAGCCGTAACTGACCCACAAACGGTAGTTGAAGATCTGAAATTGTTTCTTGACTCATTTCGATTTACCTATTACTTTTAAAGGATAATTGATCGAATATATAAGATATTGTAGCTTATTATCATGAATTTTAATGTTGTAGCGCTGAAAAGATTTAACTACTTAAAAATGGCTAATCCATCTATGATTCATAATATCTGGAGGGCCAACTGAATGATCTGAACAAAATGAATCCAGACTCCAATCGATTCAAACAACTCGAATCACTAGCCAAAAAACTGGGGCAAGCCTGGACTGAAAACACCATGATTGAAGGGCCAGATGATTTTGAAATACCACATTCCAGAGAAGAGGCTTATTTTGTCCAAGATCATATGGCAAAGTTTATTGGTAAGGATATTTCAGGCTGGAAAGTAGGAGCGACTAGTGCCAAAATGCGTGAACTGGATGGGCATGATGATGTCATACCAGGAAGAATCTTCTCACAAGTTACTTTCTTAGGCCCCATACAAAAGCTTCATATTAATCAATTTCCCAACGCTCGTGTAGAAACTGAGTTCGCTTTCCGGCTCAATGAAGACATTCCGATTCGTGACCAAAACTGGAGAGTGTCGGATATAGAAAACAAAGTAAGTATGCATCCTGCTGTTGAAATAATTGGAAACCGTCATCAGCTAGATAATGCGACCAAAGCAGAAAAATCGCTTATGACCATTGCAGACAATGGTGGTGGAATAGGATTTGTTTTTGGATCAGCCTTTCATGACTGGAAAAATCTCAATTTCCGGAACCATTCCATATGTCTCCAGGTGGACGATAATCCTGCTGCAGAAAACTTTTTGGGAGATATGCGTTGTCAACCTTTGGAAGCGATGACTAGCCTGGTCAACCACCTCTCCAGCAGGGATATTTCATTGAGGAAAGGTGACTTCGTTTCAACTGGTGCTGCTACAGTGCCCCAGCAATTTATAAAGGGTTCTTGTGTGAATGCAAATTTCGGGATCATCGGTAACATTCAACTCACCTTCGTCTGATCCTTACCTATTAAAAAAATGAAGAAAAAAAATACAGATATTGCTATTGTCGGGGCAGGCGGCATGGGTGCTCTTTTCGGTTCGATTCTATCAGAGAATGGACTTGATGTCGTGCTCATAGATCCCAACCGTGAACACGTTGAATCTATTGAATCAAATGGTTTGAAGATAGAGGGTTTTGGAGGAAATCGTACCGTCCAAATTCCTGCGATTTCTGATGCCTCGGAACTTGAATCGGCAAACCTCCTTTTTTTCCAGTGCAAGGCCCAAGGTACACGTGATGCCTCCAGATCAATTCGTCATCTCCTCCATGAAAACAGTGTTTGTATCAGCTTCCAGAATGGATTGGGTAATGAAGAAGTCATTGCAGAGGAAGTTGGCGCAGAAAAAGTCCTCGGGGGTCTGACGGCAATGGCAGGCCTGCTTCTGGGGCCTGGAAGAATCCGTGATTTTTCAAGAGTACCATCATACATTGGGGAGATGCATGGAGGTTCATCGGAACGTGTTGCCAGCATTGCAGAAAAGCTCACTTGTTCCGGACTTGAAACTCATACCTCAGAAGACATTTTTCACGAGATATGGAAAAAGCTGCTGGGAAACATTTCGATGAGTGCCGTTTCCGGATTGACAAATCTAACCTCCGCAACGATTATGAGCATTCCGGAATTGAAACCTGTCTGCCTCCAGGCCATGGAGGAAGCATTTAAAGTTGCGGTAGCATCTGGAATTTCACTTGACCGTGAAGCGGTTCTGCGTGGTATGGAACTAATTTCTCAGTCTGGAGGAACGGGAGACAACAAGTCATCTTTGTGTGTTGACCTCTTGAACCACAGGGAAACGGAAGTTGATTCAATCTATGGCGGAGTGATCAAATTAGCAGAAGAAAAAGGAATCGGGACTCCAACCCTGAAGGTCTTGCATGCCCTGGTTAAAGGGGTAGAACAAAATTTTACAAGAGACATTTGATGAAACCATTCAAGAACAAAACAGCTTTTGTTACAGGCGCATCAAAAGGGATCGGATATGCTTGTGCTTTGCGTCTAGCTGAAGGTGGTGCTAACGTTTTCCTTTCTTCCTCCAATGAGGAAAGACTCAGGAAAGCATCCCAGGAAATTAACAAAAAAACAGGAGTTGAGGTAGGATTTCATGCGTCTGATCTAAGGCAGTTGAATGGCTGTATTGAAGCAGTAGACAACTTAATAGATACTTTTGGAGGCTTTGACATCCTGATTAATTCTGCCGGTGCAACCAAAGGGGGTATATTCCCTGATCAGCCTGATGAGGAGATGGTAGATGGGTTTGCTTTGAAATTCTTTTCTGCGGTAAGGATTTGCCGGTTGCTCTGGCCTGAATTAAAAAAGTCAAACGGCTGCGTTGTTAACATCGTGGGGGGTTTTGCCCGTACTCCAGCAAGTGATTTCATTGTTGGTGGAGTTGTTAATGCTGCACTGGCTAATTTTTCAAAAGCACTGGCCAACCAGGGATTGAAGGACGACGTCAATGTGAACTGGATTCATCCTGGGTTAACAGAAACGGAGCGACTTGAAACCACATTCGAAACACGTGCAGATCAGCAGAACCGGTCGGTTGAAGAGATCCGAGAAGAAATGGTCATTGCAGAAGGTATACGAAGGTTGGGAAAACCGGAAGATGTTGCTGAATTGGTGACGTTTCTCTGCAGTTCTCAGGCTCGGCATATTCATGGAACTGGAATCTCTGTAGATGGAGGAGGAAGCAAGGGATATTACTGATGAATTTTGACCTTACCCATGAGCAGAAGATGCTGGTCCAGACTATCCGAGATTTCATTGAAGCGGAACTGCTACCTCTTGAAAAGGAGGTAGAAGAATCGGGAAGTCTTGATCCGGAAAAAGCAAGGGAGATTCAGCAAAAATCCATGAAACTCGGACTTTACGCACTAAACGTTCCTGAATCCTTCGGTGGAGCCGGACTCTCCACCTTGGACTGGATGCTTGCCGAGGAGCAGTTTGGACACACTTCTGATATTCTTGTGCGCAGGGCTTTCGGTAATGTTTATGATCTTCTTTTCAAGGGAACAGAGGAACAGGTGGAACGCTGGTTGTTGCCCAGTGTGCTTGGTGAGAGGGTTTTCTCTATTGCCTTCACCGAGCCAGAAGCCGGGTCTGATGTGGCGGCGATAAAAACCAGGGCAGAACGTAGTTCAACAGGATGGACGATCAACGGTAAAAAGCATTTCATTTCAGATGGAGAATATTCGGATTTCTTCATCATCACTGCCAAAACTGATGCTGATGCAGGACACCATGGCATATCTACCTTCATCATCGACAAGGAAACACCGGGACTGTTAGTGGGCAGAGATCAACCCATGATGGGTCTACGAGGGACCAGCCATGTGGAACTATTCTTCGATGACGTCAAGTTGGGACCTGAAGCCCTTCTCGGCATAGAAGGAGAGGGGTTTAAACTGGCTCTTGAAACACTCGGACGGGTTCGGTTAGCACAAATTGGAGCAAGAGCAGTTGGAAAAGCGACCAGAATTCTTGATTTGACTGTAGATTATGCCAGACAGAGAAGTCAGTTTGGTAACAGTATCGATCAGTTCCAGATGATTCAGCAGATGCTTGCAGACAGTGCGATCGAGATCAATTCTGCAAGACTGGCCCTGCTTCAAACAGCCTGGGAAGCAGATCATGACAGGAATGTTTCCGCTCGGATATCAATGATCAAAGTCCAGGCAGCGGAAACCCTCTGCCGAGTAGCAGACCGTGCCGTTCAAATCTATGGAGGTCTGGGATACTGTAGGGACCTGCCAATAGAACGTTTCTATCGTGATGCCAGAATCTACCGCATCTATGATGGGACCTCAGAAATACATCGGATGATAGTTGCCCGTGCCATTTCCAAAGGAAATCTAAATCTATACAACATTAATTTTGCTTCGTGAGGATCTTTTAATGAAAGTCAAATTTATTAATGCTAATCAAGCAGCGGGAATGATTCAAGATGGTTCCAATGTTGGACTGATAGGTGGTGGAAGTGGTTTAGTTGAAGCAACTCTTTTGCATGAATATATCGAGAAACGCTTTCTTGATACAGGTACACCAAAAGAATTGACTTGCATCCATGCTCTGGGTATTGGAGACCGTGAAGACCGTGGTATGAACAGGTTTGCCCACAAGGGAATGGTACGCCGAGTGATTGGCGGGCACTGGGTTTGGTCTCAAAAAATGCAGCAGTTGGCCAGGGAAAACAGTATTGAAGCCTACGTCCTGCCAGGTGGTGTGATCATGCAACTAATGCGTGAAGTTGCAGCCAAACGCCCTGGGTTGATCACTCATGTCGGGCTTGGCACCTTCGTTGATCCTCTGCAAGATGGTGGCAGGATGAATGAAGCGGCAGTCGATCCCTTGGTTGAACGCATTGCCATCGACGGTAAAGACTATCTCCGATACCTTCCAATTCCTATTGATGTGGCTCTTCTTAAGGGATCGTACGCAGATGAAGAGGGTAACATTAGTCTAGACGAGGAACCTGCCAACCTGGACATCTATGCCATGGCTGCAGCCGCCCATAATTCAGGTGGAAAAGTTATCTTTCAGGTCAGAAAGAAAGTAGCAGCGGGATCCATTCCGGCCCGATCAGTAAGAATCCCTTCAGCTATTGTGGATGCAGTAGTCGTAGACCCCGAACAGCGTCAAAGTTATGAGCTAATTTATGACCCATCCATTTCAGGTGAAAGAAGGAATGAGATACTCCAACATGATTTTCCCGAATTTTCGCTGAGACTGGTCATTGCCCGAAGAGCATTTCAGGAATTGAAAGAAGGTTCTGTGATAAATTATGGGTTTGGTATTCCTGATCAGGTAGCAGCTATTGTCGCTGCAGAAAAACGCCAGGATTCATATTACCAGACCATTGAACATGGTACTTACGGAGGAAGCCTGCTCAGTGGTAACCTTTTTGGATTCGCAAGGAATCCCAGCTGCATGATTGATGCTCCTTCTCAATTTGATTTCTATTCAGGTGGTGGACTCGATACAGCATTTCTTGGTTTTGGCCAAATAGACCGTGAGGGAAATGTCAACGTTTCAAAGTTAGCAGGTGTAACGGTAGGACCAGGTGGATTCATCGACATCGCTCAGAATGCCCGCAAAGTTGTATTCTGTGGTACCTTTGACACCAAAGGGGGAGAGATCAAAACAGGTTATGGGAAACTGGAACTGATCAAGCCCGGTAAAGTATGTAAATTTGTTGAATCAGTTGATCAGATTACATTTTCAGGAAAGCAGGCTCTTGTTCAGGGGCAGGTGGTTATTTATGTCACTGAAAGAGCAGTCTTCAGTCTCAGTAAAGGAGGACTTGAACTGGTGGAAATTGCTCCGGGAGTTGAAATGGAAAGAGACGTGATTGATCAAATGGAATTCAAGCCACTGATTTCAGAATCAATAGGTACCATGAATCCCAAATTTTTCGTTGATGAAGAGAATGCATAAAACAAAACTGGCACTAGTTGGGGCAGGTACTATTGGACAGCGACACCTGAAGGCTATGTCTCAGGTTGAGGAAGCAGAACTAACGGCGATCGTTGATAATCTGCCTCAGGCCGAGTCCATAGCTGTGGAAATGAACGTTCCCTTCTTTCATACAACCGAAGAGATGCTCCGGATTCAGAAGCCGGAAGGGGTAATAGTCTGCACTCCCACTGAAATTCATTTAGAGCCTGTTTTGTCATCACTCAAAGCAGGTGTTCATGTTCTTGTTGAAAAGCCCATTACTTCAACAATGGAAGAAGCACAAGAGATCATCAAAACATCCCAAACGGCACATAGAGATGTCCTGGTGGGGCATCATCGCCGTTATTATAGTATTATCCAGAAAACCAGGGAAATGATTCATGAAGGGGCAATTGGAAAACTAGTTGGTATCAGCGGGATGTGGACTACCAGAAAAGCTGATTCATACTATGATCCCTCATGGCGTCAATTACGAAGTTCAGGTCCTGTGCTGATCAATCTTATTCATGAAATTGATTCGCTTAGATATATCTGCGGTGAAATAACTTCTCTTTCTGCCAAGGTGACTAATGGCCTCCGTGATCATCCCAAGGAAGAAACAGTTGCTGTCTTGATGGAATTTGAAGGAGGAGCTTTGGGGACTTTTTTACTTTCTGATGTTACTCCTTCTCCCTGGGCATGGGAGCATGCCACCGGTGAAAATCCAAATTTTCCGAAGAGCTCTCAGAATATCTATCGTTTTACAGGATCTGAGGCATCACTTGAATTTCCTAACCTAGTACTCTGGAAGCATGAAAATGGGAATGCAGACTGGCATCATAAAATGTTTCCTCAACAGATCGATATAGAGCTTGAAGACGCTTATGTTTCTCAGTGCACCCATTTCTGTGCAGTGATATGTGGAAGGGAAGAACCTCGCATCACTGCATCAGACGCTACAAAGACACTGGAGGCAACATTGGCAGTTTTTGATGCATCCGAAAATGGAATTGAGGTTCGGTTTTGATTAAGGATCAGGTTATTTTAGTGGAATGCATAGGGCCAGTCATGCATGTGACAATGAGTCGACCTGAAGTTCTCAATGCTCTCAATTCAGATGCTCATTTTTTACTGGATGAGGCATTCAATCGTTTTGCTGGAGACAGTGAGCTCCAGATTGCAACAATTACAGGATCAGGTGACCGGTCTTTCTGTGCAGGAACAGATCTGAAAGCAAGGATGAACGAAGAAACAGACAGGTTCCCTGAAACTGGATTTGCAGGATTGACGGAGCGTTTTGATCTCACAAAACCAGTGGTTGCACTGGTTAATGGAGATGCCATTGGAGGAGGACTTGAAATCATACTAGCATGTGATCTGGCCATTGCGGTTGAACAAGCTCGTTTTGGCCTTCCAGAGCCCAGGGTTGGACTTGCAGCAAAAGGGGGATTGCACCGCCTGGCACGTCAGATCCCAATGAAACATGCTATGAAAATTGCACTGACTGGAAATCTCTTCGATGCTCAAACAGCTCTGGAGTATGGTCTTATCAACCAGATAGTTGAAAAGAAAAACTTCGTGAAGGAATGCCAATGCATGCTCGATACTCTCTTGGAGTGTGCACCATTGTCGCTGAGAGCATCCAAGGAGATGATCCATAAGGGGCTTAGTGCCTCCAGTATGGAAGAGGCATTCAAGCTAAATTACTTGGAGCATGCTACAATGCTATCCAGCTATGATACTCGAGAAGGAAGTAAGGCCTTCGTTGAAAAACGAACCCCACTCTGGCGGGGGAGATAAAATGAGATTTCAGTCAAGGAGAATGCATGGTAGATTTCTACGTTGAAAAAGGACAAACTTCTAGTTTTACCAAAACAGTTTCTGAGAGTGATGTTTTCCTGTTTGCAGGGATTACCGGTGATTTTTCACCGAACCATGTGAATAAAGCCTACATGGAAAAATCGCCCTATGGAAAACTGATGGCTCATGGGGCACTGATGGTCGGATTCATGTCTACTGTTTCTACTATGGCCATTGCACATACACGAGATGCAGAGGAAACTCCTGTCTCTGTTGGTTACGACAAGGTCCGTTTTCTGAAGCCTGTTTTTTTGGGTGATACCATAACGGTGAACTATACCATTGCAGAAATAGAGTTGGAAAGGAAACGCTCATATGCAGACATTGAGATTTACAATCAGGATGGAGAACTGGTTGCTGTAGGGAAACACATTTTGCAGTGGATACCCAATCCTAGTAAAAAGCGGAGGGTTGATGGGGTTTGATATTGAAGGACATAAATTCATTGTTACCGGCGCAGCGAATGGTATTGGCCTGGCGATCAGTCGGAGGCTTTCAGAACTGGGGGCAAAAGTCTCTGGGTGGGATCTATATGATGATGCAATGGCCAGTGACCCAGCATTTACCCATAGTGTCAAAGTAGACGTCACAGATGAAAATAGTATTCAGGCAGCCGTTAAAGAATCCATTCAAAAACTTGGAGGACTTCAAGGTCTGATTGCTAACGCAGGCATCAATGGACCGACGAAACCCACTTGGGAATATTCAAAGAAGGAATGGGAACATGTGATGAGTGTTGATTTGACAGGAGTGTTCCTTTCTACCAGAGCAGTGCTGCATCATATGAGAAAAAATGGTTATGGTAGGCTGATCATAATATCCTCAGTGGCAGGAAAGGAAGGTAATCCCGGTGCATCACCTTATGGAGCAGCCAAGGCAGGTGTGATTGGTTATGCTAAAGGGCTTGCACGTGAGTTACTCCCTGCAGATATAACGGTTAATTGTCTTGCTCCGGCTATCACAGAGACAGATCTGCTTCAGGAAATGACCGATGAGTACATCGAAGACAAGAAGTCCAGGATTCCAATGGGCCGTTTTTGTACGGCTGCTGAAATAGCAGACATGACAGCATGGGTAGCCAGCCCACACTGTTCTTTCACGACTGGGCAGGTCTTTGACCTCACTGGTGGAAGGGCGACCTACTGATGTATTCGTCTGTTTCCTTAAAAGAACTCTGCATCCATCAGGTTTGTGTATGGAAGCAGAGTAGTTTTGCAGAATCACTTGATTGTTTTGCGAGGAACGGTGTGACCAGCACAGCATTATGGAAGCCTCTGGTCGATGATGCTGGAGTGAAGCAGGCTAAAAAAAATCTCAGGGATTCAGGCGTTTCTGCAGTATCTATGTGCCCTCTGGTTTTGCTAGAACCGCAAAATGAACATGACAGCGTTTTAAGAGCAAAGCAGCATCTTCAATTTTTAGAAGAAGCAGCAGAGCTCGAAGTGAAATCAGTGATCGTGATCACAGGAGGACTCTCACCAGAAAGTAGGGATCTTAACGGCCAGCGACAAAAGGTTTTGGAGGAACTGGAACAGTTGATTGGACAGGCCGAAGGCACCGGACTTAAATTAGCCATTGAACCACTACACCCAATGGTCTGCGGCACGCGAACCGTCATTTCAAGCCTTTCTGAAGCAAACGATATTCTTGATAAGCTCAAACGTGATGACGTAATGGGCATTGCCGTGGATACATATGCGCTTTGGTGGGATACAAGGTTAAAGGAAGAGATACAGAGAGCCGGCAGTCGTTTGCTAAATTTCCACGTTTCCGATTGGCTGTATGAAACGCGAGATATTCGTTTGGATCGAGGGATGCCAGGTGATGGACTGATCAACAATGCCCTGATCCGCTCATGGATGAGGGAAGCAGGCTACAAGGGAGCAGTGGAAGTTGAAATCCTCTCCGCACTGGATTGGTGGAGCAAACCTGCTGATACAGTTGTTCGTAAAATTTGTGAGAGAATTTCTTTTCTCTGACTTCAGATATGAATACTCAGATTCTGAATGGATCCTTATTTTTATAGATGTTCAAAAAATTTTTTCCCTGAAATGGGATGTATGTGAATTTCTTGTTTACCATGTAAACTGGAAATTTCCATAAAGACTGACGTACCTGGAAATGAATCACTGCCAGAAAATTTATCAATTGCAATTTCTTTAAGAGGATCCTCCAGTTGAAGACCTTTAAGATTAAGGTCCTCCAAAACAGCCATCAATTCATCAAGATCTAAAGACTCCAATGGAATGCAGACCGCATTCAATTGTTTTTTCTTTAGCTGCTGATTCATGACTTCCAGTTCACGTGAATGGTTGACGTCTTTTCCTGCAACCCCATAAATAAGGCAACCATCATTTAATTCAGGAACTCTATAGCAATTCATGAGAACATCCATAGAAAGCTGTCCGGGTGCAACTGCATCTCCAAAACTCGCATATGTGATTGGTGCACCGAAAACTGTGGTCAACAGACGGCTACACGTCCCCTTCTGTCCCATTGCAAAGCCGATTCGAGCAATATCACTGGTACCATTTCCGACCCATTGAAGCATTTGAATAGAGTGGACCAATGTTGACGCTGTTGGAACCACCTTGATGGCATGAGGATGAAAGCTTTCCATTTCTGATGTTAATTCCTCTAGTTCTTCAACACTGGGCATCGCCTTAAAATCATGATGACTAATCACGAGGGGAGTATGTTTTTCAGCCATTGCAACTAAGGCATCTGTGCCCCATTCCAGGTCAATGCTGCTGGCCCCCGCTTCAAGGGCCGCCTGATTTATTAGAACACGCTCCTCTTCTGTCCCAAAAAATTCACCTCCATGCTCCGGATGACGAAGAGTAAAGAGACATCCTAGTTCTTTTGTTTTAGTTTTTCGGACTAATTCCACTACATCATCTACTGAAGTGCCACCATTAATAAGCAGATCAGCCCTGATTTCAACACAGCTTAGTTTATGATCCAGAGCAAAGTCTATTTCTGCGGTATTATTAGCAACAATTCCAATGACACCCTTGAGGGGGAAAGAATTAACCATTTTATCCCGTATATTTGTTTAATCAGAATTCTTTTGGCAAGGAGCAGTACATGAATTCCCTAGACAGGAATTACCAGTGATTCCTGATACCGTTTCAATAAGTTAAGGAAACGGGATTCGCTTTCATCCCAGTCATGAAAGCCGAGACTCCTGGATTTGTTATGACTTAGAATTTCATCCCAGTAACGTTCTAGGGTGGCATCAGCAAACCCCCAGTTTGCCACCTGCTCTAGGTTTGTTTTTTTAAGTTGATGTTTTTTGCAGATATTTTGCCAGACTTCGTTCCGTTCAGACATCACTTCCTCAAGTTTTAAAGGACGTACAGAACCGCAGGGCATATTAAAAGATTCAGCGATCTTAGGCCAAAGATGGTTCCAGCGGAAAACATCTGTGTTGGTCATGTTTAAGGCCTGATCCTGACATAATGGTTCTGTGGTCATCCATGCAATTCCGCGTGCAAGAAGTTCTATGGTTGTCATCTGTGTCACACTGAGAAATGCACCCGGATGTCCTGGGAAATCAAGTGCAGCTCCGAGTTCCCTGCATATTGCAGCATAAGCTCCAAGTGTACTGACTATGTTGCGGGCTATTTGCGGAGAAAAATGCAACAAGGTATTTGGCCTTGAAGTTGTCCATGACCACTTTCTTTTTACTGAACGTTCAACAAGGTAATCCTGCTGATCATAGTTAAAGTTTGGAATAGGCACACGTGAATCCTCTTCCCTGGCAGGTGTTGGAAATTCACCTATATGAACACCATAATACTTACCTCCCTGGACCAGGTGGACGTGCCTCAGATTTTCTGCAGCCAACTCAATACCATTCAAAAGATTATCCAACAGCTTTAGGTTGTCCTCAGAACTTTCTAGTACCTGTTCCGCATGGGTCGCCCGTCCACAGTAAAAAACATGAGTGACGTCTACTAACTTAGAGAGTCCTTCAATACACTTTTCACGATCGTTCAAATCGAGTTGAAAATAGTTCACTCCCTCCAGAATTATTTCAGGTGCTCTTCTCGCAAAGCCATATACTTCCCATTCTTTTCTTAAGGAAAGCTCTCTCGCTAAAGCCGTACCAACTGCTCCACTGGCACCACCAATCAGGGCTACATACTGTTTCATTGTTTAACCATATTTGGGGTCCAAAGTTTGGTCATTTAAACTGCACCAAGATGCATGAGAGTTTCATAGACTGCTTGCTGAGTAACTTCATTACAGACAAAGGGGGTTCCTATTTCACGCAAAAGGACAAAATTTATCTTACCATTTACTGTTTTTTTATCATGCAACATTCTTTTATAAAGTGCTTCTTTTCCCCACAGTGTTTCATTTGAGAGATCGTTTAAATTCACCGGCATTTCTGCATCATTTGCATGCTCTCGCACCCTTTGACTAATCCCTTTCTCACATAAACCAATTCTTTCAGACAAGTCACATGCTGCAATTAATCCCAGTTCAACAGACAATCCATGTTGAAATTTACCAAAACCTGCGTGAGTTTCAAATGCATGGGCAAAAGTGTGGCCAAGGTTCACCAAAGCACGTTTCCCCCTGTCTAGTTCATCTTCACTAACAATGCCGGCTTTCGTATCACAACCCATCCTAATCACCTCGACCAGTGACGAATTGTTACAGGACATGATTGCTGAAAAGTTATTTTCAAGCCACGTGAATTCTTCCTCTCCACGCAAAAGACCATATTTGACTATCTCACCATATCCTGACTTCATTTCATCAGAAGGCAATGAGGAAAGGAGAGACACATCATTCAAAACAATTCGAGGTTGTAAAAAACTCCCAACCAAGTTTTTGCCTTGACGTGTGTTTATTCCATTTTTACCTCCTACTGAACTGTCAACCTGTGACACCAAAGTAGTGGGAATCTGAATTAACTCAATCCCCCGCATAATGAGCCCTGCTGCAAATCCAGCAACATCTCCCACAACTCCTCCTCCGAAGGCAATTACCACGCAATGGCGGTCGATTCCTTCGGAAAGCATTCTGTCCAATAATTTTTCCAGACTACCAAATGATTTAGCATCCTCACCCCCTTCAATCAGAAATAAATCCCAACTATCGGTGATTGAATCCAAAGTCGGTGACAATAAATTCAAATACTTGTTGGATACCATTTTGTCGCTGACAACAGCCACGCGTCTTCCGGCAATGATTGGATCCAAATAAGGTTTTGAGTTCTGAACAAGTTCTGGAGCAATTATAATATCATAACTCCTTGAACCAAGATCAACATGAAGAGTTTGTTTCAATTTTTTCCTCTATTTGATGGGGGTATCTTTATTTCCTTTTCTTCACCTTGTTCCAGGCGATAGATTGTATTCTGTGATTCACCCAAATCTATTATTTCCTTCCCAGAAAGGTTTTTAAGGATGCCTCTGATAAACTTGTTAACTATCCCATGACTCACCATCAGTTTTAGTGTGCCGTCATCCATCAGGTCTTCCAGTAAAGAACGAAGCCTTGCTTCAAACTCTGCCCCGCTTTCTCCTCCTGAAGGATGGAAGCGCATTGGATCCTGCAATCTTAGCTGTGCCTGTTCAGGGAAAATTTCAGCCACTTTGTCCCATCCAAAAGTACCGGATATTTCGCCAAGACTAAAATCGTTGAGACGCTCTTCAATTATGATCTTACTGCTTGGATGGTCAATTCCTTGAGCAATTATCTCGGTTGTTTGAATGGCTCTATCAAGCGGGCTTGTATAAATCTCCAATTCCTGATTAAGAAGAATTCCTGAAAGATAGTCCCTGATTGCTTTGGCCTGATTAATACCTAAATCGGTTAAGGGTGAATTAACCTGCCCCTGTATTCGTCCAGCACGATTCCATTCGCTTTCACCATGACGAACTAGTATTAAAGTTGTCAAAGATACCTTCCATGAAAATTAGTTAAAACGGGATAAAAAATTGGAGAAATAATTAGAAACTCAAATTATCTTTAGAACATTGGAAATTATCCAATAATTCTTTGAAATTTCTGGAAGTTAACATTAATATTGTCAGTATTAAAAAATTTTGACAAACTATCCTGTAAAAACTCGTCGAATTTCCTCATCAGCCATTTCTTTACCCAAATATGCTTCTACAACTGAGTGATTACTCTTAACCTCCTCAGGAGTCCCTTCGGCAATTTTCTGGCCATGATCCAGCACAGTAATCCGTTCACACGTGTTCATAACTAATTTGAGGACATGCTCCACCACAACTACTGTTAATTGATAACGCTCTTTGAGGGTGAGAATAGTTCCCATCAGATTGTCAATATTTACTGGTGACAGTCCTGCACCAGGCTCATCAAGCAGTAATAATTTGGGTTTCATAGCAATCGCCCTACCCAAAGAAAGCAACTTTTTCTGACCTCCAGAAAGTTCACTTGCCGGAATGTCGGCATATTCTATTAGTCCGAGAAACTCCAGTAATTCTATCATCTCCTTACGAATTTTATTTTCCGCCTTACGGACTTTTGTACCTCTAAATATCGGAGAAAGAATTCCATATGGTGAATGACAATGATAGCCTACCATCACATTTTCCAAAACGGTCATATCTAAAAATAGGCGTAACAACTGAAAAGTTCTGGATACTCCCAATGCAGCAATTTGGTGAGCTGATTGAGTGGTGATATCTTGTCCAGCAAATTTAATATTGCTTCCAGAATCAGGCTTATAAATACCTGTAATCAGGTTGAAGAATGTCGATTTACCTGATCCGTTAGGACCAATCAGGCCATGTATTGTACCTTGCTCAATCTGAACATTAACATTCCAAACAGCACGAAGACCTCCAAAGCTTTTACTGAGATTTTTTGTTTCAAGCAATACCAATTTCTTTATCCTCATGCTTTTTGATAAATTTTTTCTTGACTATCATACGCTCGATTAGCCCTCCAATACCTCGTGGCATGAAGACTACAAGAAGAACCATGGATATCCCAAAAATCAAAGGCTGGTAAAAGTAGTAATCCTTAGTCTGGTCGTAGATAACAGTAACCACTATGGCCCCGATAACCCCTCCCCAAATATTACCAATTCCGCCCAGCACCACCATGAGTAGCAAAGTGATCATTTCGATGATTGTGAAATTATTGTGATGAATATAGCCCGGAGGCATATGGGCAAACAAAGCTCCTCCTAATCCTGCGTAGAGGGCGCTGATAACAAAGGCAAGCAACTTATACATTGTGACGTTGATCCCTACAACTGACGCAGCAATGGGATCCTCACGGATTGCCTGAAAGGCTCGTCCAGTTGCGGAACGAAGGATTGCAAAGGAAAGGTAAATCCCCAATAATGCAACAGTCATAACGAGGTAGTAGTAACGTTCAAAGCTATCAAAAACAAAATCTCCTATGACTGGGGCTGGAATAAGCATGATTCCAGTGCTGGAACCAAGTGCTGGTGTTACAGCAATCATGATTCGTACTGATTCACCCAGTCCTAGAGTCGCCAAGGCTAGATAAGCTCCTTCAAGACGAACTGACGGCAGCCCGACAATGATCCCTGCAAATCCTGTTATCAGCATAGCTAAAGGAGCACTCACCCAGAAGGATAGCCCATAGTTAAGTGCCAGCAAAGCTGAGCTCACAGCTCCAATAGCGTAAAGACCTATATGTCCTACTGTGACTTGACCGCAAAAACCTTTTACAATATTTAAACCTACACAAAGCAGGATGAAAAGACAGGCTCGATTGGCCAAGTCGATGTAGTAATCGCTTATACTAAATTCCAGCAATTTAGGCAACGGCAGCAAGACCAGATACGCAAGTAACCATGGCAGTAAACGATGCACTCTGGTCAAGGCGGAAATTGAATTATTGATCCGAGCCAACAATTCTATCATTAGAGTTTAATTTAGTTAAAAAGGACGAGTTTCCCGGAAGGTTGCCCCTCCGGGAGTGTTTGATTAAAGACCGAAATCCATAGGCATGGTAACCCTTGCTAATACCTCAGTCTCAAATTGTTCCCCACCCTTGGTGTATCCAATCAAGACGGCAGTTCTGTTACCGTCCCTGCAGACTGGTGACGAATCACGGCAGAAACTAATTGGACCAGAGGCCAGTCCATGGTAATTCCGAATTCCAGCAATTGCATTACGAATAGCAATTCTATCATCCGCGAGCGAACTGCCTGTCAACTGCAACTTTGCATTGCCCAGTGCAATTTCTACGATCCGGATCAGGTCATAGGCTTGTGAGAAGTCATGATCTGGAGCGTGAATGCCATAGCGCTCACGAACCATTTCGTTGAAGAGTCTTGCTATTGGTCGCTTGTCTGCTGCGGCATATGCTGCTGCAAAGAAAACATTTTTAGCAGCATCGCCTGCAATCTTAGGAACTGGAGCGTTTGATGCAGATGAGGAGCCTATACGCCTCACTCTCTCATCCATCCCTGCTTCATAGGATTGAATAAGTGCACGGGCCATAGTTTCAGCTAAAGCAGCAATCATGATCCCGTCAACGTTACTAGTCTTAATCTTTTGCATGTGTGTACGGAAATCAACTTCTTTTTCCTGTACTTCAGCAACATAAACAGGCTCTGCACCATGCTGACTTCTCATCTGGCCCTGCATGGCTTGACAATCGTTTTGAGATGCTGCATCAGACGCACAGATGTAAGCAATACGCTTTCCTATATTTTCACCAACATATTTGGCATTTACACCAGCGTAAAATCGACCAGAAACGGGGACCCTGAATACCCAGTCACTCCCTAGCTTAGTAATTTTAGCGTTTGTAGAATGTGGAACGATTTGTGGCACTTTTGCTTTGGCTGTTACAGCTACTATAGGCAGTGTTACCGAGGAACAACTAGATCCGATAACAAGATGAACTTTTTTCTGAGAAACAAGCTTATTGGCATTAGCAACACCTTTATCAGACTTGCACTCATCGTTCATCAAGGTCGCAACTATCTTATTCCCGTTGATGCCACCAGCCTTGTTGATGATGTCGATTTCATCCATCATCATCTGGCCATACTTCTGACCATTTTCACTCACCATTCTCATGGTGATACCAATGCGGATTTCTCCTGCATAAACTACCGTCGACACAAACATGAAGCTCAAAGCAACGGCAACTAAACATATTTTACTAGTTTTAAACATAATTTTACCTTTGATTAGATTATTAAAATCAATGAATTAGTTAAGGTATGATTAATCTCACACCTTTAAGAATCATGCTTCATTTTTCCTCCTTATTTAAGGTTTTAAAAAATTGAAATCTTTGGCATAAATAAACCATCATGCCTTCACTTTTGCTATTACACCAAATAGTCCAGATGGTCTAAATATCAGGACAAGAATCAATAGCAAAAAGGCGTAAATGTCTTTGTGACTTGGGGAAATATAGGCTGCCCCTAAATTTTCAAAAATACCCACTAAAATCCCTCCAATTAGGGCTCCCGGCAAACTTCCAAATCCTCCAACCACTGCTGCTGCGAAAGCCTTCATCAACATCAAATATCCCATTTCAACTTGAACTGATTGCATAGGGCCAATCAATACCCCCGCAGCTGCAGCTAAAGCACAGCCCAGACCAAAAATTAGAGAAATTACCAGTGGCACATTGATTCCCATCAGATAGGCAATATCCTTGTTGTGAGCAACTGCCCTTACTGCCAAACCGAGCTTTGTATTTCGGATAAAATAGTTCAGCAGCACCATCAGCAGCATCGATACTACTGCAGTCAACACATAACTTTGTGGGATGGAAATATCTCCTAATTGAAGAGGCATGCCCAGATCAACAGGGAAAGGTTCTGCGGCAGCTCCCCAAATGAGAAAAGCAACATTCATAAGCGCCACAGACATTCCAAAACCGCATATAATCATTCCCATGCCCGCGACCGTGTAACCACCTCCCGCTTGGGTAAGCCGGCGATAAAAAACCCTCTCAATACCCATCCCCAAAAGAGCAGCAAAAATCATTGCCCCTATAATTGCGAAAGGATATGGGACCCCTACTATTTGAGAAAAAAATAGTCCTATAAATGCTCCAAACATGTAAATTTCTCCATGGGCAAAATGCACTATGTCCAAACCTGAATAAATCAGTGAGATGCCGAGAGCTACGATGCCATAAACTACGCCTATCGTGATGCCGAAAATGATAAATGCTAACAGAGAATTAAAATCAAAGTCCATTGTCATTGTCTCCATAATGTTTCATGCTTTCAATTCCTTTGAAGTATCTGCAACTGTTCCTCCTAGAAAAAATTCCTTAATTGCAGGATCATTTATCAATTCTTCCGACTTACCTTCAATCATAATACGACCGTCCCTTATAATGTAGGCATACTGGGCAAGTAAGAGTGCCATTCTTACATTCTGCTCAACCACTAAAATTGTTACACCGGTCTGGCTGATCTTGTAAATGTTTGCAAAAATTTGAAGAACAACCTTTGGGGCAAGCGCAGCACTTGGTTCGTCCAACATAAGCATCTTGGGCTTCGCCATCAATCCTCGCCCAGTAACAAGCATCTGCACCTCACCACCGCTAAGTGTCCCGGAAAGCATATTCCTTCGATTCTTTAGTG
>CABXOR010000021.1 GCA_902513935.1 uncultured SAR324 cluster bacterium
CATAACCAAGTTCAGAAAATATTTTTGTCATCCACGCACGTTCTTCGGGTAAAAACCCAGAATTTTTTCGGTTGTTTCTCCAGTTTTTCAAATCAATCTCCTTGTGCGCAATATTCCAGTCTCCGCAGATTATAATTTCCCTTCCGGATAATTTAGCTTCCAAAAGCCATTTATCTAAATAATCCAGTACCTTGTACTTAAAATTTTGCCGAATATCTCCGCTACTTCCGGAGGGTAGATAAAGTGAGACAATACTCAATTTGCCAAAATCTGCCTGAATGAAGCGGCCCTCTTTGTCCAACTCAGACCAGCCGATACCTTCATGAACTCGATCCGGTTTTTTCCGGAAATAAAGCCCAACTCCTGAATAACCTTTTTTTGTAGCAAATACAAAGGCACTCTTTAAACCTGGTGGATTGTGCATGATTTCAGTTAGTTGCTCTGGCTGAATTCTGGTTTCCTGCAGGCAAACCAGATCTGCTTTTTGTGTATGTAGCCATTCAAAAAAACTCTTTGAACTTGCCGAACGAATTCCATTAAGATTGGCAGAAATTATCCGCATGTTAAATATAAGGGAAAATTTGTGTATTTATTTACAGTACATTCACTAGTTTTGTCATGTCACCCCGAAAGAATGTGAAGAATCTTGCACGATATCAGTATTTTATCAGATCTTTCTCTTCGGTTGAGATGACAAACCGTAAACAAAAATATCATTATTTTATGAGAACTAGTGTCTAACGAGTTCTGTTGAGGAAAATTCTAAAGATATTAAATATTTTTGATTCTCAGCAAAATGTGGATATCCCTTTAGTACCATCAGAGACTTCTTGACTTTGACTCCGGAAACTTCTTTAGTCAGTGCCGTTACTTCATTCCTGATTTCTCCCCCCTTAAAAATATGCAGTACTGAATCCGGTTTTCTCAAATCAGAGGTCCAGCGTACTAAATCGATCAAAGGTGCAACTGCACGTGCTGTCACAAACCGGAATTTATGACGCCAGGGACGTTGTTTGCCTAACTCTTCCCCCCGCCCAGGGACAGTCTGAACATTTTTGAGCTTTAATGCATCAATCATTTGTTGAATGACCACAATTTTTTTCTGACGTGAATCCAACAAAGTAAGCCGCAAATCAGGACGTACTATGGCCAGTATCATTCCCGGCAATCCTCCTCCTGTACCAAAATCACAAATATCTGCACCTTTTTCAATTTTACGTAAAACCAGTAATGAAAGACAGGGCAATATTTGTTTTTCCCACAATAGATCTGTTTCTTTGCGGGAAATTAAATTTACTTTCTGGTTAACATCCAGCAACATAACAGCCCACTTTTCCAGCAGCTGCCATTGGGAATCTGAAATCTCAAAATCATTTTCTAAACAGATTTGTCTGACTTCAATAGATTTAAGGGGTTTTTGTATTTCACTCATTATTGATTGAGTGTTTGCAGGAAGGAACTTTCTCAGCATGAGAACTTTAGTTTCATTGCCGATTACTGGCTGATGGGGGATTACACAGCTTGTTCTATAGACGTGCTGCTATTCTCAGGATCTTCCTGAGAAGACGACTCAGGAGTACTCTTTTTTAATTTTTCAGCAAACAATGAATGGCGGGTAGAGTATCTACCATCTTGAACAATGATCTGAATTCCAAGGCGCTTTTCAAGATTAAAAAGCAGGGGGCCCTGTAAATTTATAGTCACATCTTCCATTTTTTTGGCCATGGTGACCAGGCTATAGACTAACAAATCATCCGTTTTTTCTGCATGCAATTTTTTCAAGTGATCATTTGTTAACTCAAGCTCATAATTTGTAATAGAGACATGCGGTTCAATCATCACAAAAGCAAGATCTTCACTATCAATGGACTGGAGCCAGCGAAAAGGTGCTGCTGCTTCATCTTCCCGGATCACAAAACGATGGTCTTCAGAAAAACCTATCAATCCTGAAGGAAAGCTAATTATTTGATCGTCTTTAACTTCGATCTCACCGAAGCGTGATGTTTGAACAAGCATTAGTGTTTTATTGATTAGAGTTTACCAAAAAGGTGTTTGATTCCGGATAACGAAAGTGGGGATTCTTCTGCCGCACGCCTGTTTTCTTCTTGAATGCTTATATATACTTCTTCTCTGTGGATTATATAACTTCGGGGTGCATCAATTCCAATTCGAACTTGTTTCCCCTTGACCTCAACCACCATGATTTTTACATCATCCCCAATGGTTATACTTTCTCCCGACTTCCTTGTCAGTATGAGCATATTGATCTGTCTTCTTGAAAATTAATTCCAAATTATACAAAGACTGTGATTATCATTCACAGGTTAAATTAACGGAGAAAATCCGACAGTGACGGTTGGATCAAGCGGGCTCCCGTATTCAGCGAAAGTGTGTTGTTGGCCTCTGCGACTTTAAGGTCCACAGTTGCTTCCGCAACATCTAAATCCTGGATATCAGAAAGTTGTCTCTCCTTTTCAAACTGCTGATTTTCCAGCCTGGACTGAGTTGAATAGAGCTCGCGAACAATATTTCCAACGTCTGCCTGCTGCTTCAGAACCTGATTTTGTGCCAAGTTAAGCTGATCTAAACGTTTTGCAATCGCAATGCCATCATTTTCTAGAAGAGCTCTCTCCATTGCCGCAAGTATAGAAAACGTATCCACGCCATCCTTACCCTCTCCAAGCAGCAGTTCCTGAGCAGTAATATTTATCGGAATTGAAAGTCCATTTGAAATCAAAGATTCTTTTTTATGTATTGATCCATTATATGATATTTCCGGGTTTGGTTGATACACAAACTCAATTCCTTCCGGAAACAAAACACCAAGTGCATCCAAGTCAAATTCTGCCGATTTCTCTGAATTAAAATCAAATTGTTTTGGCAGAATGTTGTCCAAACGACCTTCCTGGTCAGAAAATTTAAGCAAAACCTGGTCGTTAAGTTTCCCATCCTGGTTAAATACGTGAATCACCGGACGTAATGCCTGTTCTTTACTCCAGGTTCGTCCACCATCGTCTGAAATCTTTATCCTGGCTTGTCCCCAAATTCCGCCTTTTGTGACTTTGATTCGGTAGTTATTAGTAGAAAAACCCTCAAATTGAGCTCTAAATTGTTTCACATCCAGCAATTCTCTAATGTCTTTCTGCGCAACTCCGCTTTTTTCAACTTTTACCGGTTGAAATATACCATTTTTTTTCAAAGCAGGAGAAAGACTTTTTATGCCCGAAAACAAATAAAGTTTTCCTTCACGCGCATTTCCGGTGTTAAATAAAGTTTTCCGGGCCACAGCAAACTCTCGAGCCACCATTTGCCTGGTTTCTTCGTTTGAATCGCTGCCGGCCTGTGAAATTGCAAGCGTACGAATTTGTCCCAATATTTCATTAATATGTCCAATTTCCAGCTCCGAACGCTGCAACCAGGCAATATTGTCTTCAACGTTTTGGAGCTGCTGTTTCTGTGAAGAAAGTGTAGTTACAATATCCTGTGACCTGGCTGCACCAATTGGATCATCCGAGGTTTTGTTTAAACGACGGCCCGAAGCCATCTGGACTTGAATATCCTGAAGTTTCCCTGAAGATCTTTGAATATTGTCTACTACGTGGTCACGCTTAGTGACCTCAGTTACACGCATTTAAAGGACTTGTGGTTTAAGTTTTTGACAAAAGCTTGGGTTGCCCTCTTACTTTCTTCTGTTTCTTTTGCTTGATTCATTACATATTAATAACGGTTTC
Organism: uncultured SAR324 cluster bacterium; assembly: GCA_902513935.1. The sequence continues at coordinate 3,732 of CABXOR010000021.1, forward strand.
CATCATTTTATCTACTGTGCTGATAAAACGTGCAGATGCTTCGTATGCTTTCTGATACTGCATCATATCAGTCAGTTCTTCGTCCATATTGACTGCACTGATAGAACTCCTGATTTCCTTAAACTGCCTCACCATACTTTCCTGTTGTGCCTGCTCCGTTTTATTTCTTTGAATTTTCAAACCCATTCCTGTGAGCACACCATTATAATACTCATCAAAAGTCATGGTTTCATCTCTCATAGTCGGACGTGTCTGCAGCTTCGCAATTTCCAGTGCAACCCGGTTATCTCCATGAATAAGGTCCTTGCCTGTTGAAATGTTATTCGTGTTTTCACGAATATGCTCACTTAGCTGGATATCTTCCGCTCCTTTGAGTGTATTAAAAAAACTATTCAAACCCAGAACCTGTGTGATGCTGGATTGATCTTCACCAAAAATGAACTTGTAGTCCGGTGCACTTTGTAATAGCAGCGAGCCGTCTGACTCTATGGAAGCCTGTAACAATCCTGGATCGTTGATGGTTTGATTCAGGCGTTGAACAATATCGGGCAAGGTATCTTTCCCTGCCTGAATCTCAATTTCATAAGTTTCCAGAATTTCATTATGAGGATCAACTAAATGGAGCTGGAATATTCCATCTTTCAGGAAAGGCAGGGGTTGGTTAAGTGCATCCGGATTTAAGCCGAAAGTACTCTTCATCATTTCTGCGGCAGAATTTATTCCAGTACCTGTTGCGTGAATCCTGTTAACTTTTCCTGCAAGACTGAAGGCGATTTCGTCGAGATTATGCTGGTAGCTCACAATTGTTTCATCGCGCATTCTTAACATTTCACTCATTTCTCCTTCTCGAAAAGTGCGAGTCAAATCACGGCGATTGTCATTTGTCGAAATTCCATCGACTCTAAGCATACCTAATTCACCGCCCTTCATTGTACCTTCAAGATGATAGCGGCTATTCCCCTCTACCAGAGTCCAGTCACGGCCGATGATAACTGTAGTTCTTCCATTGGGATCTTCAAAAGAGTTAATGTCCACCAGGTCTGACAACTCCTCAATTGCCTGATTGCGGGCATCCCTCATATCGTTGGCTTTCCGCTGGCCGCCGCCCTCGTATAAGTTAATCTGTCTATTCAACTCGGCTACTTTCTGACCTAACTCATTTACTTTATTTATATTTGCATTAAGACGGCCGTTAATTTCTTTACGCAGCCCGTCAAGTTGAGAGTGCATGTTACGAAAGCGGCGTACCAGTACGTCACTATGCACCTTTACCTGCATTCTGGCTGATTCAGATTCCGGCTGATTCGAAAGCTGGCTCCACGAGTTCCAAAACTCGTTTAGAGCCTGGTGTAAGCCGTTTCCCTCTGTTTCACTAAAAATAATTTCAATTTTTTGCAGGAATTCTCCTCGAGACTTAAACATGCCTGAACGCGGATTTTCCTGGAGGATTTTACGTTGCACGAATTTATCATAAACCCGGGAAGTCGGCTGGGCGTCAGCACCTCCTCCTACTCCAGTGGGATCTGGTGCAGACGTGCCTGAGTGAACTTGCTGGCGGGAGAAACCTTCAGTCTCTTGATTGGCAATGTTATGCCCAACTGTTTGCATTGCACGCTGATTGATACTCAGGGCGCGCTGTCCCAGATTTAGGGAACTATTGAGCGAAGGCATATGACAATGCTGAAATGGTTAGGGTTCCTAAACGATTTTAGTGACTTATGAAGTCAGGCTTCGGTACGGGACATTGTGTTGGTACCATTTTGCAGTTTCCCCGCATCTGAATAAGTCGGAGGACCGTTCTGGAGCTGACTCACGAACCTAATAGAGGATTCAACAGATTTTAAACGACCTGATGCCTGGAGAGCGTTTTCATCCGCAATTTTGCGTATTTCGGTAACCAGGCTTTTCAACCGTTCAAAACATTGTTGAAGTGATTTCGAGAATTCATCCTCAGTCCTGTCAATAATAACGCTTAAAGTCAGTTCCTTTGATTTAGTGTTCCAGGAATCTGCAAGCTTTTCAACGAACTGAACCCGCTCCTTCTCGAGTCGGGCAGTTGCGCGTACACAACGAGACTTTTCGCCTTGAAGTTTAAGCAACTCTGAACCTCGTAAACGCCCAAATCCCTCGAATTCTTTTTGCAAATGTGAAATCAACTGCTCATGCAGCTCCACTTCCTGTTGCAATATATTCAATAATTCTTTCATCTTAAAAGGACACCCTCAACGGACTTAGTTAGGCCACCGTGTTATTTTTCAGCACTTAGAATTCAGCTTATATCTTCCTGAAGAGCATCCTCCAGCATTGTTTTGGCAAGACGTTGCGCATCAAACTGATATTCACCATTTTTTATTTTATCTTTAAGTTCTGCAACCCGGTCTGCACGTACTTCCGGCTCAGTTGAAATCCGACCTTTTATTTTATTCATCACAAATGTCGAAGTCTTAACTGGAGGTTCTGATGTTCCGGATGTCAATCCTGAACGGTCTGCAGTTTTCTGACTGTCTTTAGCAGTCCCTCCCTTGACACCATGAAACTCGGGGGGCTGTTGACCTGTTATTTTCATAATTCACCTGTCAATGTTAAATAGTTTAGATCCCTATCTCTGCGGGAATGTCCGGTGTAAGCCGACATGCATACCCGCAGACTCTGACGAGCACAACTAAAAATGTGCAGTTCGCTAGCCTGAGAAGGCCCATAGGGCGTGTAAACTAACATGATTCAAGAAGCGTTTGCTTCCAAAATTGCGCATACAGACACTTTAGTCTTGGGCCTCAGGTCAGATGTTACCGGGTCTGGAAAGGCCATATATTTGCTTTCCTGACAAGTCACAGAAACACCTTATTGCATGTATCGGCCAATCAATCACAAAACTTTAGCGTTTTTTTATTATTTGTCTAAATTCGATTTCAACTGCTGATAAATCATCTCCCCCAAACCAAGACTTCCGGACTTTGCAGAAATTTTCGCATATTGTTCATCCAGTAGGGATTGGAACATTATTTCACCTTCTGACTTAGGAAGCAGATCAGACTCAAAAGATGATTCCCGCATTGTTTTCAACATCTGCTGGATAAAAATCGCCTCAAACTCACTGGCAGTTTCACGGAGTTTTGCATCGTTGGTGACTCCTTTTATTTGAGGATCCGCCTTAAATCGATCGGCACCTAGGGTCAGTACAGATAAAGGTAGTGGCATTGATACTTTCATTTTCGTTTATCGAATGACAAGTTCTGCATGAATAGCGCCGGCAGTTTTTACAGCCTTGAGCACCTCAATTAAATCTTTGCTGGAGGCGCCTATTTTATTAAAGCCATCCACAACCTCCTTCAAGTCAGTACCTCCTTTAAGCATAAAAACACTGGAAGCAAGTATTCTTCCTTCAGGTAACTCACCCTGGGTTCCTTCTACATCTAGAGTTGGAAGTTTAACTTGAATATTCAAGCCGTTTTGAGAAATTGCAATTGGCGAAATCCTGACACTGCCTCCCATCACTACAGTTCCAGACCGTTCGTCAAGAACAACTTTAGCAGTATGATCTGGAGTAATTTCCAAATTTTCAATGAATGAAACCAACTCCACCGTATTGCCCAAGTAACTATCCGGAACTGAGACTTCGACGGTGCCGGCATCCTGGGCACGGGCACTCCGGATACCTAGATTCTGATTAATCAGCTTTGCCAAACGGAATGCTGTAGTAAAGTCCGGAGAATGCAGGTTCATATACAGTCGAGCCCTGCTGTTAAGATTTAAACTAATCTCACGTTCTACAATCGCTCCTCCGAGAACATGCCCAACTGAGGCCACCATCCTTGATCCTACCGGCAAATTAGCCAATTCTTCTGCAGGCAGTGCATCGACTCTGCTGACTCCTTTCGGTATACCCGCAATGGGACCCTGCCCGAGGGCATAAACAAGTCTATCAGGTCCCCGTAACGGAGCCATTATCAAAATTCCTCCGCGAAGTGAAGCCGCATCACCAATTGTTGCGGCAGTAATGTCTAAACGTTGTCCTGAATTTGCGAAAGGTGGTAAAGTCGCTGTCAGCCATACTGCAGCAATACTTCGTCCTAAAATATCCTGGCTCTTTAAGCTAATCCCAATCCTTTCTAAGGCATTTACAATTGGCTTTCTGGTTAGTAAACTCTCCTGTGAATCGCCTGTTCCGTCCAAACCAACTACAATACCAAAGCCGATAAGTTCGTTGTCGCGTGCACCCCGCAATGCTGCAATATCCTTTACACGTACACCCCAGGCTGGTGTTGTTAAAACTGCCAACAGCAAGAAATACAGCAATGCAGTAACCAATCGTAAAAAAGGCAGTTGGTTTTTCATGGTCATAAAAAAAGAATGTTCTTCAAGATTTTGGTGTCCAGTTTGTAATACAAGTTCAATGCCAGATTAATGCAGTTCTGCTATTCAGTTTGCGCTCAATAACTGCATCAATCACAAGAGTATAATCCCGGTTAAACCGCCTTGAATTGTGCATTGAAGAAAAAGATTCAGCTTCAAAATATTTCATCTTTTAAAAACTATGGGAACATATTTGGGGAAATGCTGATTGATCTAAGCTATTTTTTCTATCATTTTGATGAATCTGCAAAAAGTCCTAAAACCGTGTCACTCCGAGCACAGCGAGAAATCTCTCAAAAACTACTTCACTAAAATAACAAAGATTTCAGACTTTTTGCGAATCCATCAAATTTTTGCTGGTCTGTTTTCTGCATTGTCTCCGGAAGAAGAAATTTGAGCTAGTTGAATCTATAAAATTGCACAGCACTTGGTCTGAATCGAAATCTTAGGAATTTGAATTTTGATTGGACTTTTGAACCCTGCAAAATTAATAAGAACCAGCAAAAGAGGTTGCTATGGAAATGATATTACTGTTTTTTTGCCTGACTTCAGTGGTGATAACTTCAGTCATTGTCGCAATAGAAATAAGGGGAGATAAAACTTTGTCGAGGCAGTCTTACAAAGGTGAGATGAACACCATTAACTTTCACGGGCAGCAGATTCTGGCAAAAGATAAAAACACTAATGAGCAGTTACGTAACAGGGTACTTGAAACCTTGGATCATCAACTGAATCAATTGGGTTATTTTAGCAAAGAACCACAGCTTCAGTTCATAAACAATACCCTGAACAGTGAACATGCTGAACTTGAAGAACTTACTCCTAATGAACTGCAAATGACATTTTCCGCAATTCTCCGGGCTCGTGAATCCAACGAAATTACAGCCTGATTCAGAATTCCAACTCAGGGAAACACTATCTTTAACCAATATTTTGATCAAGGTATCGTATCGTACGCTTTACATAAAATTGCGACATACCTCTGATATCCTCTAAAATGCTTTCTTCATAAGTTTTACGCACTTTTGCAGGCGATCCTGCAATCATTGAAAATGGAGGAACCTCCGATCCTTCCAGCACAACTGCACCCGCACCCACAATACTCCCACGACCAATTTTTACTCCATTCATCAAAATCGCACCCATTCCAATCAGGCAATCATCTTCAACTTCGCAGCCGTGCATGATGCAGTTGTGTCCTACCGTCACCCGATTTCCAATAATGAGCGGAAATCCGGGATCGGAGTGTCCCATGCTTAAATCCTGAAAACTGGTTTCGTCGCCAATAATGATGTGTTCCATATCTCCGCGGAGAACTGCGTTAAACCAAACTGAAGAATATTCACCAATCCGTACTCTTCCTATAAGACTGGCATCTGGTGCAATGAAAGTCGTTTCCGTAAATTCTGGAGTGGCTTCATCAAGCGTGTATAAAGGCATAGTACTTACTAAACAATGTGTTAGATTGCTGTCAACTTTGACAAATTACTGTTTTCAATTCAATTTCAGGACTACTTAGTATCAAACTCCGATTACCATGCGGCTGCTTTGTCCAGTCTGGATACGAGCCAACTGGTGAACAAGATTCCTCAGACTGTTGAGATTGTGAGCCGACGCAAAAATATCAATATGAGGCAAAGCCGCCTGCATTCCACGGGTAGCAGGTTGGTATCCGGGACTTCCCTTGAGTGGATTGAGCCATATCACATTACGGGCATGTTTATGTAAAAAGTGCATACTGTCTTCCAGCACATCTACTTCACCTGTGTCCCAACCATCACTTATGATAAGCACTACAGTTTGAGAATCAACCAGCTTGAGACCGTATTGTTCGACAAATTGCTTAAAAGAAGCGCCAATTTTTGTACCGCCGGACCAATCCGGGACAGTTACTGAAAGTTTTTCAAGCGCAGTGTACAATTCTTCTTTGCGTAAAGTTTCCGTAATTTGGTGCAGAGAAGTACTGAAAACGAAGGTTTCAATACGTCGATAAACACTCTGAAAAGCATAGATGAACTGAATCAGAAAACGACTGTAAAGGTCCATCGATTTACTCACGTCACATAACAACACCAATTTCATACGTTGGCGCCTGCGCCGGGAATGTGCCAAATCCATAATTTCTCCTCCACGGCGCAAACTTAAACGCATTGTTCTGCGTAAATCTATAAGTCCCCGTTTTTTTGAATTTTTTGTCCGGCGGCTGAAACGAGTTGCCAGTGCCTTACCTATTTCGTTGATGAGGCGCATTACTTCGCTGAGCTCTTCTGCACGAAATGAACTGAAATCACGTTCAGATTCTGTCTCAAATGGACTATATCCGGCAGCTTCTTTGTCCTCTTCGGGTGTCTCTGTGCCTCCCAGCCAGTCACCGATTGACATAAATGACTCTTTTTTTGGACTTGCATCCACTACAACTGCTGCAGGTTCTTCTTTTTCTGCTTTGAAACGCCGGCTTAGATTTTCTGCACTTTCCCTGATATACCAGAAACGATGGAAGTGCTCATCAAATATTTCCTGCTCCTGAGTGCTCTTGGCCAAAGTTGTGCGGAGCGCCATTTTGAAGGCAGTTTCATGCTTTAAATCCACCTCCTCCAGAGCACGCAGTGCATCCATCTGTTCTCCAATTCCGGACGGGAGACCATTCATCCGAAGATAACGGCAGAATCCAACCAGATTTGCACTCAATTCCCGATGCAGTGCCAAGTCGTCAAACAATGAATCAGACTCTGGCATTTCAAGTACGGATATAGATTTGTGTCGGTTTGCCGTGGACATGAGGTTTTACAAAAAATTGTTCTGAATCACAATATGCGTACAGACTCCCACACATATACTATGCAATCAAGACGATTCCGGCCTTTCCTAGTTATTTCAATAAAGAAGATTCCTGACCCAAAAGCGAATCCCAGTTGTGAGTTGAGTGAATAATATGCTACTATCTTCATTCCTCACTATTTTAAGAAAGATAACTTCCAATCATTGTACTTTCAGGTTTTATTGACATCCTATCCTTCTGCTAATTCTTCCAGACAAAATTCAGTCAGAAAGCGCATGACCGAAGGCCCAGTTGGCCCTTCCTTGATTCGCCTGGTAATTCCAATGATATTTGGACTTGTCTCAATCATGCTTTTCAACCTGGTGGATACATTTTACATCAGCCTGATTGGAGTCCGTGAACTGGTTGCTATCAGTTTTACTTTCCCTGTTACTTTTACATTGATGAGTTTTTCCTTTGGCATAGGAATTGGTGCAGCTGCCGTTATTTCACGTGCTATCGGGGAGGGAGATCAGCAAAGGGTACAGCGACTGACTACAGACAGTCTGCTCCTGGTTGCCTTAATTATCATCCTGGTCGCAGGACTTAGTTTTTTTACGCTCGACTCTATTTTCACGCTGATGGGAGCATCTGCAGAATCGTTGCCGCTCATCAAGCAATACATGATCCCATGGTTGTCAGGAGTAGTATTTGTAGTGATACCAATAGTTGGAAATAGTGCGATTCGAGCTACAGGAGACACAAAAACTCCCAGTTGGATTATGATGATCGCCGCAGGCGTTAATGCCGTGCTGGATCCGCTTTTGATTTTTGGCTATGGACCCTTTCCGGAACTCGGAATTCAGGGTGCGGCTATTGCCACCGTTATTTCTTATATCAGTATCATGATTGCCGGTTTATGGGTGCTTGGAAAGCGGGAGCGGATGCTGACCATAACCTGGCCGGGAATAGCAGAGATCATTCGTTCCTGGAAAGCCTTACTTTATATCGGTATTCCTGCCATGGTAACACAACTTCTTTTCCCATTTTCAAATGCGGTTTTGACTCGTATTGCAGCAGATCTTGGCGATGCGACAGTCGCAGCTTTTGGGGTGGGTACACGGATAGAATCTATCGCTATGATCGGATCAATGGCACTTTCATCGGTACTTATACCTTTTATCGGACAAAATTTAGGTGCAGGAAAGTTCGGAAGGATAAAAGATGTAAGCCGCTTTTCACTGCGATTTGCTTTTGTTTGGGGTACTGCAGCATGGGTAATCCTTGCACTTTTTTCAGGCGGCATTGCCTGGGCTTTTTCAGATGATCCTGAAATACAAAGCCTCATACAGAAATTTTTTTGGATCGTTCCTTTCGGTTTTGCGTTTCTAGGTATTTCACAGCTGGTCAGTGCTTCGTGCAACGCACTCCATCGACCTTTTCATTCAACTACAATCAATATCCTGCGCCTCTTTCTTTTCCTAATTCCCCTGGCTTATCTGGGATCACAAATCTGGGGCACAACCGGATTCTTTTTCGGCATCGCACTTGGAAATCTAGCCACCGGCGGAGTAGCCTGGTATTGGTTCCGAAGCTCAATTTTGCCTGAAGCCTTAATAGAATAGCCTTGAAAAAAAATGTCACTTAACACTATGCGACAATGCCATATAATTAAACGATGTTCTGTTTGATAGTGGCTTCCAGTTTTGAAAACTGGAAGCCAAAATATTTAACTGATAATGAATATGCTGAGATACAGTAGTTTTTGATGGGCCAACCGCATTTCCCCGGAACAGCCTTTCTACTCAGCACAAGATCCGTCTGGGGCTACCTCTTAAACAAGAAACTAAAGCGAAATCATTCCACAAGCCCCTCCCGCTACTGCATTTTAATCAATAGACAAGTCTAGCTGAGTGCCGGCAATGAGGAAAAAAGTTTCTCTTAAAACTCCTGCAAATTTCAAAGAATAACTTCCTGCAGGAAGATGCATGACAATTCTGTTATCCCGGTCGGTTTGGTAAGTTTGCCACTGACCTCTTTCTTTTCGTAAACGAAATGAGGTCATGCCGTCATCCTTCCACGTCTGTGCTTTTTCAAGATTTAAATTCAGTGTTCCTACCGGAACCTTTTCTGACCGCTCTTCCGGAGTTCTCGGAAGGTATGAAGTAGCATGAGGAGTCCTGCTTTCGAGAATCCGTTCTATCTCAGCAAACATTCTGTTCTGAAACTCTTCTTGCGCTAAATTCGTAAATTCCCGGAACTCGATCAAACGAGGTATTGAATTAATCTGTTTTAAAAACTCAACCGGATAACGTAAGTTACGCGAAATTCCTGATAAGCTGGCTGAGAGAGGGTTGCCTTTACAGTTTGCTAATTTTATTTTTTGTTTGTTACCCTGACGTACAAACGACTGATCAAAAAGACCAAATCGAAAATTATCAAAAATATTTCTAACTTCCAATATGGAAATATAATCATAAAGTTCCTGGTCTAATTCCGCAAAATACCCCGAACTTACAATCAGACTCATTGCTGTAAAATCCTGTTTCAGGATAGAGGTCTTGACAAATGCATGATAGGCAGCCAAATCATCAGGAACAATGGCTAATATTTTCAGTGCCAGTTTCTCCATTTCTGCAGCATGCAGACACGTGTTGTTTTCTTTAAGAAGCAGATTAAGACGCTGCTGCATTTCGTATTGAACTGTTGATAAACCTTCGGTTTCCGTCACAGCATAGGCACGTAATTCTTCTGCAGTCATCGGCAGTTTTTCCATATCCTTCAAATTTTCCATATTGATGCCAGATTTTTCTGATGCACCCGGATCTGACTCAGAAGTATGTAAATTTGGAGAATCATCAGTTTCCCCGGATCCTGAAATATCACCTGTATTGTCTTTCAACTCCGGAATGTCTGTTGGAAATGTGAGAATAGTAATATCATTTGTAAGGTTGCTCAATGAAATTAATTTTCCGTCCGGACTCAGTGCAGCCGCAACAAGAGGAGTACTGTCACCATGAAGTATGCGCAGCATTTTCCCACTTTTTACTTCCCAGAGGCGCATCGTTTTGTCTTTAGAAATTGAAATCACTGCCTTTCCAGTTTTGGAAAAAAAGACCTGATTGACGATGAAACTGTGCCCTTCCAGTTTTCGGAATGGAGTTTTTGAAATTTCCGGTTCAAGTCTCCATAGAAATATTTGATTGTCCTGTGAGCCGCTTGCCAGCAATTTACCATCGGGACTGAAGGCCAGAGTTGTAACAGGTTTCTTGTGTCCTTTGAGTTCTCCGAGCTCTTCTCCCTGAGGGTATTCCCAGATTTTTATGGAAAGGTCACTGCCGGCGGTGGCAAAGAGTCTACCGTCAGGAGAAATAGATACAGCTAAAATTTGAGAGGCATGACCTTTACTTGAAAGCAGGGTCTTTCCGGATTCCAAATCCCAAATTACCCACTGCCTGTCAGAACCCCCAGAAAGGAGTACTGAATCTTGAGGATGATAGCTGAGGGCATTGATTTTTCCTTTATGAAATCTCAAGGTACGAACGCGGCTTCCATCTTTTGCATCCCAAATTATCACCGAACTGTCTGCACCGGCAGTAGCAAAACTTTGTCCTCCGGGAGCAAAACTAAGGTCCTGGACCCTGTGGTTGCCGATATCAAAATTGTGTACGGTTTCATTTGTTTTCAGGTCCCAGATACGCACGCTTTTATCGGAGGAGGAACTGATGAGAAATTTATTGTTTGATGAAAAATCCAGCGTCTCTACGATCCTTCCGTGACCGCTGAATGTTTTAAGATGCAGTGAAACCCCATTCTCCCAGATCTGCACAGTTCCATCTTCCAGTGCGGAAATAATCCTCCTTCCGTTTCTGTCATATCCTGTACTGCTGACCAAGGGACCGGATTCGGTGATTTGATGCAGCAGGGTTCCTTGTGCAAGACTCCATGTTTCAAGTCTTCCTTCTGCAGTTCCAACAACAATTTCTGCAAGTTTTGGATTGATGCTTATTGTTGAAACAGCATCTTCAAAGTTTATTTTAAAACGTTGATTTTTGACTTTCCAGTCCCAGATAATCAGATTCCCATCCTCAGAGCTAGAAACAAATACATCGCCGCGTGGATTAAATTCAAGATCATTAATCGATTTTTTGTGACCCGAGAGGGTGGTGATCAACTTCATCTCAGGAATACTTCGAAATTGCAAACTTCCATCTTCTCCGCCAATGGCGAGAATTCTGCCATTCGGATGGAAAGCCAGACTTTTAATGCTACTACTGCTGATAACCTTGGTAGATTTCAGCAATTCATGTTCTTTCATGTTCCACAGGATAACTGTTCCGTCAAGACTTCCGGAAGCCAAAATCCCTCCCCCGGCATTAAGAGCAAGTGCAGAAACAGCGCTGAGATGTCCCCGCATAACTGCCTGCGCCGTGGTCTGGTCAGTACTCCAAATTCTAACTGTGTCATCCTGCCCTCCGGTTACCGCCAACTTTCCTCCTGCATGCAGGACAAGTGAAATGGCCTTATGTTCATGACTGGAAATTACCCTCAGTCTTTTTCCATTTTGAATTCTGAATATTTCCAGAGAAGAACTTCCGGATAAGATGACGGCCTGCTGGTCATTTGGTGAGAAAACAGCGGACTGAACCGGTTTCTTTCCCAGCTTCAAACTTTGCGAGAGAAAATAATCTTTTTTAAGTTTTTCAGAGTCATCCTCCTTTCCCGCAGTAGATGAAGACAAACAGAGCAGCAAAATGATAAAAACAAAACTGCAGTTTTTTTCCGGTATTATTTTCCGGATAAAGACAAAAAGGTTTTTCATCAACACTCCATAATGCATCTTATTTTGGCAATTAATCATTTGTTTGTCGTGCAAATAAAATCAGTTTATGGTACAAGATATGGTTGGCGTTCAGTCGTTAATCAGGAGCTATAAAAAAATAGCTGAAAAACTTAGGTTCGAATGTCTGTTTGTATTCAACTTAAATTATAATTATTTACCATATTTTTGTGGCCTTTAATAATGAGCAAAACCAAGTCTGAACAAAAAAAAGATCCGGATCAAAATGAAAATTCGGATGATGTCCCTATGCCTTTAACCTCTCATCTTGGTGAACTTCGCAAGCGTCTTGTTCGTATAATTATTGTAATCCTGGTTGTTTTCGTTGGTGCAACCGTTGTAGAAATGGAGCTGGATCAACCAATTCTTTCAGCCTTTCGCGCACCATTAGATGCACGCAACGTCCCGCTGGTCTTTCTCGAATTAACAGAACCGTTCTTCACATATCTGCGGATAGGGGTTTATGCAGCCATTTTTTTATCATTCCCCTACCTGCTGGGTCAAATCTGGTTATTTGTTCGGCCGGCACTTTTTTCAAAAGAACGCAAAGCAGTCTGGCCCTTTATTTTGCTTTCATATCCACTTTTTGTCGGCGGAGGCCTTTTCGGTTATTTTGTCGTGATCCCCTTTGGTTATGATTTCTTTTTGGGATTTGAAAATAAATTCACTTTGCCATCCTTGAGTATGGCCAGTTATCTGTCGCTGACAATTCACCTGTTATTCGCATTCGGACTGGTTTTTGAACTGCCGACAGTCTCATTCATTCTCACAAGGATTGGACTCATCAATGCAGCCTGGCTTCGGAAAAACCGTAAATATTCGCTGGTCGTTATCTTTATCGGTGCCGCAATCCTGACTCCTCCGGATGTGTTTACACAAACATTAATGGCCGGACCTCTTATAATTCTATACGAAATCAGCATTTTTGTCTCACAGATGGCTGGAAAAAAAGAAAAAGATCCAGCGCCAGAAGAGCAGAAAGCCCAGGATAAAAAAACAGAATCATAAACCCGCACTATTACTGATCGAGTTCCAGTTCCCAGAACTTAGTCAGCTATGTTCAGCTAATAAATCGGCAAGTTCAGCTAAAGAATTTACCTGAATATCCGCCAGTTCCGGCCAGAAGAATTCTCCTTTCGGATCAACATGAATCGTGCCTATTTCCGCAGCACGTCCTACTTGCAGGTCATAAAGATAGTCTCCCACGATTATCGCCTCATCTGCATCAACCTTCCAGTGATTCAGCAGTCTGTAAATCCCCTTTGGGGAAGGTTTCGGCTCTGCACACCAGCGTCCAATAACTAAATCTTCGTTGAAGTAATCTACCAAATCGAGAGCCTCCAGCGTGAGCCATGAATTCTCCCTGGAGTTTAAGGTGAGTATGCCCAAATGATAATTCCTGTGATGGAGTGCTTCCAATAAATTTTTTACACCTTGTGCCGGTTTGGCGTTCCGAGCCAGATTTTCCTCAATATCCTGCAGCTTTTGCTGAAGAGCAAGTGATTCATTTTCCGGAAGAGATTCTATAGTTTTAAGTATGGGCTGTCCTGCTGGAATTCCTAACTCATTTCGGATAGCATTGAAGTCATGTACTGCTACAGTAAGAGTACCATCAAGATCGAAAATCCAGTATTTCCGTTGCAAAAGTGTATAATTGTCTGACATAAAGACTGTCAATGTAATCGAAAAGATAAAGGCTAAACTGTGCATTCTACGGACATCCCTCCTATGAGAACAAGTCAAAAATCTTCTCCCGGCCTCTCATGCGAAAACTTGAGCCGTCATATTTCAGGCAGTTGGATTTGGAGCGAGATCAACCTACATTTAGCTCCGGGAGATAAACTTGCTTTGACGGGCTCTAACGGAAGCGGCAAAAGTCTTTTGCTGCGAACATTAGCTGGGCTAGATATTATTGAGTCCGGACCTTCCGGTGAAACCGGAATAATTAATTTTGGCGGTAAATCCCTGCACGACTGGGAAATGCCTCAATACCGCACCAAAGTCAGCTTCATCCCTCAAAATGCTGTGTTTTTCGACGAAACCGTTGAAACTAATTTAAAGCGTGCATTCCAGTTAAAAGCACATCAACATCGCCGCTACGACCAAAAACAAATTCTGGCGTGGCTGGAACATTTTTCGCTGCCGACCGCAGCCGGTAATTCTTCAGGAGTTGGAGATTATTCTGAATTTTTGCAACGTCCTGCAAAGGACCTCTCCGGAGGAGAAGCCCAGATTACAGCACTACTCCGGGTACTGCAACTGGAACCGCAGGTGCTTTTGCTTGATGAACCCACTGCATCACTGGACGCAAAACTTACTGGTCGTTTTGAAAATCTGCTTGAAAAATGGCAAAATGAACTTCCGGTCAACAATTCGGATTCAGCAAATACCACTCCTCAAAGAGCCTGGATTTGGGTCAGTCATAATCCGGATCAATTACGAAGAATGAGCCGCAAAACGTTTTCCCTCGAATCAGAAAATGGAAACTAATTATATTTTTCTCACTAATGGACAGCTGCTGATTGCCTCAGTCTTGATGGCAATCAATATTGGTTTGTCACTGATCTTGAAGCTTGGACTGGCAAAGCAGTGGAGTATTGCTTCATTGAGAATGGTGGGACAACTGCTGCTAGTCGGCTTTTTATTGGACTGGGTTTTTGCGCTCAATAATCCTTTTTGGATCCTTGGAGTTGCATTGTTCATGGCAACAATCGCATCCATCACTGCAGTTGGACGTACACGAAAACGATTTTCCGCAATTTATTTGAACAGTTTCATTTCAATCCTTGGGGCCGCATTTTTTGTAATGTTTTTTGCACTTTCTGGAATTCTGCAAATTGATCCATGGTATTCTCCACAGTACCTTTTCCCTCTCCTCGGCATGGTTTTGGGGAATACACTCAATGGTATTTCACTGGCACTGGAGCGTTTTATGGACAGCCTTTCTGTGCGACGCAAAGAAGTTGAAATGCTGCTCAGCCTGGGTGCGACATCATGGGAAGCCGCACATGACTTAATTCGTGATGCTTTGCGAACAAGCATGATTCCAACGCTCAATTCAATGTTGGTGATGGGTATTGTAAGTTTGCCCGGAATGATGACTGGACAAATATTGGCCGGCGTCAGTCCCGGAGAAGCAGTCCGTTATCAAATAATGATGATTTTTATCATTGCCTCAGGTGCAGCTTTAGGTACGACCTTAGTTGTTATCCTGGCCTTCAGGGCACTGTTTAATTCTCGACATCAACTCTTGTTGAAACACCTAAGAACAGTCTCTTGATTTTGTTTTATTTATTGGGCAAACACCTCATATTTGCAGATTCAATATTTTTGGCAGGACTTCAAAAGTTGCAGCCAAATATCCTGGAGACTCACCGTCGATATCGAGAATAACCTGTTCAGAACTTTCAGCAGTGAATTTACGAACTTTTTGAAAAAATATTTCCGGAATATTCAAATGTGTACCTTTGTATATTTTTGGCAGATGCCACAGAAATTTTGCCACAGAAATTTCTTTAAGCATTAGCAAATCGAGCAACCCGTCGTCCAATTCTGCTTCCGGAGCGGCATGCATTGCTCCGCCAAAATAACGCCCGTTGGCCAATAAGCCTAGTCTTGAGCAAATTCCCTCTTCCCGGCCATCGTCAATACGAAAACGGATACTCTGGTTTGGGTGAGTGAAAACGGTTTTGATGGTGGCCCACAAAAAGAGCGGTGATCCGCCCAAATAGTCTCGCAGTCTTGAGTGTTCAAGGCAATGATCTACTGCTCCACTGAGACCGAAACTTGCGATGTTGTCAAAATAGCGGATTTTCTGCGTTTTGTCTGCTGCAGTGTATGTGACTTTTCCGACATCAATTTTGCGCACTTTTGCATCTTTCAGCTTTGCTACAGCAGACTGCCACTTGCCAGAAATTCCCAGTGAACGCTGAAAATCACATCCTGTTCCGGTCATCACAAAACTCAATCTTGCTTCCGCATTTACCGGAAGATCGTTCTCAATAAATCCATTCAGCACTTCATTGAGGTGACCATCTCCACCAACTGCCACTATTCTTGCAGCATCTTCTTTTAAAATTTTGCGGCTTAAATCCGTGGCATCGCCCCGACAAGTTGTCTGTAATACCTCAAACGAATCAATGCTTTTTTCCAAAGCTGATTCAATGTTTGGCCAAATCTTCTCAGTTCTGCCGTTTCCTGCCTGTGGATTAACTATAACAATGGTTTTCACATGTCTCCGGAACTAATTGTGACAAATAGCTTGCGACAATATAAAGAGTTTTTTAAAGTAGTTGCAGATAATGACATTGAGCACATAAAAATACAGGAAAACTGAATGAAGATCAATCTGACAATGAGTCTGCTTATTGTAGCAGCGATGGTGATGCTGAGTGCGTGCAACTGGAACAAAACAGAAAAAGCTCAGCAGCAAATTTATGCCCAAGGTCCAGATGCTTCTGCTGCTCTAGAAGGTACACTGCAGCGTAATCAGGATTATTACAAAAAATCCGATGGAGATCTGCTGAGCAAAATGCGCTAAGTTCAGTCCCCCTTCGCCAATTCTTCAAACCTGGAACGGATTTCCTTAGTCCGTTTACGGTTTACTCCCAAATCCCAATATCCTGAACGGGATGCCGAACGCAGATGAATCAATGCTTCGGATTCCGGAAAATAAAACTCAACATCGTCAATAAAACGCAGCCAGCGTGTGGTGAATTCGACATGCCAATAGAGTTCGTTCTGCGTGATAATCCGGGCGTCACTGATGGACATAATCACCCGGTTAAGTCTCTCTTTTGCCGCTTCTACAGATGTTGCATAATTAATTGGCTGAATTTGATGCTTGGGGTCACTCGCCTGGCTCAAAACACAATTTGGACTTTTCGGGCAAGGCAAAAGCATATTATTTTTCAGACCAAGATTATGCGGACGACCAACTGAATAACCATTAATACCCCACAACATAATTACTCCTCCTATCAAGATTGATATTTTTTTTTGAGTAAATTGAAATTTATTCGGTCTTTTCATAAATCATTTCATGAAATTTGATGAAATAAAAATAATCATGAAGTAATTGAAAAACATTCTTCCACAGAGCAGACAGTTATGCGGGGAAAAAACGGGAAAGCTTTTTCAAAAGTGCAGAAGTTTTTTTGTTAAGAATAAAATCAGCTAAGTTTGATTTTCCAGTGTGCATTGTCAGAACATGGATTCTCAAGTCAAATTAGGTGAATTTGGCTGGATTCTTGTATTACACGGAGAACAAACCATACCACAGATAACCCATACAGGAACCATGCAAGTATCCGCAAAAATTGCCCCGGTGGTAAATAATCAAAACACGGAAAGACCAAAAGCGCCTCTTGAAAAAAAGGAGGCAAATAATAAAACACAAGATCCTGTCTCAAAAAAATCTTCCCATTTCCCTGGAAACTCAAAACTGGGAAAGAAAACAATGCCACCAAATCCTGAACTAAACAACATTCTCAGAGCGGACTCTCATGAAAGCACTATGACTCTGCGCCGTACCTACGGCATGGTAGTTTCGGGTTTTGAAAACGTCGCCAAGCAGCTGCAGCTCACTTCAGACGCAGCAGAGCAATTTGGTAAAACTGTAGACTCCCGCATAAGCGAGTTGAACGGTGAATCAATCAGAAAGATAAAAGAACTTCCTGAATATAAAAGTTTTGCCCTGGATGATATCAGCGATTTGGGTGATGAAATTAGTGACTTGATGCAGGATCCGGAAAACTACCTCAAGGCATTTTCGCTGCTGAAGAACTCCAAATTTGCTGTGTTGATGGAATCAACAGAGAGCGTTCACCGCTCCTTTGCTGAGTCAATGAAAGTCAACGGTGAAGAAAAACTGATGTTTGGAATGCTGGAAATGATCAAAGATCTAGGTGGTTTGGTGGGATTTCAGGAATCTACTCAAATTAATCAGAATAACAGCAGCGTCAATATTCGAGCCTGAGAAACGATTAAGACTATTTTCTCTGGATGCGTCCATTCACTCCCCGCAAATGTTCTGAACCATCCGGAACTAATCTTGACCAAGTTCCATTTTACACAAGTTTGATACAATATAAATGATTAAGAACGCTGCTTTTACTCCCGTCGGGATTCTAGGTTTAGGCTTTTTGGGACAGATTCTGGCCCGTGAATTTTCCACAGTTCCGGAATCCTGGGGCACATGGCACAAAACTCAACTTGCGGAAACACCAATTCCCGTTTTTTTTTTTGATTGGGGTAACGAAAATTCCTGGTTGGTCTTGCCGAAAACTGCCGCAACACTCGTGCTGACCATTCCACCTCTGCTGAAGAATCTGGAGCCGGAAGCGGAGCGCCTGCACCTTTGGGGAAAGTGGATGAGTCATAATCGCCCGGAAGTACAACGTATGATCTACATTTCTACTACAGGCGTTTATCCCAAATGCAACGGAATCTGGAGTGAGGATTCAGATTTTGAAGCAGATACAAATTCCGGAAAACTGCGCCTGGTCACCGAAAAAATTCTCTCCCAATATTTCAATTTGCAAGTCGTTCGTCCGGGCGGCATTTACGGTTCCGGACGCGGAATTGATTCCCGCCTCAAGTCTGGAAAGCCAATTCCTGTTTCAAATACTCCGGTACACCGCATCCATGTCAAGGACCTTGCACGAATAATATGTCATCTTGTAGATAATACGGACGCCCCCAACTGCGTTAATGCAGTTGATCTTGAAGCGAGGCCGTCCTGGGAAGTCGCGAGTTGGCTGGTAGAAAATCGGGATGATTTGACTAAGGGAATGCTGCCTGATGCTTCGGATTGTCTTCCGGGGACTCCACAACGTTTTATTTCAAATCAACGTTTGCTGGAGCTTGACATAACTCTCAGCTATCCCACTTTTCGCGAAGGCATGGGGTTATTGTTTGGGAACTAACTATATAAATTTTACTAGATTAAAATTATATAGTTATGCAGCATAAACACTTGCATTGATTATGCTTGCTTGTTTTTATCAATTATAAATTTTCATGGAGGAAGAAAATATGTGATAATTATGCTGCTATACTAAATTTTATTAAAAAAATATTTAACATTTCACAGATTGATAAATATGAAAAAAGTCGTTCTATTATTTACACTAATTTGGATATTACCTATAACAAGTTTTGCCATGGACTGCACAGCGGCAGGCACAAACTAGACGGAGATAAAGTATCTTGGGCAATCAGTAAGGTGTATCTTTACACGGATGCATACTGCACTGAAGGAAAAGAGACAATTACTATTTTGGGAGATACTGTTACTTCTCCGGGGGAAGCTAATAAGGTTGACTTTGCCGGTACTCCTGACCTAGGAAGTGCAACGATTGCTAACGGTACATATAATTGTGTAGCAACAAAAATGTGGGACAATATCACATTTTCTCCTGCTGCAGCAACTGCAAGTGGTAATTGTGTTGCCGCAACGAACTATACACAGGACATTTGCGCATCGGATAATTCTTCTTCATTAACAATGGTTTATAATCCAGACAATTCATCTTCATACAGTTGTACTCTTGACGCCACGGGGTCAAATGAGTGGATTTGGGTTTATTTCTCAACATCTTCTACGGATAATAGTAATTCATCCTTGGCTGACCTAGAGAATGATTGGCATCCACCGACATCCGACAATCTTAGTAACGGCGTCCCTTTAGGTGCTGCACTCGTTGTTAGTTCAACGTCTTCCGGAAACTTGAAGACAACAATAACTGACCGAATTTACGATGATGGGAGCAAATGTGAAATGGTTAAGCCTGCATTTAGTTTTGAATAATCAATTTTAAGGAGAAATATGAAAAATTTAGCATACATGATGATAATTGTATTCGTACTGTCTCTGACAGTTTACTCTTGTGCAAAGAAAAGCAGCAGCAGTAGCAGCACAACTTCAACATTTACTATCAAAGGCAGTATGTAGTGCAAAATTATTTTACCAAATTGAAAATCAAAGAATTGAATTTCTGCAAGGCAATTTCAAAACTAAACAACATTGCACATTCTTCTAAGGGAAGGTAGGCTTGAAAAAACAAGCTTGCCTTCCTTTTTTTGTTTTTTAAAATAAAATGTCTTTCAGGTCCAAACATCTATTTTTTAAGTTAAGTCGGCTTCTGCTTTTCAGCATTCTTTTGTTAGGGCTGACTCAAGAACTATTTGCACTGCCGCTCAAGACTACAATCCTCAATCCTGAAAAACAACCTGTCGGACAGGCCCTGGTTTATATTGACTATGTGGAATTGCTGACACTGGACGGTACTCCTCTGGGACGGCTGGGCTTCGTCAATATTCAGGGCGGGTTCCAGATGTTTGTGGTACGAGATGACGGAAAACAGAGCCTGGTTGGAAGCGCAAAAAATCGTCGGCTTTTTGACAAAGATGGAAAATTAATCGGCCATTACGACTGGACAACATTCTGGTCCTACGTTTATGCTCCGGATGGAACAAAACTTGGCAAAGCAAAGTGCATTGCTTTCCGGGGAATCTGTGCTGCAGGAATCGCGAGTTTTCTGACCGGACTTTTGGACCAATAGTCACCAGCTATTTTTAGGCCCCGGATTTTCACACATTAATTTGGATTTTAGGAGATTAAGAATGAAAGATATTTGGGCAGAACAACTGAACTGTGTTGATTCCGGGAAACCTTTTGTGTTGGCACGAGTGATCCGGACGTGGCGCTCCGCTCCCCGAAAAAACGGTGCCGGGATGATCATCGGAAAAGGGAAGGACAAAGATTCGCTGCCAAAAGTGGTCGGTTCTGTCAGCGGAGGCTGTATTGAAGGAGCCGTTATCGAAGAAGCCCTGGAAGTACTGGAAAGCGGCGAATCACGGACACTCAGTTACGGAGTTGAAGACGATTTGGCGTTGTCGGTAGGTCTCTCCTGTGGTGGAGAAGTGTCGGTGCTGCTGGAAAAACATTGGGCTTTTTCAGCAGATCCAAACACAAAAAATATTTGGCACACACTTCAGGACTGTATTAGTAACAATATTCCGGCAATTTTAATTTCACCACTTCCTGCTGAAAATGGATCTTCCGGCGAAAATCAATCTCCGCTGTTAATACTTCCGGAATCCGAAAATGTAGTTGATTTGCAAAATAATCATAAAGAAGCCATCGCTCTTGCAGAAGAAGCCTATAAAGAGCGTGAAAACAGGATTGTGGAAATTGGTGGAGAAGAATATTTTATTCAGGTTTTTCCACGCCGGGATCAGTTGTTGATTATCGGTGCGGGACACATCACAATTCCGCTGGTACGTTTTGCAATGGATTTGGATTTCCTGACTGTCGTGATTGATCCACGTACTGTTTTTGCCAATCCGGAGCGCTTTCCTGTTCCTCCGGATCAGCTCATTTCAAAGTGGCCGGATGATGTTTTGTCGGACTTTCCACTAAACGAGGACACCTACGCCATTTTACTAACGCATGATCCGAAAATTGACGACCCCGCCTTACACATTTTACTCAAGAAAAATCTGCCGTATATCGGTGCACTAGGCAGCAGCAGAACACACGCCAAGCGCTGCACACGACTCGAAGAAGCAGGATTTGACGCTGATTCCATAGCACAAATAAAAGGCCCGGCCGGAGCAGACATCGGTGCCCAGACTGCAGCGGAAATTGCGCTGAGCATGATTGCAGAAGTTGTGGCCGCAAAACACGGAAAACTGTAGCTGTTATATTTTTCTATGAGAAACCTTAGTGTCCCTAGAAACAATATGATTACGGAATAATCCAGCCTTTGGAACGTTCAACAGCACGGTTCCAGTTTTTCATGTGCTTTACAGCTTCATTTTTGGAAAGCTGCGGAGTAAATGTTTTTTCTTCCTGCCAGAGGTTCCGGATTTGTGCCTGATCTTTCCATACACCGACTGCCAAACCAGCCAGAAATGCAGCACCCATTGCAGTAGTTTCAAGAACCTGTGGTCGTGTAACTTTAAGCCCTAATAAATCTGCCTGGAACTGACAAAGAAAATCATTAGCCGCAGCGCCTCCGTCAATCCGAAGTTCTTTGACTTCTGTTCCGGTATCGTTGGCAATACTACTGAGAACTTCTGCAGACTGGTAAGCAATTGCTTCCAGCGAAGCTCGGACAATATGATTACAATTTGTATCACGGGTCAAACCTACAATGGTTCCCCGCGCATAAGGATCCCAGTGCGGTGCCCCTAGACCGACAAAGGCCGGAACCACAAAAACACCCCCGGAATCTGTAACTGATTCGGCCATGGCCTGAGTTTCAGCAGCATCCTCAAAAAGCTGCAATCCGTCCCGGAGCCACTGAATCAAAGCACCGGCAATGAAAATAGATCCTTCGAGAGCGTAAGTTACTTCGTCGCCGATTTGCCAGGCAACAGTGGTCAGCAGTCCGTGTTTGGAATACACCAGTTCTGAACCGGTATTGGAAATCATGAAGCAGCCTGTACCATAAGTATTTTTTGCCATTCCCGGTTCAAAACAGGATTGTCCGAAAAGGGCCGCCTGCTGATCTCCCGCTACACCGGCAATAGGGGCTTCCCCTCCAAACAGTTCCGGAATTACCGTGGCAATCACACTGCTTGATGGTTTAACTTCCGGCAGAGTTTCACAGGGTATTCCAAAGCGGGCAAGAATTTCATCATCCCATGAACAGGCGTCAATATTGAATACCAGCGTCCTGGAGGCATTGCTAATTTCGGTTGCATGAACCTGTCCGCCTGTTAATTTCCAGATCAGCCAGGAATCAACTGTACCGAAACAGAGATCCCCCTGGTCTGCAAGTTTCCGCACCTGCGGAACATTTTCCAGAAGCCAGTGCATCTTGGTTCCGGAAAAATAAGGGTCAGTGACCAGGCCGGTTCTATTTTTTATAATCCTGTCAAAACCTTCTGCCTTTAATTCCTCACAAAAATCAGCTGTACGTCTGCACTGCCAGTTGATCGCAGGACCAATTGTTTTTCCGGTATTTCTGTTCCAGGCAATCGTACTTTCCCGCTGATTGGTAATGCCGACTGCAGAAATGTCTTTCATTGACAGTTTAGCCCGCGCTAAAGCCACCTCGATAGTTTGTCGTTGGCTGCTCCATATTTCTTCCGGAACCTGCTCAACCCAGCCGGATTGGGGATAATGACAGGCCAATGGAGTATTTACTTGGGCAATAATTTTTACGTTTTCATCAAACAGAATGGTACGAGAACTGGTGGTGCCCTGATCCAGAGCCATGATAATTTGTGACATATTTCCCCTCTATTAGGTTATGGAATTAAGGAGAACAATTGCCTGAGCCCCGATACCCTCTTCGCGGCCAATGAGACCCAGCCGTTCTGTTGTTGTTGCCTTGATGGAAACTTGTTCAGTCTTAATCTTGAGAGCAGTAGCAAGGTTTGCTCTCATTTTCATAAGATAGGGGGCCATTTTTGGTTTTTCTGCCATGATGATGCTGTCAAGATTTGTACATACAAATCCCATTTCCTCAGCTAAAAGCTTTACGTGACTGAGAAGTTCTAGGCTGTTTGCACCTTTAAATTCTGCATCAGTGTCCGGAAAGTGCTGTCCGATGTCTCCCAGGGCAAGTGCACCTAAGACGGCGTCCATTACAGCATGCACAAGTACATCTGCATCCGAGTGTCCTAGAAGACCTTTTTGATGAGGAATTTGAACACCTCCAATAATCAGCAGCTTATCCTCAGCAAGTGCGTGTACATCAAAACCAATTCCTGTTCTGTACATACTTATACTAGATAATATCTGTTTTTATATTCTCGTGAGTCATGAATACTCGTAAGAAAATAATATTATTGACTACGACTTGTCATCTCGACCGAAGAGAGAAATATGGTATAATATTGAAAAAGTGCAATATCTCTTACATTCGTTCGGGGTTTCACAATAAAACTAATGACTGTCGAGATATACTAGAGAAAATTGATTATAGCATCCTAATAATAAAATAGAAATGTGCTTGACATAGTTTCACTTTTCATGTTACAAAGTATAGTTTAGCTTAATTATTTTTCCTACAAAAAAGGGTGGCCGCAGATGGATTTCAAACAAGCAATTATCGAAAACGCATGGGGCGGCATCAGCGTGGATTATGGGATGCTGCACCTGCAGCTCGCTACACCTGCCGCGGTCCTGATCATAATATTTATTATGATTTTTACACTTAATAAGCTTCTTTTTCAACCAATTATACGAACCCTGGATAATCGTAAAGAAGTTATTATCAAAAGTCAAAAACGTGTTGGTCAGGTCGAAGGTGAAGTTGAACGTCTCAAGCAGGATTTTCAACAAAAACTGAATGAGGTCCGTACTGAAGTTCTCCATCTGCGAAATGTTGGACATGAAAAAGGGATGGCCTCAAAAGAGACCATGATCCTTGAGGAAAGAAAGACACTACAGGAAGAGTTTGAAAATAATTTTGATGAACTTTCTAAAGAAATAAGAGTTACCAAGACCAATTTTGCAAAACTGAATAAAGAGTTATCTGCTGCAATCAGCAAGCAGCTGTTAAGCTGAAAAAGTGCTCTGTCAATGCATAACAAAATAAGCTATTCAGGGAATCACATTTGAACCATTGGAATTGTACGGGTGTTCCTCTCACCCAGTATCACTTGTTGAAAAAAATGATGCGACTTTTTATATTTGTACTGTTTGCCTCTTTCTGGAGCACTGCTATCTACGCAACTGGAGTAGGCAATGTAGGTTCGCCTTTAATGGACTTTGTCTGGAAAACACTCAATGTTGCTGTACTTGTTGCCATCATTTACAAATTTGCCAGGAAACCTGTAGCATCAGCACTCAACAGTACTGCTCAGTCTGCAAAGCAAGTGGTTGACGATGCAAGAAGTGCTGAAGAAAAAATCAATTCCGAATTAAGTGGAATGCGTATTCAAATATCTGATCTTGAAAATGAGGCTGTTGAAATGGTGGCCTCTGCAAAAAAGGATGCTGAAAATGAAAAAGCTCGAATTATTGAAGAAGGCAGACAAGAGCTAG
>CABXOR010000022.1 GCA_902513935.1 uncultured SAR324 cluster bacterium
TAACATTATTCCAAAGCGAAAACTTAAAGTTCTAAACGTTATAACTCCATTGGTTGAGGTTTATAAAAGCCATATCGTACCATATCAAGTACCTAGCCCCGCTATCTTGTCAAGAAAATTATTATTTTGTATAACGATTATTTTATGGCTTGAGAATGCAAAGCAATTCGCTACAAAATAAGGGCAGTTTTCTGGGGATAGGGGCAAATCGGGATTATAGATTTTTTTCATCAAGTGATCTAATCCGGATTTAAAATAGTGCAGAATCCTTTTTATTGATTCTTGCTGCTAAATCAAAATGTATAAAGTGCTGTGGAGGAGAGGGCAGGGGGTTTTTTCTGCAATTTATGAGCTATATATTTGTTTGTAAAATTTGTAGCTCCTGTAAACTCGTTTGACGTAATTTCTGGTTTCTTTGAATGGAATTTGTTCGACAAAAACATCCAGTGATTTCCCTCTCCAACGGTTGATCCATTTCATCATATTGTGAGGCCCTGCATTATAACCTCCCGCTGTATATATCAGTTCAGACTTGAACTGATTGGATAACCTTCCAAGATACAGCGTACCAAGCTGGGCATTCAGTTCCGGATTGAAGATTTCTTCTTTTTCATTGAGTTTAATATTCTTTCTTTTAGCTACATCTTTTGCGGTGGCAGGCATTAGCTGCATTAAGCCGATTGCCTTTGATGAAGACAAGGCCTGAGGATTAAAGTGGCTTTCCTCACGCATAATTGCTAGAACAAAATATGGATCAATTCCGGCTTTATTTGCAAAGCTTTTAAGCTTGGACCAGTAAGGTCTCGGATAGGCCAGTTCCCAGAGCGGGTACTCACCAACTTCAAGTGAAATCATGCGGGGCAGATAATAATTTGCAACGATTCTGAGCAATGCGTGGTGCTTTCCTCTGCGGTGAAGCAAATGACTCACATGCCAATTCCGTGAACTGTTTTTAAAACGTCCCAATCCGGCAAATAATTCTCTCAAAGCCTGTTCAGGTTCTGCAATATCAAAGAGAAACTCGGTTCTTTTCAGTAAATTTTTGGTTTTTTTACTGAGTGGTTCAGTTGGTTCGGCGTATAGTTTTGTTTTGCGGGACTTGACTACTGCCAATATGCTTCCCGGAATATCTTTTGCCGAAAGCAGGCGCATTCCATAATACGTATTGGGCTGACGAAGAATCAGTTTTGTGAAGCTTTTTTTTGCAAGATCCTGACGGCCTATGATTTGTTGTAATTTACCCTGCCAATACAGTAACTTAGCTTTCATCTCAGAATTGTAAATTCTTGTTTTAAGTCCTCGTTTCAGGTATGACAGGGCTTTTTTCGTATTATTTTGCTTCAGGTTTGACCAGGCCAGTTTCCATGCAGTAGCGGCAGCAAGCTCATGCTTGGGGAAATGACTCAGCAGACGATTCCACCAAAATCGTGATTTCTCAATTTTTGAGTCCAGCATGTAACGTATGGCAATTGTGTTAAACAAATCAGGCAGAAGCTTGGATTTCGCATTAAGTCTTTCAAGTTTATAGATAGTACTTCGTGCATCCGGGATGTCTCTTCTTTTGATGAAGGAGCGTGCCGTCCAGTAAAGCTGGGTTTCTTTTGGCAGAGACCATAGTTTTGTAAGTTGACCTTTTTTTTGAAATATGATAATTCGATAATAAAATCTTTCTACAAAGAGTGCTTTTAGATATGCTTTACCAAGTCTTTTCAGCACCTTCCTGCTGCGCCACTTCCGAAGCTGCGGCAAATGTTTAACCAGGTAGTTATTAAGACCGAGTCTGGTCAAGGTCCGTACGCGTTTGAGGAGTTCAGCCGGAGACATATTTTTTAGGTCCTTGGCAGTTAAGTCCTTGTGAGATTGGCGCGCGGATTTTTCATCAATGGGAAACTGCCAGCCCAAAACTCTATACTTATGCTCAGGTTTTATCCCCTTCAGTTTTGCACCACGGATATAGAGTGTATGTAGATCATAATCCGAAAGGAACCATTTGTAGTTTTTACGGGTTTCATGCAGCAGAGGAAAAAGTATGCGGACTTCCTTATCTGTATGAAATTCATTCTTCAAATCATCTCGGAGCGATTGAAGATAAGATTTTTTTTCCGGCAGTTTCAGTAGTTTTTTGATATTGGATATTGCTTTACTTTGATTACCAGATTTAATTAAAGCCCTGATTTTTTGAAATAGCCAAACGTCTCTTTCTTCAGATTCGGGAGTTTGTTTTAGACTCTTCAGGGCCGCGTTATAATTTCCCAACTGCATCTGGCATTTGGAATTCAAGATCCGTGATCGGCTCCACATTCGGTTGTCATACCAGTCCAGGGGCTTTGACAAAGGTTTTAGGTGACTGATCAAATTTTGGCACTCACCCTGCTCGAACAAACTTTTGTATGGTTCCCAGGAAGATATTTTATGTGCAGATGCAGAGCTGGCAGAAAATAATATGGCTCCAATGATCAAAACTTCGGCAACTGTCATGCAGCGATTCCTGTAGAAGAAATTTTGTGCTGAAATTTTGAAAGCCGGGAAAGAGGAGTTACTCTGCAACATGATTTGATACAGGTGGTATAGTTGGTGCTACTCGTTATCTAGGATACATTAAGTTAATTCTGCACCCAGGATTCCACAATACAATAGCAAATATCTTGCCGTAATGCTTAAATAAGTTGTATATAAAAGGAAATAAATAAATGGATAATGAAAGAAGTCGGCCGGAGGGTCCGATTTCAGAGGAAAATAAAAAAGAGAATACAACTGAAACAGTTAATTCTGTTCCTCTTCAGCCACTGATATTAAAGCAGAATCCAAAAAACATTAAAGGGACAAAATCTCTTCATTACGATTTTGGTGCAGAGACCTATGATGCATACAGTAATCCCAAGAATCCGTTTATGGTTGGGATACTAGCTACGGAAACAGATAAAATTCAATTGGATCCCATAAAAGCACAAAGTCTTTTTCAACAATTAGAAAAAAAATCACCATATTCGCTGGAATATCCTCTAAACATTTCTGCACATCGTAAGAGGAAACTCTCGAGTGCAACCCAAACTTTTTCTGCAGATGCAGATAGTGAGAATGAAACAGCTGGAAGTGAGAGAAAATTGGAAATTGCCTCCTCTGAGTATTTGCCCAGAGAAAAATTAAAAGAAAACAAACGTAAGCTGGATGTTTATATTCAGGGTTTTTTCTGTAATGTTTTGAAACGTATCAGTGCAGATCCTGGTGAACTTGAAAAGATTATTAATGAGATCGTACCATTATTTGTGGAACACCAAATTCGAGTCCGTTTCTATCAGGCATTTAGCCAAATCCGCAGCAATGAAGATTTAAATACCACCCTCGAAAAAATCAGCAAAGATGTTGAATTGGAAAATTTTGAACTTTTCTGCAGTGCACTGTTTGTTTTTTACAGTTCCCAAAAATGACAGCAACATTGTGTAAAAAATCCTGGTTTTTTTTCATTTTAAGTATCTGTTTTTATGAGGCCCACCTTTATTGAAGTCAATCTGGATTATTTAAGATATAATCTCGAACAGATTCGAAAACAAACACAGTATCGTCCAGTGATGGCAGTCGTCAAGTCAAATGCATACGGACATGGAATGCTGAGAGTTGCACAACTCTATGAAAAACTTGGAGTAAACTGTCTGGGTGTAGCCCTGTTGGAAGAAGGAATCATATTACGGGAGTCCGGAATAAGTTTGCCGATTGTGGTCTTTGGCGGTGTATTGTTAAAACAGATCCCGGAGTATTTGAAATGGAATTTAGAATTTTTTATTTCTTCTCTGAATGTATTACGCAAAACAGATAAAATTTGTGAATCTTCAGGTCAGCTGGCAATAGTACATCTTAAGCTTGATAGCGGAATGGGGCGGGTCGGAACCATTGCGGAAGAATCAGCAGGTTTTATTGAAGAAGCAGTACGTGCACGGCATCTGACAGTTAAAGGTGTGTGTTCGCATTTAGCCTGTGCAGATGATCCGGAAGATCCGATGACACTGGAACAAGTTGACCGGTTTTTAACAGCAGTATCAATTTTTGAGCGGCTTGATGTACCGGTTCCTTTGCGACATCTTGCTAATTCAGGCGGCGTGCTTTATTTTCCTCAGTCTCACTTGGATCTCATTCGGCCGGGGATTTTACTTTATGGAGTATACCCAGATTCATCAAGTCCGCATGTTTTGGATGTGCGTCCGGCTCTCCAGCTTAAATCTCGGGTATCTTTTCGTAAATCTGTTCCAAAAGAATTCTCAGTCAGTTATGGATCAACCTGGACTTCTGACGGATCCACAGAAATTTCCACTATTCCACTGGGTTACGGTGATGGTTTTCGGCGTCACCTTTCAAATCACGGAGAAGTAATAATCCGTGGGAAACGGCGGGCTATCGTAGGACTGGTTTGTATGGATCAGTTTATGGTCAACTCCAATAATGAAACTCTTGAAGTAGGAGATGAGGTCGTTTTGATTGGAGAACAGGACGGGCAGAGTATAACTGTGGAAGAGATGTCCGGGTGGGCAGAAACAATACCATACGAAATTTTGACAAATTTGAATGATCGTATTCCCAGGATCTACTCTAATGAATAGTCACAAATATTGACTTGCTTTGATTTGTATGATGTGCTGTTTCTGGGTGCACTTTTGTATAGCTGATAAGTGTTTTTGTTTTATTGATAGGCAAAATGACAAAGGAATTAAAAATAAAAAGTTTTAAATTTTTAGTATTTAGTACGTTCCAAAAAAAACATTAAAGGGGAGTGACAATGGATGGAAATACACTGGCAACAGTTATTGCGATTTTACACATAATATGTGTCTTGCCGTTAGGATATTTTTCTGTAATGGATATTTTGGAACGCTGATTATTTAAACCCTCTTTAATCAGTTTTTTTCAGACACTCTATGCGTGCCGTGTCATCCTCGTATGCGAGTACACGGTAGTGTCTCCCGCAACGTTCAAAAGCTTGAATCTTGAGTCTTTCAGAATTTCCGGCTTTTACATAAAATGTGGTTAGTCTGTTTTCACAGGAGCACGCCAGCCAGATTGGCATCAAAATAATCCAAATTAATCTACAGTTCATAGTTTCCCCTCATGGAAATTCTAGCGTGCCCATCGTTATTATGAGTTAAATCAAAAGAAACGGGCAGGCCGGTAATCAGGCTTCTAATTCCTCAAAATATGAATCTGGTACATTTTCAACAAGTCTTCCAAACTTCATTCTGTGCCTCAAAGAATGTTTAAGATAAGCCATGTCAGTGACTATTCCCGCAAAAGTCTCTTCCCGTACATGTGCTATAGACTCTTGTTTTCCTCCAAACTTAGGACAAATGCAGTGTATTCTGCAGATTTGTTTCGAATAGTTTTATTTATGATGATATACTTGCCGCACAATTCCCTGTTAAGTTAGAGCTTTGCAGTGCAAAACTCAAGAAAAAAGGCCCGTTGATTGTACCAAGTTTGAAAATATTCTTCATAATATTAAACTTTCTTTTCCTTGCTGAAGAAATACATTGACTGATTATTAATTTCAGGTTATTTTTAGTGTTTAACTTTTTTAGTAAACCATCCTATTGATGGATAGTAAAACATGACACAAAATCAATTATCAGCGAGTATTCGCAGTAAAAAAGGAAAGTCGGCCAATCAAAAGTTACGTCAGGCAGGTAATATCCCTGCGGTACTCTACGGTCCTCGTGGGAACATTTTGCTGGAAATGGCAGAAGAATCAACCCGTCACCTGCTCGAAAAAATGTCTGGAATGCACGAGCTTGTGCCAATCAATGTAACAGATTCTGCAAGTGGAGAAAGCTGGACTGCACAGGTTTTGCTGAGGGAAATTCAGAAACATCCTTATCAACACCAAATCACTCATATTGACTTTTGGGAGCTGCCTGAAGCCAAGCCGCAAATTGTCCGGATACCAATACATGTGATTGGGGAATCTCCAGGAGTTAAAGGTGGAGGAGTTTTGCAGATGGTTGTCCGGGAGATACCTGTTAGCTGTCTTCCTGCAGATATTCCCCCTTTTGTGGAAGTGGATTCTTCCAGTTTGGAATTAGGTGATTCTATTAGAATTCAAGATGTAAAGTTGCCTGAAAAGGTTACTGTTGGAACAGATGAAAACTTTGCTGTCATTTCAATTGTTGGACGTGCAAAAGAAGAGGAAGAAGAGATTGTAGAAGTTGCAGAAGGTGAAGAAGGAGTAGAAGCTGTAGAGGGTGAAGAAGCAGATAGTGAAGATTCTGTTAAGGATGAAAAAACAGAGGAAGAGTAAAATTTAGCAAGTTCTGAAACAGGAAATGGCTGGGATGAAACTGGTGGCCGGCTTGGGTAATCCGGGCAGGGAGTACGAAGGGACGCCGCATAATGTTGGGTTTCAGGTTATTGATTTACTTATGGAAAAACTGGAGGTTTCAGGATTCCAGCAAAAATTTCATAGCCAGATTTGTAGAACATCGATTGAAGGTGAGGCTTGCATTCTGATCAAGCCTCAGACCTTCATGAATAGAGTTGGACTGGCTGTAGCGGAATGTGCCGGTTTTTATAAAATTTCCACAGAGAACATTGTCGTTATTTCAGATGATTTGGATTTGCCGCCGGGGATGGCTCGTTTTCGGGACGGTGGCGGTCATGGGGGACACAATGGCCTGCGATCCGTTATCGACTCATTGGGTAACAGTAAATTTCGCAGAGTCAGATTTGGTATTGGCAGACCTGCTGGGAAACGAGATGTTGTTGGTTATGTCTTGGGACAATGGTCAAAAGCTGAAGCAAAGCTTGCTCAAAGTGTAATAGACCTGGTGTTGGTGGAACTGGTCGGATTTTTGGCAAATTCGGAGTTTGAGAACACTTCTTTTTCTGCTCCAGAATTGGCATAAGGCACTGCAAAACATTTTGAACAAAACGCATTAAGTTTCCGGAAACAAATGGCATTAGAAGTTGGAATTTTAGGTTTGCCAAATGTTGGGAAATCCACTTTGTTTCGCGCTTTGACCAAAGTGCAGGTAGAAGCAGCAAACTATCCGTTTTGTACAATTGATCCGAATATAGGAATCGTCAGGATAAGGGATCCTAGAATGATCCGATTGACTGAACTTGTCAGTCCGGAAAAGATTATTCCTGCAACTTTACAGATTGTAGACATTGCCGGGCTTGTAAAAGGTGCAAGTCATGGTGAGGGTTTGGGGAATCAGTTTCTGAACCACATTAGACAGGTAGACGCAGTTGCACACGTGGTGCGGTGCTTTGAAGATGAAAACGTAGTACATGTAGACGGCAGACTTGATCCGGTTGGTGATGTACAGGTAATACAGACTGAGTTGATATTATCTGATTTGGAGCAGGTAGAACGTAAAATAGAACGATTCCAACGCCAGGCTAAAGGTGAGCGTGCCTTGGCGGTAGAGTTTGGGGTTTTTGAACGATTGCGGGATCATTTGGATGATGGTT
This sequence comes from uncultured SAR324 cluster bacterium, assembly GCA_902513935.1. Next base: position 7,456 of record CABXOR010000022.1, read on the forward strand.
TTCTGGCCAGCAAAATGGGTTTGAGTAAGGGTGAAAAGGAACTGATCAATGAACTAAGTTTGTTGACTCTGAAACCTTATCTCTACATTGCAAACATCTCAGAAGATGGACTCAATAATCCGGAAGTTCGTGAGAAGCAGCTGCGGGAATTAGCAAATGAAGAGGGGGTGGAAGTTATTCCGATTTGCGCCCAGGTCGAATCAGAGCTCTCTGAGATGGATGATGATGAATCAAAGCTTTTCATGGAAGAGTTGGGAATTGACAGTTCCGGACTGGATCGGCTGACGCATTCCGGATACGGGATGCTTGAGCAGATCACTTATTTCACTGCAGGAAAACAGGAAGTACGGGCTTGGGAGATTCGCAAAGGTTCTACTGCTCCTGAGGCTGCAGGTAAAATTCATACAGATTTTGAAAAAGGCTTTATCCGCGCCGAAGTCTTTCATTTTGATGACATCGATCAATTGGGGTCGGAATCATCTGTCAAGGATGCCGGACGCTGGCGTCTTGAAGGACGAGATTATGTAGTGCAGGACGGAGACATCATGCACTTTCGTTTTAACGTATAGCATTTGTTTATTTGCAAATGTTAAGTTGCAAGGGTAAAAAACCTTTTGCTGTTTCCTTGTTCACTTTAGTGGACTTATTGACATTATTTGATAATCCGAAAGGAAAATAAATGACAGGATATGAACTTGTATTCATTACAGATCCATCACACAACAATGATGAGTTGGCATCTGTGATGAAGAATTATAAAAAGATTCTCACCAAATCTGGAGGAAAGATTATTCACGAATATGTTTGGGGACGTCGTCGTCTGGCCTACGAAATATCAGGCAATGACTTTGGTGTTTATCATGCTTGGTACTTCACAGGTACAGGAAAAACAATTGACGAATTACAGCGCCAAATTGGTTATTCTGATGATGTTTTGCGTCATCAAATTATAAAGACTGATGATATTGATACAGAGGCAGCATTTTTACAAACCTTAATTCCCCCTAAAGAGGATACTTCAGAAAATGAGGAAACTCCGAAGGAATCTGAGGAAATTTCAGGAGAATCTACCAAAGTTAAAAAAGAATCTCTGAAAAAAGCTGAGGCAGCAACAGAGAATGAAAAGAATGTAAACGAAGATGTTAAAGAAGTTGACACTGAATCAGAAGTTAAAATTGAAAAATCTCACAAAGCTGCCGAAGAAGTAGAAACTGAATCTGTAGATTCTTGAAATACTATGCCAGTCAGAATTTTTAAGTGCAGAACCTAACTTTCATGAAAATTATTTATGTTAAAAAAACGAAAAAGATCACATTTACGTCGTAAACGTATACCCACAAGTATTCTGCTTCGTAGTAAGCTCAAATCCTGCCCGTTCAAGGAGGACGGAATAGACAGAATTGATTATAAAGATGTTGAGTTGTTAAAAAATTATGTAACCCAGGGCGGAAAGATTATTCCAAGCCGCATTTCCGGGGTATGTGCCGCAAATCAGAGAAAGTTAAAAACCGCAATTCGACGTGCACGCAACTTGGCTCTTCTTTCGCCATTGAAAGGTTATGTGCCTCAACAAGTTAATGTTGAACGAAAATTTTCCAGTTACAGAGATTCTAAACCAAGTGAGTGAAGTGTGGGTAAGAATCCCTAAATATTCCAAAAACTAAGAGATTGAACAAAAGGAAATACCGTGAAGTTGATACTAACTGAAGACGTACCCAATTTAGGGTCTTTAGGTGACACAATAGATGTGAAATCCGGTTATGGTCGTAACTACCTCCTTCCAAAGGGAATCGCCCTTTTGGCTACCGACAGGGTCTCTAAAGAATTACAGCACAGGATACAGCATTTAAACAAGTTGCGTGAAGGAAAAATCGAACTGGCACACGAACAGGCAGAAAAACTTAAAACTGTTAAAATAGAAGTTGTCCGTAAATCCGGTCCTGGAGGTAGATTGTTTGGTTCAGTCACCAACAGGGACCTGAAAGAATTGTTGAAAGAAAAAGAATTTGATGTTGAGCGAAGGTCTATACAATTGAATTCGCCCATTCGAAACATTGGCCTCCATGAATTTACTGTGCGAGTTCATTCTGAAGTTTCAGTAAACATGCAAATCAAGGTGACTGGAGATTCAGACGAGTCTGCAGTTAAAACAGCTGCTGTCGATGAACCGAAAGATAAAAATGCTGATGAAAAAAATGTTGACAGTGAAGAACTTGAAGAGCTTGAAAAACTTGAAGAGCTTGAAAAACTTGAAGAGCTTGAAGAACACGAAACTGACGAGTAGTTTACGAATTTAACTTTAAAGCTAAAGGTTCAGATCTACATTGAGCCTTTGGCACTTTAATTTATCAGTTGGGTACAGTCTCAGCCCCACCACCTCCAGATCTTTGATTGCCCTCTCCATGCCAGGAGTATCAATGTTGTCTTCTGAAAATAAATCTGAAAAAACCAGGGTTTTTGAGCGTACAAAAAAAATGCGTCCACAAACTGTTGATCTTGGGGAATTACTACCACATGACAAGATGGCTGAGCAAGCTGTACTGGGTGCAATAATTATTCAGAACTCAATCCTGCTGCAAATTTTAGATGTGCTCACCACTGACGACTTTTTTTCTCCCGCCAATCATTATATTTTTGCTGCCATGCAGGAAATGACAGCACAGGAACCTCCTGTTCCCATAGATGAATTAACTCTGCTGAGTCATTTGAAATCCAAGCATCTACTCGAACAAACTGGCGGAGTAGATTATTTGAATGAACTGTCACAAAATACTCCTGTTGCCGAAAATGCGGAGTTTTATGCCCGTATTGTTCGGGAGAAGGGGCAACTTAGGGATATTATCCTAACTGCTCATGAAGTTGCAAAACGAGGTCAAGAGGAAAATGCGGAAAACATTTCTGACTTTATTTCAGAGGCAACCGATCGATTAGAGTCTATCGATTCACGTACTCGACTTAAAAGTTATTCTCATCTCAAAGAAGTTCTTGCCACAAATTTTGAAGAGTTGGAGAGAATTTCTGAATCTCCAGAAAATGTAACTGGAGTTCCAACTGGTTTTACTGAGTTAGATGATTTAACGCGTGGTTTGCAAAAGGGAGATTTGATCATTCTTGCAGCTCGACCTTCAATGGGTAAAACAGCCCTTGCCATTAATATGGCACTTTATGCTTCAGGTCATGCTAATATTCCATCACTTATTTTTAGCTTGGAAATGCCAAAGGAACACATTGCCATGCGCCTGATTTGCAGTGAAGCAAAAGTAAATAATAAAAAATTGCTGGTTGGTGATCTTGATCAGGAGGACTGGGATAAATTGATGGAAGGGACTACTCGTATGATGGAAGCACCTTTGCTGATAGATGACAGATCCGCAGTGACTCCGAACTATATAAGAAAAGTTATTAGGCAGGCAAAAAAAGAATTTCCTGCACTGGGACTTGTTATTGTGGATTACGTGCAACTGATGCAGAGTAATATACGTAATCCTTCACGGGAACAGGAAATATCAGAAATTTCACGAACTATGAAAGCCATGGCCAAAGAATTTTCGCTGCCGATGGTTGTTCTTTCTCAGTTGAACCGAGGCTTGGAAAGACGTACAGAAAAACGTCCAATGATGGCAGATTTGAGAGAGTCTGGAGCATTGGAACAGGATGCAGACTTGATTGTCTTTATTTATCGTGATGAGGTTTACAACGAAGATACCGAGGACAAGGGTATTGCTGAAATAAGCATTGCAAAACATCGAAATGGTGAAATTGGTATGAAACGACTGGCATTTATTGGACAATACACAAAATTTGCCAATTTGGCTTTGGGTGGCGGAGGATCGTAAACATAAAAGGTAATATAAAAATCAATTCTTAATTTAGACCTCTGGATTAGATGTTAATAATCATGAACATTTAAGAATTTTAGGTTTTTGAAAATGTTGGGTAATTTTACTCAATTATAATCGTGTGAGTTTGACTTCAGACACAGGTTTCCCGGAAAAAAACACTCTGATGCAAAACGTAAAAGAACTGCAGCAATATGTTGACAGTCTGACAAAAGAGTTGGTATTAATCAGCCAAACAGTTGTAGCAGCTCCGGGATGTCTTCCGGCACCGTGTTTTCCTGAAATTATTATGAAAGTTTTGGGGGTGGTGACAGAACATGAATGGGAAGATCTGACAGACCGAGCTAGGAATTACCTGAAATGGATTACGGTCAAAGCAGAAGCCATCGATGAACTTGCCCCAAAGCCTAAGCATACAACCACGCGCGGCTTTGAGTTGTTGGCAATCGACAGAGATGGGAATAGTTTTGGTGAAATAGTAGATCGTTCACAAGAATTGGAAATACCTTCTGTTCTTGTCCGCTTTGCTTCACTGATTGCTACTTTTCTAACCGTTCGCCTTCTCCGTCAACAAATGGAGCGCGATCGTGAAGTCATGCCCTCGCTTACATTTTCACAAAATGTTGATGCAAATTATCTGAATTATCCTCGTACTCTTAAAACTCTACTGGAGTTGTTTCCAGAATATAAGGAAATGTTTTATTTTGAAATCAACGAAGAAATCACTGAAGACTACTTAACAACCATTCGTTCGCTTGCAGATGACCTGGAAATACGCTTAGCTCTGGATGATACAAATAAAATGAATATTAATGTACATCATCAATTGCTGGATTTAGCAGACTGGATCAAGATTGATTTTGAAGCGACTGCAAACCTGGAGGAGCAGTTATTGTCGGGTTACGGAGAAAAAATTATTTTGCATTTTGAAGAATATGTACATGGTGCACGATCTCCGGTCATTGTTTTTGAAGGGCTTTCAGAAACTTCTCCATTAAAAGTATTTCTTGAACAGCGTTGGAAACAAATCGACACAGTGCTCTATTTCCAAAGCAGGGAACGTATACCGGTTCCGCCATGGAATAAATATTTTGGTTTGATTCAGGATTATCATGATGACAAGTATGGTCTCTTTTACAAAGGCTTGATCGATAAGCAGTTATCAATTTCCTGAGAATTATTTGTGGTACATATTTTCGTTTCTGTTGGTAAGTTTTGGAACAGTCTTATTAGCCGGATGTAATTCTTCTAATTCACCGACTAAAAACATCACTGGTTCTTAAGTAGTTTCCAGAACTGTTTTTGAGTCACCGCCGGAATTTGATGCAGGAAAAATATTGGGGAAAAATTGTTTTTTTGTAGTGAGATCTCAGTTCAATTCAGTTAAGTTCTCACTTGATCAAAATGATTACTAATATAAAAAAATGCTGATTGCAGGTACATGGGGAGCCTTGTTGCTTTACATCATTAGTTGGGTTTCAGGGCTTTTTTCTTCAAACCTTGTGCAACCTTCAGGCTCCAGGTTTCAGGTATGGACTGATGTCACAGGTATGCGTACGGCCTGGTTAATTCATACGGTAACTTTACTGGGATTGTTATGGACGAAAGCAGTCTGGCCTTCTACTTTTGTGAGTGATATCCTCAGCGTAACAGCATGGGGGAGTATGGTTGGAGTACAGGCTTTCCCAGAGCGTCTGCCAAGCCTGTTCAACACTTCAATTGTTCGATTTTTTGTGATCCTGCTGCTTGGTTTATCTCTCATTATTTCCCAAAGACAAATGCCGGCAGGTTCTTTCCTTTTAGAGCAAACCTGGTTTTATAATGTTTTGCTTGGATCACATATTATCATTCTCCTGGCAGGAGATATAATGTTGGGAGTTGCATGTGTGGCCAGCATCATTTTTCTTTATCAGGAGCATCATCTCAAAACTAAACTTATGTCATCATTAACGCTTCGTTTTCCTGCACTGGGCACTCTGGACCGTCTCAGTTGGCAGGGGATATTGTGGGGTTTTCTTGCATTGAGTATTGGTCTCATGCTGGGAATATTAATTAATTCCGATGATCATTCTCTTTTAGCCAATTTGCGTTTTGGCTCATCAGTCAGTGCGTGGTGCGTCTTTGCAACACTGTTGCTGTCTCGCCAACTGCATGCAGTTCGTTCTCGCTGGATCACAATTTGGAGTGTCGTAGGATTTGTTATGGCATTGATGTCATTGATTGTAGAAATGTTAAGATTGAACATTGCAGAATAAACATCAATTTAATTACCATTAATTATAAAACATTAAGTCAGAAATTAGAATTCAGTTAATAATGAAACAGGTTCCTTACGAAAATAATTTGTTGGACTGCAAAAATAATTTACAGTTGGTTAAAAATGCAGTGAAAAACAATTTGGGTGTATCTCTTCCTTTTTTATCAGACATTGCTCACCACATGGTGACTCCTCACAACAATCAAACTCGATCACTGGTCCTGTTGCAAAGCGCAAGCCTCTTTGATGATCCGGATGATGATATCATAGACATAGGAAGTACTTTGGAATATCTGCATACTGCATCAGCCTTGCATCGAAACATTAAGGAACCGGAAAAAGCCAGACGTCACCTGCAGCAAGTACAAAAGTTGTGGGGTAGTGAAGCGGGCATTTTATTGGGTGATTATCTACTGTCCACTTCTTTTCAAATTTTGGTAAAAGTGGGTAATTTGGATGTATTGGAATGCGTTTCACTGGCTACCCAAAACATTGCACGAGGACAGGTGCTTGAAGTTTCCGAACCACCTCTTACTGCAACTCCAAAACACTGGCGCAGTGTTACACAAGACAAAATAGCAGGCTTGTTTGGTGCTGGTGCGCAAAGTGCTGCTTATTGGGGTAAGTCTTCTGAAGCAACAGCTTCAACATTGTTTGACTTTGGTATGCATGTGGGAATGGCAGTCCAGTTAAAAACTGAATTGTCGGCAGTTGAAAATGAAAAGCTTTTTCAGCAAAAATTAAAAAAACAGGATTTGTGGTCCCCACTCTGCTTTTTGCTTCACGATTGTATGCCGCCAAATGAGTCCAGAGAATTGTTAGATAAATTGCTGAATGAATTTGATGTTCCGGAAATGTTCACAAAGCTGGGGTATCTGTTCAAAAAATATAAGGTGTCAGAAAAAGTTCAGTCTGAAGCAGAGGTTGAATTGAGAGAATCAAAAGAATGTCTAGAACGGCTGGAACTTGATTCTGCGCCACTTCAACCATTAACTCAATATTCCATGATTTGATATGCCTGATTCACTTTTAATTAAAATAGATGCGTCAATTGCAGAAATAAAACTTAACCGTCCTGAACAGGCAAATGCCCTTGATGAAGAATTATGGTTTGCTCTCGGAAACTGTTTTAATGAGTTAAACGTAAACAACGCAGTTAGGGTTTGCATTCTCCGTGGAGCCGGCAATCATTTTACCTCAGGAATTGACCTTGGATTTTTACAGTCTATTGGCCGGGAAGTTGAGGGATATGAATGTGAAGGACGAAAGCGTGATTTTTTACGACAAAAAATATTAAAGCTTCAAGCAGCCTTTACTCAAATAGAACAATGTAGTAAACCCGTGCTGGCAGCAATTCACGGTGGGTGCATTGGAGGTGGAATCGATTTGATCAGTGCTTGTGATATGCGTTATGCAACATCCAACGCAGTTTTCCAAATCAAAGAAATTGATCTTGGACTTACCGCGGATATTGGTACTTTACAGCGTCTGCCTCACTTAATACCACAGGGAATAGTCCGGGAATTAGCTTATACAGCACGTAAGTTCTCCGGCAAAGAAGCCCGCGAATTAGGTTTAGTCAATCGCTGCTATGATGATCAAAAAACATTGATTCCCGCAGTCCGCAAAATTGCTGAGCAAATTGCGTCTAAATCCCCTTTGGCCTTACGCGGAGTTAAGGAAATGCTGCTTCATTCCCGCGATCATTCTGTTGCAGACGGCCTGAAGTATGTGGCAACATGGAACTCAGCCATGCTACTTTCAACTGATTTGGAAGAATCGGTTATGGCCATGATGGAAAAACGGCCTCCGGAATTCAAAGATTAACACCGGAAAACTTCTTAAATTTTATTGCACTATGATTCCCCGTCTCAGTCCCTCTGAAAGCACACCAAATTTTGTGCAAAATTTTCTTGCTGTGTTAAGTAAGAGTGAATTTTCTGGAGATATTCATCACGATAACGGAGCTCGCCTCGTAACTGCAACAGACAACAGCATTTATCAGGTCTTACCGCAGGCAGTTGTTTTTCCAAAAAATTCCAGGGACATTCAGACTGTACTCAAAATTGCAGATCAGCAACGTTTTAGTAAAAGTATCAAAATCACTGCCCGCGGTGGAGGTACAGGTACCAACGGACAGTCGCTGACAGAAGGCATTGTGCTGGATTGTTCACGTTACATGAATCGAATTATTGAATCGAATTTCAAGGAAGGCTGGGTTTGCGTTGAGCCTGGGGTTGTGCTGGACCAGCTCAATAAACATCTTGCTCCCAACAAAGTCTTTTTTGCTCCCGATTTATCTCCAAGCAATAGAGCTACTTTGGGTGGTATGGTAAATACCGATGCTTGTGGAAAAGGTTCCCGCATTTACGGACGCACTAGTGATCACGTTTTAGAGTTAACCTGTGTTCTTTCTAATGGAGAAGTTTTAGAATCACTACCGCTTGAACGGGAAGCACTGAGCGAATACAAAAAAAAGTCCGGAATCTCTGCAAACATTTTTAAGATCGTTGATCAAGTTGTTTCAGATAAAACCGATCTTATTCAAGAAGTTTTTCCAAGAATGCGTCGCTTTATGACGGGATACAACCTGGCAAAAGTTTACGAAAATTCGGGGAAAAATTTCAATCTAAATTATTTGCTGTCTGGTTCAGAAGGGACATTGGCCGTTGTCAGCAAGGCTAAACTTCGTTTGACTCCACTGCCGAAACACAAAAGTTTACTTGTGGTTAAATACGAAACTTTTGATGATGCACTTAGTGATGCAGAAAAGCTGCTTAAGTCTGATCCGGTTGCAATAGAAACTATTGACGAAAAAATACTGGGCTTGGCAAAAGAAGATGAAATATATCTCAAAATCAAAGATTTTGTTGCAGACGAAAAAGGAAAGTCCGGAAGGAAAAAACGCCCAACACGGACAATTAACCTGGTGGAATTTTGCGGCAGCAACAAAAATCATCTGGAAAAACAGGTTACGGCACTTTGCAAAACCATTGATGCAACAAATAATAAACCCGGAAAAGCAACTGGTTATTACCGGACCTTTGATCCACAGGAAATTAGTAATTTATGGAGTTTGCGAAAAAAAGGTGTTGGTCTCTTAGGCAATACAAAAGGTGAGAGAAAGCCGCTTCCGTTTGTGGAAGATACTGCAGTTCCACCGGAAAAACTAGCTGATTATATACGGGAGTTCCGGACACTGCTTGAATCGTATGGTTTGCACTACGCCATGTTTGGTCATGTGGATGTTGGGTGTTTGCATGTCCGTCCGGCTTTGGATTTGAAGAATCCGGAAGAAGAAAGTTGGATCAGGGAACTTTCTGATAAAGTTGTTGAACTTGTGAAAAAATATGATGGTGTTATGTGGGGGGAGCACGGGCGCGGTTTCCGCAGTGAATACACAGCAGAATTTTTTGGTGAAGAACTCCATCAGGATTTGCGCCGCATCAAGGAAGCGTTTGATCCAAATAATAGGCTTAATCCAGGAAAAATTGTAACACCGATTTCTCATGATGATAAAGTGGTCCCGATTGAGGGACCACTCCGCGGACACAAAGACCGTCAAATTACTCCGGAATTACTAAAGGAATATGAGTCTGCAATCAACTGTAACGGTAACGGTGCATGCTTCGATTACTCACCTGAAAACGTGATGTGTCCGTCCTCAAGAATTACCCGTGATCGTCTTCATTCTCCACAGGGAAGAGCAGGAATGATTCGAGAATGGTTACGCCTGCTTTCTGTGAGTAAAAAGTCAGGAGTTTCAGGAAAAAATCCTTTCGATTTTCTGTATAATTTGATCAATAAAATTCAGAATTCTTGGCGTAAAAAACAGGGGGAGTACGATTTTTCACACGAAGTTTATGAGTCAATGGCAGGTTGTTTAGCCTGCAAAGCATGTGCTACTCAGTGTCCGGTGCATGTTGATGTTCCAGAATTCCGCTCAAAATTTCTTAACCTTTATCATGGACGTTATTTACGTCCACTCAAAGATTATTTGGTGGGTTCAACTGAGAGCTTCGGACGATTATTTTCCCAAATGCCGTTGCTGGCAAATGGATTACTCAGTTGGTCTCTGAGCCGTATGTTGCTGAAAAATCTAATTGGTTTAAGAGATTTGCCGGAATACAGTCCAGAATCTGTCAGGAGACTCCTGCAGAAGGCTGATGCCCCTGCATTTGACGTGGACGAGTTAATATTGCGCACGCCGGAAGAATTGGAGCGTAGTGTGATTCTGCTGCAGGATGCTTTTACTTCGTTTTATGAATCCCAAGTTGTTATGGATTTTTATGAACTTTTGAAACTACTAGACTATACAGTATACGTTGCCCCGTTTAGTCCAAACGGGAAACCACTGCATGTTAAAGGCTTTCTGAAGCAATTCCGTAAAGTTGTAGAGAAAAACACAAATTGGCTTTCGTATGCAGCTCGATGCGGAATTCCTCTTGTCGGTCTTGATCCAAGTGTTGTACTAACATATCGTGATGAATATTTGAAAATTCTCGGAAAAAATAAGTTGCCGTTTGAGATTCTGCTGCCGCAAGAATTCTTAGTAAAAAAATCAAAAAAACTTCCTGGATATGGAGTTTCAATAAGTAAAAAAATACAAGAATATAAGTTGTTGGGACATTGTACCGAAAAAACTGGGGCACAGTTTTCCCAGGAATTATGGCAGGATGTTTTTGAGGCATTTGGTTTGTCATTGGAGTTGATTCCGGCAGGTTGTTGCGGCATGGCTGGAGCATACGGACACGAAAATGATCATTTTGAAGAATCACGTGGAATTTACAATTTAAGCTGGAGCAAAAAGATTCCGGAGGATCCATTATTACGACAGAAAATTTTGGCAAGCGGTTTTTCCTGCCGTAGCCAGGTGAAGCGTTTTGAAGGTTTTCGACCACTGCATCCGTTACAGGCACTTTTAAGAGAAATTATCTCAGTAAATTCATTTCAAAATGAATAACTTATTTTTACATCCAGATCCAAAAAATTAAATGGAAGAAATTAACTTTAAAGACTTTTTACGTGTTCATATCAGGACTGGAACTATTCTGGAAGCAACTCTCAATACAAAAGCACGAAATCCTGCCTACATCCTGCGCATAGATTTTGGTCCACTGGGGATTAAAACAAGTTCTGCACAAATTACTGAAAATTACCAACCAGATGAATTAGTAGGCCTGCAAATATCGGCAGTGTTGAATTTTCCGGCCAAACGTGTTGCCGGCTTTAAATCTGAGGTGCTGGTACTTGGAGCCTATTCTGAAGAAAAAGGAGTGGTGCTTCTAACACCAACTGATTCTGTGGAAAATGATTCCCTTGTGGGCTGAGTTGTTTCAGCATTTAGTTCTGCATCACTATGGATTTTGCTGATAAATTTATCTTTAGCTTCCCAAAGCTCGTTCAGGCAGTTCCTGACTGCCAATGAACCTCCTTTTGCACGGATTGTTTCCAGTGACGGTACCACTCCTTCTCCAAGCTTCAAGGATTCAATTCTAACCACAATTTTGTGGACCCTGCCAAACAGTAAATCATAAAAATTAGGAGAGGAGTGACCTGGATATACCAGTGTGACATTGAGTATGGATGTAATTTCGTCGCCTAAACTATTCAAAACTGTGTGTATTCCACCAGCCCTAGGTTTGAGTAAATTAACGAAGGATGACTTGGTTTTGGAGTGTTTTCCCGGAGTGAAGCGAGTGCCTTCTGCATAATTCAAAATAGTCACTGGATGTCCCCGTAATTTCTCACAGGAAAGTTTAGCGGTTTCCAAATCTTTGCCACGCAATTCCGGATGACTTTTTAGAGTTTCTTTGGAATAACGCTTCATAGTTGGATATTCCAGAGTCCAGAGCGCCTGACCCAGGAAAGGAATCCACAGCAATTGCTGCTTAATAAAGAAGAGCAAAAATGGGATTTGTTTTAAAAAAATTCCCTGTACAACTGGAATATCAAATAATGAAAGATGATTGCTGATAACCAGATATGTACCATCTGTTCTCAAATGAACCAGGCCTTCAATGTCCCATTCAAGATGATAAAATACGTTCAAAAGGAAATTGTTTGTGATAATAAAACCTCCGGAAATCCAGTAAGAAACTCTTCCCCAAAAACGACGCCAACCAGACAGCGGAATGACAAATTTAATTGGAGCGCATAGGCTGACAAGAGTTCCGTGGAACGATGTATTAAGAACGAACAAAAATATAAAAATTGGAATCCTTAACAAATTTGTCAATAGCTTTACCATCTGTAGATTGAAAAAGTTGGTATATTAAGGTTGTGTTTTCAGGACTTTGTTTTTAAACAAAACACCGATTGATGGTAACTGAAAATCAAGAGAAAATCAAGTTTCTGAATTGTATACAAGGTAGTGAGGGTTAATTTTTTTTACTAACAAAGCGCAGAATTTCCGTTAATCCCATTGGTGGAAATAACCAGTAATCCGGAAGATATCCGGAAGGAGAAACTGGTTCCAGTTTATGATTCAAGTGGATCCTGTGGCTGAATGAAAGCATGATGCGGGAATGGTTCAGCTGAAAAATTGGACCGGAAGTATTTTTGGGAAAGGGCCCTGTATTTGTTCCAATCAGAATTCCATCCGGAATTTGTTTGGTTAAGGCAGACAGAAACTGGCAGCCGTTTCCACAATGCTGGTTGGCCAGAACTATCAGGCGAGTGTTCATCCTGGTTGCATCTTTTTTCCCGTTGAAAATGAACTTGGTTTCCACCCATTTTTCAGTAATTTCTTTTTCCCTGAAATGAAATATGAGGGCCTTTAACTGCTGGAGTTTTTGTTCCAGTTGATCTTTCCCTACCAACAAACGTGCAGTAGAATGATGCAGATTCCATTGAACTCGATTCAGCAGACCTTTTAAAATAGGGATTGTTTGTCGTTCCCGTACAATCACATTTTTCCAATGATTACTGGTAAATTCCTTGAGCCACTTTTCAATAAAGGCAAAACTGCCGTTCGCGTTACCCCGTACATCAATAATCAGTGTGGGGGTATTCTGTAGTTCTCTGGCAAGTTTATGGAATTGCTTGACTGCAATCTCTTCTGGGTTGCCGTCCCTGTACCAGCGAATGTATGGTGTCCTCCCGCCTTTAAATTCAAATACAGGCATTTCTTGTCTATTTAGTTCTGTTGCTGGAAAAATGAGAGGAAGCATTATTTCTCGTTTCTCACCGGAATTATTTTCAAATACACAATTCAGAGGTTGGAGCTGGTGATTTGCCTGTTGTCCTAACATAAAAAGTTTTTCAGTCTCCCTTTCCGGTAAGATGGGGAAGAACACCTCCATTGTTGTTTTACAGTCGATAAAACGGTGATTAACAATTTTATTTTGGTGCTTCAAAGAGGGTAAAACACTGAATCGATTCTGTTGTTGTGCCATGCGGATTCCTGTGTAAAATGCCACTTTTGGTTCAATCCGCTGAACGTAATGCCGTTTTTTTAAGAACAGATCCGTCTGTATATTAGAATCTTCTGTAAACTCCAAAGATTTTATCAGTTGTTCTTGAAAATGGTGCGTCAGTACAGGATTTATATCTGGCAATAAGTGGTCTTCTAAGTTCTTAAAGGCCGATTCCCAGCTGACACCTTTCTGCTCAAGAATGGGATAACGGACATAGTTCTCTTTCAGCAGGTGTTCTGCCTGCACTAAATCTTCCTGAATTTGTTTGTCTGAAAGAAACAAGGGGCCGTTTCCGGAAAAGTCAAGAGAATCAACTGTTTCAAACCCCCTGCTAACTTCTGCAAGGAGAAAAGTAAATAGTATGACAAAAAGGCATAACCTCATGAATAGTTGAAGCAAAAAGAGTCTATAATTTGCAACGGGTATTTCAGCTTTTCTTAAAGTCTTAACAAGATCCATTTTATATTTGTTGCAAATAATAACTGAAGAGGACCAGCCATTCGGAAAAATCGAGGCTTTCCGGTCGGCGAAGACCATACTTTTCACGAAGTGAATTCTGACAGTTTTTAAACCATAACGGGAAATGCCGTCGAATCCCATTCAGCAAGGTTTTACGGCGCTGCTGAAACAGAAGATGACTCCACTTGAGAAACTGTTTTTCTTCTTCGTGGGTGAGACTGGAACTATGAGGTATAAGTTGGATTATTGCCGAATCAACTTTTGGTGCAGGACGAAAAGAGTCTGGAGAGATGGTTTTTATAATATTCCTTTCAAAACCGAGGGCTCCAACTAGAGACAATGGCCCATAAATTTTTCCGGAGTCAGGTGATGCACAAATCCTTTCTGCTACCTCAAACTGTACCATTATTGTCAGTGACTGCCATGCTTTTCGAACGAAGAGCATCCGTAATAATAATGGAGTGGCAATATTGTATGGTAAATTTGCGACTACTTTTGCAGGTGCACTAACTATTTTAGCCAAATCTTCAGGAGATACTTTCATTATGTCCTGATCAATTAAAGTAAATCTAGCTTCGTGTTTAAATTGTTTTCTTAATTTTTCACACAATGCCGGATCAACTTCGATTGCAGTGACTTGAGCACCTCTTCCCAGCAATGAACGTGTCAGTATTCCACGGCCGGGACCAATTTCAAGGATCGAATCTCCATTGTGAACATCTGCAGCCTCTACTATAGTCTCTGCTACATGATTGTGTATAAGAAAATTTTGGCCCCATTTTTTTTTGGTCATTTGATGTGAATTGATTGAGCTTTGATATAAGCAGGAATAATGTTGCCGGTCTTGCAAATTGAGTGGATTAATTTTTAATCCTGGAGTTGTTTCATTCAAATTATATATCTGTATTTTAAAAGAGCTGCCAAATAAAAGCAAATTTCAGTTTAATAATCAAGATATATATTATAGAGCTTGACTTGATAGTATCACTGAAATAATCTCAATGTTACAATTTAGAAATCAATAATTTATTAATCTCCGATTTGCCAAAACCTAACGTGGTAGCCAAGGTTTGGCGAACGATAGGGTAGGTTGGGAAACTGATCTGCCTCCCGGCTTTGGAAAGGAGAACCTCCATGATTGACCTTCACGGTCGCAATATTAATAAACTTCGTATTTCTCTCACAGAGGTCTGCAACATGGCCTGTACTTACTGTGTCACCAGCCTGAGTGATCACAGGCGTATACCTGATGAGTTGAGTGCAGTTCAAATGTTGGGGCTTGTCAAGATTCTTAAAGATCATGCCGGAATTGAAAAGGTGCGTTTGACTGGCGGCGAGCCTCTTCTTTACCCAAACTTGATTCCAGTGATTTCTGGTATTCGTGAAATGGGTATTGGCAACATCGGGATGACCACAAATGGTCAATTGCTGGCCAAAAAAGTTAAAGCTCTTGTTGAAGCAGGTCTCCAAAACGTTAACCTGAGTCTTGATTCCCTTGAGCCAGAAAAATTTAAACGTTTAGGTCGAGTTGGAAAACTACATAAAACACTGGAAGGAATTGAAGAATGTATGAAACTTGGACTACGCGTCAAGGTCAACATGGTAGTAGTCAAGGGTGAAAATGAAGATGAAACCGTTAAAATGCTTGAATATGGTGTTAGACAGGGAGTTGAAATACGCTACCTCGAGTTGATGGCGATGGGACCGCTTTATAAAAAAGATGATTTTAAATTAGTGACAATGCATGAAATCCTGGAGCGAATTTCTACACGTTATACTGTGCAGCCTGTTTCAGCAGAAGTTGACTCAACTTCACTTCGTTATTGGGTCCCTGGTGGGTATTTTGGAATTATTCCAAACAACAGCGCACCTTTTTGTTCCACTTGTTCCCGTTTACGCCTGACTTCCAACGGCCAACTCATCGGTTGCCTGAGTAACCCTGCACCGCTCTCAATTCGTCATTTATTGGAACATCCAGATCCGCAAGAACCCCTCCAAAAACTTGTCCAAAAATCGATTTCCTACAAACAAGATGCGGCATTCACGGGTTCTGCTCTTGTCATGTCTCGTATCGGCGGTTAATCTGCGAAATTTTCAAGTTGAGTAACACTTGCTATTTATGTGGTTTCCCTGTAAAAGTATTTGTAATACATTAGAGCAAGTATAGTTGCAATACGCTAAGTTTTGATCCACATATCATCCGAGAGTTTCCCTATGCGTACATTATTTCTGCAAACCACTGTGGTCATTCTGGCCATTAATGTGGTTTCGTTTTTTTATCTTCCTGAAGTTCTCTGGTCGATGGTTATTTTTGGGCCGCTAATTTTGCTCGGTCTGCATGACATAACTCAAAAATCTCACTCTATTCTGCGAAATTTTCCTGTGTTGGGACACATGCGTTTTTTATTGGAAGAGATTCGTCCTGAAATGTATCAGTATTTTGTGGAATCCGATACAAGCGGACGTCCTTTTAGTCGAGAACAGCGAAGCGTCGTTTACGCACGAGCAAAAAACACGCGCGATACAATCCCTTTTGGAACAGTCGAAAATGTATATGAAACCGGCTACGAATGGGTCAACCACTCTCTTAGTCCAAAAAAAATGGGGCATGAGGATGTGCGAGTTATGATTGGAGGCCCAGACTGTAAGCAACCATATTCGGCCAGCCTCCTCAATATATCAGCAATGAGCTTTGGTGCACTGAGTAAAAACGCTGTGATTGCACTCAATCAAGGAGCTAAGATCGGAGGTTTTGCACACAACACGGGAGAAGGAGGAATAAGCCCATATCATCTAATGGGTGGTGATTTGATTTGGCAGGTTGGAACCGGATATTTCGGTTGCCGTGACAAAGATGGTAAATTTTGTCCGGATACTTTTATTGGAAATACGCAGAAAGAACAAGTTAAGATGATCGAAATTAAATTATCGCAAGGTGCAAAACCAGGACATGGTGGTATCCTGCCTGCTGCCAAACTGACTCAGGAAATTGCTAAAATTCGGGATGTACCGATGGGTAAGGATGTGGATTCTCCTCCCGGACACACAGCCTTCACAAATCCTCTTGAACTTATAGATTTCGTTACCCAACTCCGGGAATTATCCGGAGGCAAACCAATCGGTTTTAAGTTGTGTGTGGGAAAACGCAGGGAATTTATTGCCATATGCAAAGCCATGCAAGAAACAGGAATTGCCCCGGACTTTGTCACGGTTGATGGTGGTGAAGGTGGGACTGGTGCGGCTCCGATGGAATTTTCTAATCATATTGGAACTCCGCTTGTTGAGGGATTGATTTTTGTGCATAACGTTTTGGTTGGCTTTGATTTACGTAAAAAAGTTAAAATTATCAGCAGTGGAAAAATGACCTCAGGATTTGGACTGGTCAAGCGACTTGCTTTAGGTGCAGATCTTTGTAGCTCAGCCAGAGCAATGATGATGGCGCTGGGCTGTATTCAGGCCCGTAAGTGTAACTCAAACCTTTGTCCGGTTGGTGTGACAACACAAAATCCCAGCTTGTTTGGTGCACTTGTTCCGGAAGAAAAAAGTCAGCGCGTCAATAATTATCATCGTAATACTGTGGATAGTGCCTGTCAAATCATGGGCGCAATGGGTCTGGAAAAAGCAGAAGAATTAAGACCATGGCACTTGATGCGCAGAATCGAGGCCTATGAAATCAGGAATTTTTCTGAAATCTACGAATACATCGAGACTGGTTCACTGCTCCAGGATACCAAGCCTGAAAGCTATGCACGTGCCTGTGATGCAGCACGTTCTGATAGTTTTACTGAAATAAATTAAGGAATGTGCACCAGCTGAAAACTGTGAAATGCAGCACTGAAATAGATAACTGATAATCAAAAAAAAAATATGAAAGCATCTGATTTATTTGTAAAAGCGCTTGAAGAAGAGGGGGTGGAATATATTTTCGGCATTCCAGGTGAAGAGAATCTGGATTTGCTTAATTCACTCAAAGACTCGTCAATCAAGCTGATCCTGACTCGACATGAACAAGCAGCCGGTTTCATGGCTGCCACTTACGGAAGGCTCACCGGCAAGTCAGGTGTCGCCCTGTCAACTCTTGGACCGGGAGCCACGAATCTTGTGACTGCAGCAGCATATTCTCAGCTTGCAGCTATGCCGATGGTAATGATTACAGGACAAAAACCTATCAAACATAGTAAGCAGGGTAAGTTCCAGATTCTTGATGTAGTCGAAATGATGCGCCCATTGACTAAATATACTCATTCGATTGTAAGTGGAAACAATATTCCTTCAAGGATCCGGGAAGCTTTCAGGATTTCCCAGGAAGAACGTCCTGGAGCAGCACATTTAGAATTGCCGGAAGATGTTGCCGGAGAGGAAGCTGAATCCCAGCCACTGCCACGCAGCCGTGCTCGTCGCCCAGTAGCAGAAGGAAAAGCTATCAAGCAGGCAGTGGAAATGATTGAAAAAGCAAAAAATCCGCTACTTTTGATTGGAGCTGGGTCAAACCGGAAAATGCCGGCAAGAATGTTACGGGCTTTTGTGGATAAAACCCAAATGCCTTTTATCAGTACACAGATGGGAAAGGGTGTATTAGACGAACGTGATCCCTTGTTTTTGGGAAACGCAGCACTGTCCGACAATGACTTTTTGCACCGTGCCATAGCAAAAGCGGATTTGATTATAAACGTGGGACACGACGATATTGAAAAACCTCCTTTTTTCATGGAACAGGATTCATTTCAGGTTATTCACATTAATTTTTTATCAGCAGAAGTAGATCCGGTTTATTTCCCTCAGTTGGAAGTTATAGGTGATATTGCAAACAGCATCTGGCAAATCAATGAGCGAATCATGCCGCAGGGTTCTTGGGATTTTTCTTATTCATTAAAGGTCAAAAAAGCTGTGGATGCACACCTCCTTGAAGGTGCAGATGATCCGCGTTTCCCAATGCTGCCTCAACGGTTCGTTGCAGATGTTCGTGAAGCGATGCCATCCAACGGAATCATTGCACTGGACAATGGTGTTTACAAAATTTGGTTTGCGCGGAATTACAAAGCTCATGAAGCAAACACCGTTTTGCTCGACAATGCATTGGCCACAATGGGTGCCGGATTACCCTCTGCAATGGGTGCACACATGGTTTTCCCAAAACGCAAAGTGATGGCTATTTGCGGAGACGGTGGTTTCATGATGAATGCCCAGGAACTGGAAACGGCGGTACGTCTCAAAATGAACTTGATTTGCCTGATTTTACGGGATAACTCTTATGGAATGATTCGCTGGAAGCAGGCAAATTTGGGATTTGAAGATTTTGGCTTGGAATACGACAATCCGGATTTTGTCAAGTTTGCAGAATGTCATGGCGCAAACGGATATCGTGTAGAAAAAACAGAAGATTTTGTTCCACTTTTGAAAAAATGCAATGATTCTCCGGGGGTTCATATTGTTGAGTTGCCGGTTGATTATTCGGAAAATGATCGTATTTTAAATCAAGAAATAAAAGAACGAAGTCAAAGAATTTAGTAAGTGACTCTGTTATAGTCAATTGTTGGTGAATCTATCAAGCCGGAAATACCAGATAAATTTAGTCAGGCACTGAGGCTACGAGGCTCTAATTCCTTATTATCCCCAATTTTTAGTAGTTCAAGTTCTTTGTACCTTTATACAGGAAACTTCAAAAAAAACAGCGGTGTTACAGGGCAGCAATCTTGATCTAAATTCACCAAGTAATTCTAAGAAAAATCTATTCTATGGAAAAATATGATCTGTGTGTAATTGGTGGTGGACCGTCCGGATATGCGGCAGCCATGCGTGCAGTTGATTTTGATAAAAGTGTTTTACTTGTAGAACGGGATCGAATTGGCGGCGCCGGAATATATGATGGAGCACTTTCCTCAAAAACATTTTGGGAAATATCCAAAGAATTTGCTTCATTCAGTAAAAAGATGAGTCACTATGGGTTGGAAGAACCGGTTGTGCATTTTTACAATGTGCTGAATGAAGTTAATGAAGCGGTTTTTGAGCGTTCAAATCAACTAGAAGAGCACCTCCGACTGGTAATTCAACAACGTCCGGAAGGCTTTCGCTACATCAAAGGAAGTGCTCATTTAATCAGCTCAAGTGAAATTGAGCTGGAAACCGACTCCGGTACAGAAAAGGTAAATGCGGAAAATATCATAATTGCTACTGGAAGTCGTCCCCGTAAAATCCCCTCAATTACAATTGATGAGGATATCATCATGACCAGCGATGGCATAAGTTCGCTGGAAGAGTTTCCCGATAGTCTAGTAATTCTCGGAGCAGGAGTAATCGGCTGTGAGTTTGCCACTATCTTTTCCAATTTCGGAAAAACAAAAGTTCATATTATTTCCAAAGAAGATCGGATCTTACCTTTTGAAGATCCTGACCTGGCCAAAGTGATTGAAGCAAATTTAAAGGCCAATGGAGTGCTCATTCACCATGAATCAAAACTTGATAAAATGGAAATTACGAATGGAAGTGTTGAATATGTTCTTGAACATCCGAATGGAGAGAAAGAGGTTTTTGATGCAGAAAAAGCTTTGGTATCGGTAGGACGTGTACCGAATATTGAAGATACCGGTTTACACGATATAGGAATGGAACTGAGTGAATCAGGACACATTATTGATAATGACACACAAACCAGTATTTCCAACATTTATGCAGCAGGAGATATTACTGCAGACATTGCGCTGGTTAATGTGGGAGAATTGGAAGGACGTCATGCTGTTGAAAAAATTTACGGCAAACCAAAAAGATCAATGATCTACGAAAATATTTCAACAATCATGTTCCTAAATCCTGAGGTTGCAGGAGTCGGTATGAATGAACAGCAGGCCCAAAAAGCTGAACTGGATTATCGAGTTGCCAGCTATGATTTTCGCTGTATTCCAAGAGCTGTTGCCATGCGCAACACTCAGGGTTTTTTTAAAATCCTTGTAACAGATGACGATCAAATGAAAATCCTTGGTTTACGTGCAGTTG